>NZ_JBAFWH010000011.1:0-172654 GCF_043195015.1 Xanthobacter sediminis | reverse complement strand
CAGCTTCTCCAGCTTGCCGGCGCCCGAGATGACACCGCCGAAGATCTGCTCGTCGGAGCGATTGAACACGAGCGTGCCGTTGTTCACCACATCGCCCGTTATGGAGCCAGAGGTGCCGCCGGTGCCGATCTGCAGAGTGCCCGCCGAAATGGTGGTGCCGCCGGTATAGCTGTTTTCGCCGAACAGGATCAGCCGGCCGTCACCGGTCTTTTCGAGGCCGTCGGTGCCGATAATCGCGACGGAGATGCCGGCGGTCGAGAAGGCCCCCGCCACATTCACCTTCGGCTGTGCCGTCGCATTCGCCAGGGTGAGGTTGTCGCCCACGGCGTTGGGCGCGATCTGGTAGCCCGAGGTGGCGAACTCAAGCCCCTTGGCGACGATAGCGCCTGCGGTCGTGTCCACCCGAACGATGCCGGACGTACCCGCGAACACGGCGCGTTTCCCGTCGCTCCATGCCACGTGGCTGGTTCCGCCGGCATTGGTCCAGTTCGTGGTGCCGGAAGCCGACCAGACGCCGAAGCCGCCGACCACCGACGATGTGCCGCCGTCCGTGGTGGCCCCGTTCCAGTAGAGCGACGGGGTCGCCACCTCAAGAAGCAGCAGATGGTTCGCCGTGTCGACGCTGACCGTGTAGTCGAAATCCGATGGCCCGGTGACACTCGCGAATCCGGAGCCGGCGATCACGGTGCCGCCATAACTGGCCAGCGTGTAGGTGCCCTCCGTCAGCCCGCCACCGTCGTCGATGGTGAGCGTACCCTTGTACGACAGATCGCTCTGAACCGAGATCAAGGTGGTCGTCGGCGCGCCGAGTTTGGCCACGGTGCGCGATCCATCCTTCAGGCTCAAGTCTCCGAAAAGGCTGATCCCCGTCCCGCCGGACACCGCATTCAACAGCAATATGCCGCCGCTGTTCACGGTTAGCGAACCCCGGATGGCCTGGGTGGCGAAGGTGCCATTGGTCAACCCGCCCCCGTCGTTCACAGTGACGGAGCCGCGAAGCGTGGCCGCAGCAGAGGCACCAAGCTTCAACATTCCACTGTCGACTCTCCAGGCGATATTGGTGGTGCCGGCCTGGGATCCGACCACGGTCCACGCGTTGCCACTTTGGCTGCTGGTAACCGCAACAGTTTCAAAAGACTGAAACTGGGCGCTGACGCCTGTGCCGCCATCGAGTTTGCTCAAGTCGAACTGGCCCCCGGAACCGGAGAGCTTGAGCGTATCCGTGCCGCCACCAACCACATTGCCGTTGATCGTGGCATAGGAGGTGCCGCTGCCTATCAGTATCAGGCTATTCGATCCACTGGTGAAGTGGATCGCGCTGGCCCGCGTCGCGTTATTGCCGCTGACGCCGCCGGACACGATTGACCCCGCGCTGAGGAGCACATCGAGGTCGTTGCCCGCGATGCCGACGCCGCCCGCCCCCGCCAAGCCGCCGCTGACGCCAATGCCGCCGTCTCCGCCCCGCACCTGCGCTAAGTCGTCCAGGAGGAGCGTGACCGTCTCACCCACGCTGGTGTTCACGACATAGATGCCGCTACCGCCCGCACCGCCAAAGCCGCGCGTACCGCTTGCACCGCCTGCACCGCCCGTCACCTGCGCATTGATCCGAGCCGACGCCGCCGCGGAACTGGAGATGAAAAGGGCGCCGCCGCCCGTGCCGCCCATGCCGCCGAGGGCGAGGGCGCCGCCCGGCGTCCCGCCAGCGCCACCCACGCCGCCGGTGGCAGAGGTCATCAGCGTGCCCAGATTGCCTGTACCGACGACGATGGCGCCAAATCCGCCGCCACCACCACCACCACCGCCGCCGTTGGCGGTGGTGGTGGTGCCGCCGTTGCCACCCTTCCCGCCTGCGCCACCCAGCACATTGTAGGTAGGCAGCAACAGCCCCATATAGTCATGTATGCCGCCGCCGCCGCCGCCGCCGCCGCTGCCAGCCGCGCCATTGGAACCAATCGAGCCAAAGACGGGATCGCCGCCAAGACCACCCGCACCGCCGCCACCGCCTCCCGCGCCGCCAGCGCCGGCGGAGTCACCGCCGGCGCCACCCGCGCCGGAGGTGCTTGCCGAACCCGCCCCTCCCTGGCCCGAGATGCCGTCATAGCCCGCACTGCCCGAGCTGCCCGCGCCACCGCCGCCGCCGCCGCCGCCGCCACCGCCGCCGCCGCCACCGCCGCCGCCGCCGCCCTGGCCACCGCCAGTACCGCCGGCGCCACCGGCCTCGGCGGGAATCAAAATCCCCCCAGGCGCCGAGAGCGCGGGTGTGGCCACCGCCAGCGAGAGGGCCAGAACCGGGACCAAGGCCGAGCTGAGCAGCAGACCACTCCGCACGGAAGACCTCTCGGTGGCAGCATGTGCCGGGATGACGAAGCCCACGTAGCCATCAAGCTTCCGCTTTCCGCCCAGAACATTCCCCCGCACCATGACTTCCCCCAAGCTTCGCCCCACCGGCACCAGGACACGCGCCATCAGGCACGTCTTTGCGAACGTGCGGCTCAGGGCATGACCGCGCCCACGCAAGTCAAGGGGGAGTATATGTAAGTCTCTGGAAACGAATAGAAATCAATTGTTACGAATGTAACGCTCGGCAACGAATGTAACAAAAACCGTTGCCCCAGCATCACACCACCAGCCTAATCGTGCAGCCATGCGATGCACGACAGGGCACGCACCCCGGGGGACATCGCGAAATTTGCCCGCTGGCACTCACGCTGATTCCATGGAAAATATAACGAAGCGGGATATCTTCCCGCATGGGACAGGTGTGGAGCGCGAATACTCAGGCGCCTTGCAGCGGCAGGGCCATTCGAACGCAGGTTCCCTCGTCCTCGACGCTGTCGATATCCACCCACCCGCCATGGGCCGCGGCGATCTTCGCGACCAGCGGCAGGCCCATTCCGGTGCCGTCAGCCCTGCCGGTATTGGAGCCGCGGAAGGCGCTGTCGAACACATGCGGCAGATCCGCTGCGGGAATGCCGATGCCCTGATCCTGTACCGAAATGACGACGCCGCCCTCAGCGCTGGCCTTGAGCGCCAGGGTCACCGCCGCCCCGCCCTTGATGGCCGTGTATTTCACGGCGTTTTCCAGAAGGTTCAGGACCGCCAGCTCAAGCATGCTAGCATCCGCGCGGATGCGCATGTTGGCAACCGCCAACGGCATGTCGAGCCGGATATCCGGGCTATTGAGAAGGTCGCGCGCCCGCTGGTGCGCCGCCAACAGCACCACACCAAGCGCCACCTGGGCGAATTGCGGACGAAAGGAGGCGCCTTGCAGTAGGCTGCGCTCCAGATTGACCTCAAGAATTCCGACCAGCCAGCTAATCGACCGGCGCACCCTCTCGATGCGGGTGCGGTTCGCCGCGTCGTCGCCCGCCAGGGAGAGGCCGATGCTGTCGATGTCGGTGCGAATGGCGGCAAGCGGTGTGCGGTATTGGTGCGAGACAACCTCCATGAAACGCACCTGCTGCCGCTGAGACTGCTGCTCCGCCCTCAGGGCATCCTCGGCAACGCCGCGCGCGGCCACCAGTTCGCGTGTTCGCTCCTCGACCAGCCCCTCCGCGATCCGCTCGGCCTTCTGCGCCTCCTGGAGCAGGCTGTCCGTCATACTGCGGCTCAAGGCCTCGGCGGCACGCAGCCGCACGGCCAGTGCTCCGGTCAGCAGCATGGTCTGCACCAGCCCAGCGACACCGTAACTGTTGTGCACCCAGTTCGGGACCCCGGCCACGCCGAACCGTTGCAGCATGGACAGGAGGATGCCGATGAAGATGGCGGTAAAGGCCGCCGCCGTCAGCCGGCTCGCTGCCCCCTCACTGTTGGCGTAGCGCAGTCCGACGACCATGTTGAGCGCCCCGACAAGAATGCTGAGCGACGCGCCGAAGCTGCCGAAGGCGGAGCCCTGTTCCAGAAAGGCGCGCAATACGCCGACGGCGCCGGTGATGGCGATCCCGAGGTAGAGCCGGTGCAGCCATGTGCTCCGGCGCTTCAGAGCGAGGATGCGGTCGTAGGCGAGCGCGCTCGCCGCGAGACCGGCCCAGGCGTTGAAGCCAAGAAAAATGTTGTTGGCCGCACCGTTCGTGGGAAACAGATAGACGTGGCTGTAGCCGAGATTACCGAAATAAATGAGCATGATCCCGAGCGTGCTGAATGCCAGCAACGGATACTCCGCTTTCCTGTCGAAGTAGAAAAAAACAAATTGAATTATGCATAAAGCGCCCATCGCCCCAAACCAGACGCCGAATACGCTTACCTTTGCTACGCTCTCGTAGGAGTATGTGTCTGCTGGAGTGAGGGAAATATTAAGATGAACAGACGATGTTGGACTGACGATTCGAATAAACGCCATCGTCGTTTTTCCGACCGCGAATTCCAGCAGCACAGCCTCCTCGATATTGGATAGGCCGTTACGAGATGGCGTGCGGCGATCACCCGCGTCATATCGTGTGTAATCCTGCGCCCGCCCGCCCATGCCGGGCATGGCCGTGTAGACATCGATGAGATCGAGGAAATTGGGCGACAGCGAGAGCACGCCCTGCGCATTGTCTGCAGCGGGCAGCGACAACCGCACCCAGGCCGCATGTCGAATGTAACCGAAATTGATGCCATCACCGACGACAGGGCGAAAGGCCGCCTGTCGCTCCGGTTCGAGAATATCCGCGAGCGACAGGGCGGATGATTCATCCTCCAGAATGGCGATATGGCCTTTGAGAGCAGGAAGTCCAGCCGGGCCGGACAGGTCGTTCGCCTGAGCGGCCGCCGGAAAAAAGAGCAGCGCCAGGAGCGAGAACAGCGGCAGACGCTGCGCCCAGACACAGAAAGCCTTCTCGCAACGATGGCCCGCCGAGCGAAACACGGAACGAACCCCGCCCACTTGTGCCAATTCCAGCACCCCTGATATGGTCGCCCACGAAAAGCAGGAATAATCAAGCATAATCGTGGATTGTGATGCAAGCGTTGACGACGGAAAAGGACCGCGCCACCGAGCTTCGGCCGAGCATCATTCTCGTCGAGGATAATGAGGTCCTGCGGCAGAGTATTGCCGAATACATGCGCCTACGTGGTGCGGATGTGACCGAAGCCGCCTCCGGAACGGAGTTCCACGAACTCTTGCTAAAAGATCATTATGACATCGCAATTCTTGATGTGAACTTGCCAGACACGAGCGGATTTGAGCTGGCAGCCCAGCTCTCAGCGCGCGACGACATGGGTATCATCATGCTGACCGCCCGTGCCCGGCGCGACGACCGGATACACGGCTATCAGCAGGGCGCGGACCTCTACTTTACAAAGCCGGTCGACAGCGCGGAACTGGCCGCCGCGATCACCAACCTCACCCGCCGCGCGCGGAAATCTGACACATTGAGGACCGCACTCCCCGCGGCCGAGGCCCCTCCGGCCGCGCAGCACCTCGTGCTGGACCGCCGGCGACATATGCTGCAGGCCCCGGAGGGCGCATACGTCAGGCTCTCGGTGCGCGAAACCCTCTTCCTCGAATATCTGGCGCAGCGGCCGGGAACGACGGTGTCGCGCAACGATATCGCGGCCATATTCGGCAAGACGGAGCTGTCGGCGGAGAGTCGCGTGATCGATGCCGCGCTCACGCGTCTCCGAACGAGATTTCGCGCGGCGGAATTGGAGCTGCCCATTCAGGTTATATACAATGCCGGCCTTCGCCTGACGCGCCCTATTGAGCTGGTCTGATCATCATTTTTGTGCGGAAGAAAACACCCCTCAGATTTAGAGTGAGAAATAAAAAATTATGTAATTATTTAATTTTTAAAAATTGTTATACATAATTTATTACAATCATGTGCCCAACCATAGCCTATGACGGCACATGTTCAGAAACGGCACCGAGGCTATGATCGGACTTTATAATTGCCGCGGCTTTCTCGCCGATCATCACTGCCGGCGCGTGCGTGTTGGACGATGGCATGGTGGGCATGATCGCGGCATCCGCGACGCGGAGGCCCGCAATGCCGATAACCCTGAGCTTGGAATCCACCACGCTCAGGGTGTCCACCCCCATCTTGCAGGTACCGATGGGATGATACGAGCTCAAGCCGGTTGAACGCGCCCAATCGAGAAGCTCGTCATCGCGCCCCAGCGGCTCGAACGCCGGATCCACGGATCGGACGAAATCCCTGAAAGCATTGTCTGCCACAATCTTACCGATCAGGCGGAGAGCGCCGATGGTCGAGCGGATATCATCCTCATGCCGCAGGTAATTGGCGGAAATCTCGGGTGGAGCGTCCGCGTCATTGATCCGAATATGGCATGACCCTGCCGATTCCGGCCGCAATACAAAATTCGACAAGCTGAACCCTGGCATTGAATCCAGGCGCGTGCTGATGTTTCCGGTGGAATGTCCGGCGCTATATTGCAGCAATTGAATCTTTACATCGGCGCGATCAAGGTCTGGCCGTGTTTTCGCCCAGGCATGTGCTGTCGCACCGATGATCGACAGCGGGCCACCACGCTGCCGCAGCCACTGCCAGCCTGCGTTCAATTTCCAGAACAGGCTGTGCTGGACATCGTTGAGCGTACCGCGGAAATGGGTGTGATATCCGATCCGCGAATTCAGATGGTCGCGCAAATTCTCGCCGACGCCGGGCCGATGCAGGAACGTGGCAACGCCGGCCCGCTGAAGTATGTCATGATTGCCGATACCCGAAAGCTCCAGCAGTTTGGGAGAGTGGATCGCGCCGCAGGAAATGACCACTTCGCGTCCACAATACGCAGTATTCAAGCCGCTGCGCGTGCGATACTCGACACCAACAGCCTTCGCGCCATCGAAGATGATCCGCGTTGCAAGAGCATTCTCGCGAATGACCAGATTGCCGCGCTTGCGCGCGCTATCGAGATAGGCGCGATCCGTCCCGTGTCGAAGGCCGCCGCGCAAGTTGAATTGCAGATAGGCCGCCCCCTCGGAGACCCCCGCATTGTAATCGTCAGGCAGCGGGATCTGCAGATTGCGGCAGGCGGCCAGGAAGGCGCCGGAGAGGTCATCGGCCGGGCGATGGCGAACGACGGAAACATTACCTTTCCGCCCCCTCTGGCCGGGGTTTCCATGCGTATAGGTTTCGCTGCGTCGGAAATGGTCCAGGAGATCGGCGTACGACCACCCCTCACATCCCATGGCCGCCCACCGGTCATACTCTCTGGGATCCCCGCGCACCCAGAGCATGCCGTTGACGAGGGAAGAGCCCCCCATTCCCTTGCCGCGCGGCCACGCCAATGTGCGCCCGTTCAGCCCCGCTTCGGGTTCGGTGGCGAAGTTCCAGACCGCGCGCTTTTGGGCCAGCGCAAACGGGGTCAGGACCGGCAGGCGGAACTTCAAGCCGTTCTCCCACACTCCGGCTTCGAGAAGCAGGACGCGCACGCGGCTCTGCTCGGAGAGCCGCGCGGCGACAACGGCGCCGGCGGATCCTCCGCCGACGACGATGAAATCGAAATGTTCAGCAGTTGGGTCGGACACCGGAATCCTGCTTTCTATAGATCCAGCCCGAAGAGTTCGGCAGTGTTTTTGCCCAGGACTCGCTCCTTCACCGTATCGCTCACCGGCAATTCCAGATGACGCCGGATATGCTCAGCGTGCGGCACCACCGGATAGGCAGTGCCGAACAGGACCCGCTCCTGCCCGAAGGTCTTGATAAGGGCCAGGTAGTCTGCCTCGCCGGGAAGGCCGGGGAAGTAGAGATCCGGCAGCACCCAGACATTGCTTCTCCGGAAGACGACGCCGCAGATCTCCTGAACGTGCGGATAGCCGCCGTGGACCGCCACGATCTTGAGCTGGGGAAAATTCTCCGCGATCCGATCGATGTAGGTCGGATCGCTGAAGCCGATATCCGGGCCGGAACTTCCCCCGCCCATGACGTAGGCGACGAGACCGGCCGACTGAGCCGCCTCGTAGATGGGGAAATTGCTGGGATGGTCGACCGGATGGTGGTTGGCCCCCAGGCCGCTTTCGACGGTCACACCCTTGAGACCGGATTTGACGGCGGCGTCGATGAACGCGCCGGCATCGGTGATGCTGCCCGCATCGGCGCCGGCAAGGCCGGTCAGGTATCCCCCGCTGCCGGCGATCAGCTCGATCAGGGAGGCGGGGTCGCCGCCGCCCAGGGTCGGGTTCGGCGCGCGGGCGGGCACGATGCCGTGCCGAACGCCCGCGCTGCGCATTTCACTCAGAACGACCTGGACGCTCGATGTATCCGGATGTGGAACATGCCCGTAACCGGCCTGACGACGGAAGCCGTGGAGAAAATCCTTCTCATACAGCTTGCTCTCGGTGAACATCCGGATCGGCGGACGGACACGGGCGTCGACAATCAGCATGGTTTTTCCTTTGAGTGATGCCGGGTATTAAGTGAATCCGCCGTTCGCGACGGGTGTCCTCATGCGGCAAGAAAGCCGCCGTCACAGGGAATGATGGCGCCGGTCACATAGTCGGCGGCGTCACTTGCGAGGAATACGGCCAGTCCGGCCACGTCCTCCGGCCGCCCCCAGCGGCCGGCGGGGATGCGCTTCAGGAAATCCGCCACAGCGGCTGGATTGCTGCGCAGCTTCTCCGTGAGCGGAGTGATCATCGCCCCCGGCGCGATGGCATTCACGCGCAGACCCGAGGGCGCCCATTCATTGGAGAGGGTCTGGGTGAGGAGCGCGATGGCGCCCTTGCTTGCCGCATAGGCTGCCGCATTCATGCCGCCCCGAAGGCTGCGGATGGAACCGATGTTGATGATGCGCCCCCATCCCCGGGGCAGCATCACTTCCGCCGCGCGGCGGCTGAGGGCGAACGCCGCCGTCAGGTTGACCTCGATGATCCGGTCCCAGGTCGCAAGCGGCATGGTGATGGACGGCGTGTCATCCCAGACTCCGGCATTGTTGACGAGGATGTCGAGCTCCCCGCCAAGACTGGCCAATGCGGCATCGAAGCCCGCCTGCAACTGCTCCCGGTCGGCGAGATCGGCAGCAACAGACGCGATGCGGGCGCCCGCCGCGCTCAGGCGATCGACGTCGGCGAGGCTTCCGGGACGGTCGATGACCGCCACCTGCGCCCCGGCCGCCAGGAAGCCCTCGACGATACCGAAGCCGAGCCCGCGCCCACCGCCCGTAACGAGCGCCCTGCGGCCTGAGAGAGAAAACATGGGTACGCCTTGAAGAAGATGTTCACCGCAGGCCCGCCGGGCCGCCGCTTGTCCCGGAGATGGCCGTGACAAGCGGCAAGGCGACGGCGACGGGCCGGCGTGGAGAGCGGGCGTCAGCGGGAGGCGGGTGCCGCCACGAACTTCGCCACATCGAACGGCTGGCGAATGAAGCGGTTCTCGAGAAGGAACTTCACGGAGTCGGCGAGTTCGGCCTCATCCGCCTTGGTCACCGGCGGGTTCCAGTCGAAGCGCGCGAAGGCGAGCTGCGCCTGCGCCGGCGTCAGGCCGACCACCGGTGCCAGCACTTCCGCCCCTGCTGCCGGATCGGAGCGCAGGGAATCCGCGCCGCGCTTCACCGCCCGCAAATAGGCTTCGAGCACCTGAGGATGCTTCTCCACGAACGTGGCCGAGGCGACGATGGGATTGAGATTGCTCTTCAGGCCCGCCCCATCCCGCAGGGTGCGCGAGATGCCCTCGCTGTCGAGCTTGGTGAGCAGGGGCTCCCAGACCAGCACCGCATCGACGTCGCCCTTAGTCAGGGCGATGCCCATGTCCTGCAGGCCGAGGTTGATGAATTCGACATCGGAGATCTTGAGACCGGCCTCGCCCAGCACCGCCACCAGCAGCTCATGCACATTGCCGCCGCGCAGGGTCGCGACCTTCTTGCCCTTCAGGTCCTGCACCGTCTTGATCGGGCTGTCCTTCAGCACCAGCAGGGCTTCCGCCTTGGCGCCCTTGCAGGCAAGGCCGACGAGGCGGGTATCGATGCCGTTGGCGAAGGCGACGAGAGCGGGCGTATCGCCGAGGGCGGCGATGTCGATGGCGCCGGACGCGAACGCCTCGTTCACCGGCGGGCCGCCGGCGAACTGGTGCCACTTGACCTCAAGGTCCTTGAAGCCGGCCTTGGCGAATTCTTCTTCCACCCAGCCCTTCTGCTTCGCGAGCAGGATCGCGGAATAGGGCACGAACGGCATGAAGCCGATACGCACGGTTTCCGCGGCGGCGGAAGACGCCCAAAGGGCGGTCACGGCCGCAAGGGCACAGAGGGTTCTGGACAGAATTTTCAGCATGGCATGGTGTTCCTGTCGGGCAAGGGTCAGTGGCCGTGGCGGAAGAACTGGTCATGCAGTTCGTGCCGCAGGCGGGCGAATTCGGCGCTGCCGCGGTCACGCGGATGCGGCAGGTCCACCTGGAACCGGGCCCGGACATGGCCGGGACGGCTGGAGAGCACCACGATCTCGTCGCCGAGATAGATGGCTTCCTCGATGTCGTGGGTGATGAGCACGGTGGTGAGATGCTCGGTTTCGCGGATGCGCAGCACTTCGTCCTGCATCTGCAGGCGGGTCAGCGCGTCGAGCGCGCCGAACGGCTCGTCCAGCAGCAGGAGTTCCGGCTGGTGCGCGAGCGCGCGGGCAATGGCGACCCGCTGCGCCATGCCGCCGGACAATTGCTGCGGGTAGGCATCGCGGAACCCCTCAAGGTCGACCAGCCGCAGCTTCTCCGCGATGACGCGGCGCTTGTCCGCGGCGGACAGCCGGTGCAGGCCGAAGGCGATGTTGCGCTCCACCGTCATCCACGGCACCAGGCGATGGTCCTGGAACACGATGCCGCGGTCGAGCCCCGGCCCCTTGAGCGGCCGGCCGCCGAGTTGCACGGCGCCGCTGAAGTCCGCCTCCAGCCCGGCGATGATCCGCAGCAGCGTGCTCTTGCCGCACCCGCTGGCGCCGATGATGCAGGTGACGCTGCCGTCGGGCACCACGAGGTCGATGTGGTCGAGCGCGCGCACCTCGGCGCCATCCGGCCGCAGGTAGCTTTTGGAAACGCCCCGGACCACCAGCGAATGGTCCGTGTGATCGGCGGTCCGCGCGACGGAGGAAGTGGCCATGGCTGTCCTCTAGAGGCCGTTGAAGCTGTTGCGCCAGCGCACCAGCCGCCGCTCGGCGAAGCGCAGCGCGTCGTCGGTCAGCTTGCCGAGGATGCCGAGTGTGATCATGCCCGCCAGCACCACGCTGGCGTCCGACATCACGCGCCCGTCCATGATGAGGAAGCCGATGCCGCTGGACGCCGCGATCAGCTCCGCTGCCACCACGCACATCCACGACATGGTCACGCCCAGCCTCAGCCCGGTCATGATCTGCGGCATGGCGCCCGGAATCATGACCTCGCGGATGAAGTTGAGGCGCGGCACCTCCAGCACCCGTGCCAGCTCCACATAGCGCGCGTCGGTCTGGCGGACGGCATCGAGGGTGCTGACGAGAATGGGGAAGAAGGCGCCGAGGAAGATGATGAACACCTTGGCGCCCTCGCCGATCCCGAACCACAGGATGGAGAGCGGGATCCAGGCGATGGGCGGGATCGGTTTCAGGATCTGGATGATGAGATCGGCGAGGCGGTTCAGCGGCCGCGCGAGCCCCATCAGAATGCCCAGCGCAAGCGCGAGGAGGGCGGCGATGGAAAACCCCTGAAGCACCCGCGCGCCGCTCACCGCGACATGCACGGCAAGCTCACCGCTGCGCGCCATTTCCCACATGGTGCGGGCAATGGCCAGGGGAGACGGCAACAGCACGGGCCGCACGAACCCGAGGTCGCACAGCGCCTGCCACACCACGAGCAGCACCACCAATGGCCCGACACGCACCGCCGCGTCGGCGAGCACCGTAAACGGCCGGCTGGGAAGGGGACGGGCGCGGGGTGCGCTGGTTGCCTGCTCGCTCATGCGCGCACCGAAGTGTCGAAGCCGGCCGACCTCAGAGAAAGCGGCAGGCCGAGATTGTCCCGGAGGGTTGAGCCGCGATAATCGGCGTCCACGAGACCGCGCCGCCGCAGCAGCGGCACCACCTCGTCGACGAACACGGAGAAATCTCCGGGCAGCTCCTGGGGCATGATCATGAACCCGTCGACGGCCTCCGCGGTAAACCAGGCTTCGATGGTGTCGGCGACCTGTTCCGCGGTGCCGACCACCGACAGATGGCCCCGGCTCCCGGCCAATTGGCCTGCAAGCTGGCGGATCGTCAGCGGCTCCGTGCTGTCCGCGAGGTCGCTGATGACCGCAAACCGGCTCTTGATGCCTTCATAAAGGTCGATGTCCCCGAGCCTTCGGGGCAGGGGCGCGTCGAAATCGAAGGCGGACAGGTCGATGCCGAAGCTGTCGAGCCACGCCAGCGAAGCGGCTGGGACGATCAGGTCGTCCAGCGCCTGCTTCTTCGCGCGCGCTTCAGCCTGCGTCCCCGCGATCGTGGGGGCGAGCCCGAGGACGATCCGTATCGAGTTGGGATCGCGACCGTGCGCCACCGCCCGCGCACGCAGATCGCGGCGAAAGGCCTGGGCGTGGGACATGTCCCATTGGGCGCTGAACACCACTTCGGCGAAGCGGGCGGCGAAATCCCTCCCGTCCGGCGAGGAACCCGCCTGCACCAGCACCGGACGACCTTGAACCGGACGCGGCACGGGCGCCTCGCCCGGCGCCTCGGCAATGCCGTCCCACAGGGCGAGAACGCGGCTCGTGGCCTCCGCGCCCAGGCGATAACGCTCACGGTGGGGGATCGGCGCGGCAAAGCCGTAGTTGGCCGCCGCGGCGAGGTCGCCGGAGGTCACGATATTCCAGGCGGCGCGCCCGCCGGTGACGCCGTCGAGCGTGGCGAAGGTCCGGGCGATCTCGACCGGATCGGCAAAAATGGCCGAGCCGGTGGCGATGAAGCCGAGATTGCTGGTGGCGCGGGCGATGGCGGCGAACAGCGTCACCGGCTCCAATTCCCACCGGGGACTGTATTTCACCGCCGGGTTGAAGGCGAAGAAGTCAGCCATGAACATCGCATCGAAACGCCCCTTCTCGGCGATGCGGGCGATCTCGGCATAGTAATCGGGGCTGTGGATGCGCTCGGGCTGCGCGCCGGGCGTGCGCCACGCGGCCTCATGATGGCCGCAGAGCAGCGGATTGACGAACAGCGCGAGACGACGTCGATCCATCGCTTACACCCGACGTTCCGACGCGACCGAGGCGAAACGCCCCGAAGGGCGCCTCAGGCCAAGGGCCGCGCGCGGGCTGTCACGGGCGATGGACGACTGCGAAAGCGGCAAGCCCTCGGACGCCAGCGCGACGCCAGCCGGAGTGGCCTCGGCCCGTCGGAGGAAGCCGTCCGGCACCCCGGTCTCTGACCAGCGATGCGAGAGCGTTTCGCTTTGACCGGATGGCGCCCCGGCGATCCTGATGGGCCGGTCCGGTGCCGGCGCGCCCTTCGACGCCGTCCCGGTATCGGAGGGCAGCAGAACGACGTCCGCGACACTCAGGTCCGGGTCAACGCTCTCCGCCATCTCACGGACGAGGACCGGGCGGCCTTGCGGCGGGCGCGGGATATCAAGGGGACCGGCGACGCGGAAGGCAGCGCCGGCATGATCGAGGCGATGCACCTTGCCAAGGTCGACATAGAGCCCGCGCGCCTTGTCATAGAGCTGCGCGTCGTCGTCCCAGCTGTCCCAAAGATCGGAAACGACGGTGATGAATTCATTCATGCGCGCGGCGGCTTCCGCGCCTTGCGCGCGTGTCGTCGGCTTCCAGGCCGCGCGAGCGCTCGATACGTGATCGAGGGAGGCGAGGCAGCGGGCGAAGTCGTAAGGCGGCGTGCGGTCCACGTCCACCACCGCGGCGAGGCCGATGCGGGTGGTGCGCGCCGCAATGGCTGCCAATGCCGTGATCGGGTCGTAGGGGCAACCTGGACCGCCGATGATGGTCATCGTCCATCCGCGGGCTTCGGCGGCCTCGGAAGCGGAGAGAAGCGTCTCGATGCTTGTGCCGGAATAGCCTTCAAAAGCTATGGCGAACACGGGATTGGCACTCATCACGCCCTGCGATTCCGGTTGGAGCTTCCATCCCGCGCGCGCCGCCTGCGATGCCCGGCTGCGGAAACCTCTGAATGCTGCCGTCTAATCAAATACATATATTATGTCAAATTATCATGGCGCCTCCAGAGCCGACATCTCCCCTCGCGGCGCGCGCTGACGCGAAACGGCCTTCCAGCGAGCGGCAGGGCTTCAGTTCAGGCCCCCGTGCCCCAGCAGCCTTCCGACAGCACGTCCGAACTCTCTCCAAGGACGATGGCGGCCCCCTCGGCCGCACGGCACGTCCCATTCTCAGCCGTGGGCAGCCACGTGGATTGCATCCAATATCATCGGGAAAATGCCATGAAACACCACAATTGCATGCAAACTAAGCACGCACCATTCGCGCATGGCCGACGCCAGGACGCGGGCAGAAACCATACATTTTCATATGAAGATGCTGTTATTCCGGAGGGTTCGAAAATACATCCGTTGCCGGCTCGCGAATGGCACACTGCATGCAAACTCCATGGCAGCAACCTGCGTGGAGATGGACGATATGCGTGGACGTAAGCGAGTGGCGGGCTGGTTGGCAGCCGTGCCCGTTGCCATGATGCTGTGTGGCAGCGCCTATGCGGAAACTGTTGCCCGCTACGGCATCTCAATGGCCGATATTCCCCTCACCACCGGCCAGCCGGACCGTGGCGCGGGCGCCTACCAGTTCACCGGCCACACCCTGTATGACCCGCTGATCGCCTGGGAAGCCAATGTGGGCGACCGCCCCGGCAAGCTGGTGCCCGGCCTTGCCACCGCGTGGGAGGTGAACCCGGCCGACCAGACCAAGTGGGTCTTCACCCTGCGTGATGGCGTGAAGTTCCACGACGGCTCCGACTTCAACGCCGATGCGGTGATCTGGAATCTCGACAAGGTTCTCGACAGCAAGTCCCCGCAGTTCGATGCCAAGCAGGCCGCGCAGGTGGTGCCGCGCATTCCCTCCATCGCCTCCTATCGCAAGATCGGCGACAACAAGATCGAGATCACCACCAAGGCGGTGGACGCGCTCTTCCCCTATCAGCTGCCGTGGTTCCTCATTTCCAGCCCCGCCCAGTGGGAGGCCGTGGGCCGCGACTGGAACAAGTTCGCCAGCACCCCTTCCGGCACCGGCCCCTTCAAGCTGGACAAGCTGGTGCCGCGCGAGCGGGCGGACCTCGTGAAGAACGACGCCTACTGGAATGAAAGCCGCAAGGCCAAGACCGACCGCATCGTGCTGCTGCCCATTCCCGATGCCATGACCCGCGCCAATGCGCTGCTCACCGGCCAGGTGGACATCATTGAAACCCCGCCGCCGGATGTGCTGCCCCAGCTGAAGGCCAACGGCTTCTCCATCGTCCAGAACGTCACCCCCCATGTGTGGCCCTACCACTTCTCCACGCAGGAGGGTTCTCCCTGGGCGGATATCCGTGTGCGCAAGGCGGCCAACCTTGCCGTCGACCGCGCCGCCGTCGTGGCGCTGCTGAGCGGGCTCGCCACCCCCGCCAAGGGACAGGTGGATGTCACCAGCCCGTGGTTCGGCAAGCCCGAATTCGACATCAAGTATGACCCCGCGGCCGCCAAGGCCCTGATGAAGGAAGCCGGATACAGCCCGGAAAAGCCACTGAAGGCCAAGGTCATCATCGCCCAGGGCGGCACGGGGCAGATGCTCTCCCTGCCGATGAATGAGTTCATCCAGCAGAGCCTCGCGGAAATCGGCATCGATGTCGAGTTCGAGGTGGTGGAGCTGGAAAATCTCTACCTGCACTGGCGCGCCGGTGCCAAGAACGAGATGAATGCCGGCAAGAACATCACGGCCATCAATCTCGGCTACGTCACGGCAGACCCCTTCTACGCCATCACCCGCTTCGCCTATTCGGGTTATGTGGCGCCCAAGGGCGTGAACTGGGGCGGCTATTCCAACCCCAAGGTCGATGCGGCCATCGAGAAGATCCAGACCACCTTCGACACGAAGCAGCAGGATGCGCTGCTGGCCTCCGTTCACCAGCAAATGGTCGACGACGCCCTGATGCTCTGGGTGGTGCATGACGTGAACCCGCATGCGCTTTCGCCCAAGGTGAAGCAGTTCATCCAGGCCCAGCACTGGTTCCAGGACCTCACCACCATCGGCATGGAAACGGCCAAGAAGTGATCTCCCGCCCGTGACCGAGACGGGGCCGGCGTCCACCGCGCCGGCCCCATGAGGAAAGCTGTCATGCTGCTCTATGTGCTGAAACGCATTCTGTATTCTATTCCCATTGCTCTTGGCGTGACGGTCATTTCCTTCATGCTGGTGTATCTGGCGCCGGGCGACCCGCTCAACGCCATCGCGCCGGCAGATGCGCCCGAGGAGGTCATCAACGCCCTGCGTGAAAGCTATGGGCTCGATCGACCGGTGGTCGTCCAATATGCGCTGTGGCTGCTGCACGCCGTGCAGGGAGACCTCGGCACCTCCATCGCCTCCGGCCGGCCGGTGGTGGCGGAAGTGATGAAGGCGGTGGCCAACACCCTGCTGCTGGCGGGCGTGGCAGCGCTCATCGGCGTGGTCAGCGGCTGCATCCTCGGGGCCATCGCCGGCTATTATCACGGCGGCTGGATCGATCGCATGGCAACCGGGTCTTCCGTGATCGGCGTGTCCATTCCCCACTACTGGCTCGGGCTGGTACTCACCATCTGCCTGTCCATCTGGCTGCCCATCTTCCCGGCCATGGGCGCGGGCCCCGGCGGGTCCGCCTCCTGGCAATTCGACTGGGAGCACATCCGCTATCTGGTGCTACCGGCGCTCACCCTTGCGGTCATTCCCATGGGCATCATCACCCGCACGGTCCGGGCGCTGGTTTCCGACATGCTCCAGCAGGAATTCGTAACGGCGCTGCGCGCCCGCGGCCTCTCCGGGCGGCGCATCTTCCTCCACATCATCAAGAACACCGCGCCGACGGTGCTGGCGGTGGCGGGCCTGCAGGTGGGCTACCTGATGGGCGGCTCCATTCTGGTGGAAACCGTCTTTGCGTGGCCCGGCACGGGCTTCCTGCTGAATGCCGCGATCTTCCAGCGCGATATTCCCCTGCTGCAGGGCACCATCCTGGTGCTGTGCATGTTCTTCGTGGTCCTCAACCTGCTGGTGGACATCCTGCAGCCCCTGATCGATCCCCGCATGGGGAGAGCCTGACATGACCGCCCTGACCCAACTTCCCGTCGCCGCCCCGGTCCCACCCGTCGAGGCGGCACCGCCCAGCCGCAGCTACTGGGCCATGGTGTGGCAGCGCCTGAAGCGCGACCGCATGGCCTGGATCAGCGGCGCCGTGCTGGTGCTCATCATCGGCGCCGCGCTTCTCGCTCCGTGGATCTCGCCGGCAGATCCCTACAAGGGCTCCATGATCCGCCGTCTCCAGCCCATCGGCACCACGGGGCACCTGCTCGGCACCGATGAGTTGGGACGCGACATGCTCACCCGCCTCATGCACGGCGGGCGCCTCTCGCTGCTGATGGGAGTGGTGCCGGTGCTGGCCGCCTTCGTCTTCGGCTCGCTCATCGGCGTGTTCGCGGGCTATGCGGGCGGGCGGGTCAACATGCTCATCATGCGCTCGCTGGATGTCTTCTACGCCTTCCCCTCCGTGCTGCTGGCGGTGGCGATTTCCGGTGCGCTCGGCTCGGGCATGAGCAACTGCCTGATCGCGCTCACGCTGGTGTTCGTGCCCCAGGTCGTGCGCGTGGCGGAAAGCGCCACCACCCAGGTGCGCAAGCTCGATTACATCGAGGCCGCGCGCATGAGCGGCGCGGGGGCCCTCACCATCATCCGCGTGCATGTGCTGGGCAATGTGCTGGGGCCGGTGTTCGTCTACACCACCGGCCTGCTCTCGGTGAGCATGATCCTGGCC
The DNA here is from genome assembly GCF_043195015.1 of Xanthobacter sediminis. Taxonomy (NCBI): domain Bacteria; kingdom Pseudomonadati; phylum Pseudomonadota; class Alphaproteobacteria; order Hyphomicrobiales; family Xanthobacteraceae; genus Xanthobacter; species Xanthobacter sediminis. The sequence continues at coordinate 154,794 of NZ_JBAFWH010000011.1, read as the reverse complement.
TCGGGCCTGTCCTTCCTCGGCCTTGGCGTGAAGCCGCCGGAGCCCGAATGGGGGCTGATGCTGAACACGCTGCGCTCGGCCATCTACAGCAACCCCTGGGTTGCCGCCCTGCCCGGCCTGTTCATCTTCGCCACCTCCATCGCCTTCAACCTGCTGGCCGACAGCGTGCGCTCCGCCATGGACATCCGGGCATGATGATGCAGCCTCACACTCCCCAGCCGCCGGTGGCCGCGCAGCCGCAGCCCGCGTTCGCGAACGAGGATCGCGGCGGACCGGCCCAGCCCCTGCTCATTGTGGAAGGGCTCACCAAGCACTTCCCCGTGCGCGGCAGCTTCCTCTCCCGCGAGAAGCGGGTGGTGCATGCCGTAGACGGCGTCAGCTTCTCCGTCCCCAAGGGCAAGACCCTCGGCATCGTGGGGGAATCCGGCTGCGGCAAGTCCACCACCGCGCGCCTCATCGCCCATCTCATGAAGGCCGACTCCGGCGAGATGATCTTCGATGGCGAAACGCTGGCGGACTTTCGCAAGATCAGCCACAAGGAATTCCGGCGCAGCCTGCAGATGGTGTTCCAGGATTCCTTCGCCTCGCTCAACCCGCGCCTGACCATTGCCGAGACCATCGCCTTCGGGCCGCGCGTGCATGGCATGGGGGCGGCGCAGGCCATGAAGCTGGCGCGGGACCTGCTGGCCCGCACCGGCATGGAGCCCGGCCAGTTCGCGAACCGCTACCCGCATGAGCTTTCCGGCGGCCAGCGCCAGCGGATCAATATCGCCCGCGCCCTGGCCTTCGACCCGCGCCTCGTCATCCTGGATGAATCCGTCGCCGCGCTCGACAAGTCCGTTCAGGCGCAGGTGCTGAACCTGCTGCAGGAGCTGAAGGCCGAGCGCAACCTCACCTATCTGTTCATCTCCCACGACCTGCACGTGGTGCATTACATCTCCGATCTGGTGATGGTGATGTATCTGGGGCAGGTGGTGGAATCGGGCCCGGTGGAGCGCATCTACAGCCACGCCGCGCATCCCTATACGCGCGCCCTGCTCTCCGCGGTGCCCTCCATGGATCCGGATCACCGCACGGAGGCGCCGCCCCTGAGCGGCGATCCACCCAACCCCATCAATCCGCCCAGCGGCTGCCGCTTCCGCGACCGCTGCGCCTTTGCGGAGGAGGTGTGCGCCGCCCGCGCACCGGCCTTGATGCAGGTGGGAAATGACGGCGAGCACCGCGCCGCCTGCCACATGAATGATCCCGCCTCCGGCCACAGCGCCGCCTCGGGGAGACTGTCCGCATGAACGCGCCCCTGCTGTCCATTCAGGATCTCACCGTGCGCTTCGAGGGCGCGCGCACCGCCAGCGCCCTCAACAGCGTGAATATCGAGCTGAGCAAGGGCGAAGTGCTGTGCCTGCTGGGCGAATCCGGCTCCGGCAAGAGCGTGACCCTGCGCACCCTGCTGCGCCTGCACCCGGAAAAGCGCACCCGCATCAATGGCCGCATCACCATGGATGGCGATGATGTGCTGGCCCTGCGCGGAAGGGCGCTGGAGCAGTATCGCGGCGGCAAGGTCTCCATGATCTTTCAGGAGCCGGGACTCGCGTTCGATCCGGTCTACACCATCGGCCGGCAGATCAGCGAGGCGGTGCAGGCTCATGAGAAGGTCTCCGCCGAAGCTGCGCGCGCGCGCGCTCTGGAGATGCTGGAGCATGTGCAGATTCCCCAGGCCCGCCAGCGTCTTGATGCCTATCCGCACGAGCTTTCCGGCGGCATGCGCCAGCGCGCCATGATCGCGCTCGCCCTTTCCTGCCGCCCGCAACTGCTGCTGGCGGATGAACCCACCACCGCGCTCGATGCCACCGTGCAGATCCAGGTGCTTCTGCTGCTGCGACAGTTGCAGCGGGAAACCGGCATGTCGATGATCTTCGTCACCCACGACATCGCCGCAGCAGTGGAGGTCGCGGACCGCGTCGCCGTCATGTATGCCGGGCGCATCGTGGAGGAAGGGCCCGTGCGCGAGATCGTGCGCGCGCCCCGCCACCCCTACACGCAGGGCCTGCTGGCGGCCACAGTCGGCCCGGAGGATCGCGGCAAGCCGCTGGCCGCCATTCCCGGTTCCCCGCCGGATCTGGCCCGCCTGCCCGCCGGCTGTTCCTTCGCCCCGCGCTGCGCCCTGGCGGATGATCGCTGCCGCAGCCAGGTGCCGCCACGCACCCGGACGACACAGGGCACCGTGAGCTGCTGGCCGATGGCGCAGGCGCTTGAGACGGAGGCAACACCATGAGCGAGCTGCGTTCCAAGCCCGCCCGCAACCGCGGCAACCTTGCCGACGAGGTGAGCCAGCGCATCGCCGATGAGATCGTCGTCGGGCAGCTCGAACCCGGCACGCGGCTCGATGAAGTCTCGCTGGCGGAGCGCTACCAGGTCTCGCGCACGCCCATTCGCGAGGCCCTGAAAAAGCTCTCCAGCATGGGGCTTGTGGAAACGCGCCCCAATCGCGGGTCCATCGTCACCAGCCTCTCCATCAGCCAGCTCGACATGGCCTTCGAGGCGATCGGCGAGCTGGAGGCCGCATGCGCGCGCCATGCCGCCGTACGCATGAGCGCGGATGAGCTGCAGGAACTGGCCGCCATTCATGATGCCAACCGGGCGGCCCTTCACGCCGGCGACATCGACCAGTATGACGAGGCCAACCGCGCCTTCCACAACAGCATTCTGCGGGGCTGCCACAACAGCATATTGATTGAGCAGATCACCAGCCTGCACAATCGCGTGGCGCCGTTCCGCCGGTCGCAATTCCGCAATCTCGAGCGCATGGGGGCCTCCTTCGAGGAGCATTGCGCCATCATCGATGCCATCCTGAAGCATGATGGCAGCACGGCCTATCGCGAGATGCGCGCCCACCTTCTGGCCGCCCGCAATGCGGCCACCCTCACAACTGCTGCCTGGACCGCGCCGGTGCCGGGAAAGCTGAGCGCCACCGCATGGTGACGCCCAGTCTCTGCCCCGCTCCATTCAAAAAGAGAGAAGCCTCCACATGCTGAGCGGCAGGATTTTCCCTGCGCGAACTCACATCCACTTCGTTTGAACATGCCTGGGCTTAAAGAAACCAGATGAACCCGATCCTCGGCACCAGCGGGGCCGTTGTCGCGCCCCATGCTCTCGCGTCACAGGCCGGCCTCGACATTCTGCGCGCGGGGGGCAACGCCATCGAAGCCACCATCGCGGTGGCGGCGACTCTGGCGGTGGTCTATCCGCACATGACCGGCATCGGCGGCGACGGTTTCTGGCTGCTGCACGCACCCGGCGCGCCCATGCAGGCCGTCGATGCCTGCGGGGCGGCAGGCGCACATGCCACGCCCGCGCTCTATGAGGGGCACAGCGCCATTCCCTGGCGCGGCCCGCTGGCGGCCTGCACGGTGGCCGGCACCATCTCCGGCTGGGGGCGGGCCTATGAACACAGCCGCAGCGCCTGGGGCGGCAGGCTGCCCTTCTCCCGCCTGCTGGAAAGCGCCATCCATTATGCCCGTGCCGGCTTTCCCGTCACCCGCAGCCAGGAAGCCAATACGCGGGCCAAGCGGGCGGAGCTGGAGCCGCAGCCGGGCTTTGCCGAAGCCTTCCTGCCCCATGGGGACGTGCCGGCCTATGGCACGCGCCACCATTTGCCCGTCCTTGCCGACACGCTGGAGCAGCTTGCCCGCGCCGGCGCGCAGGATTTCTACACCGGAGACCTCGCGCGCAGCATCGGCGCGGATCTGGACGCGGTGGGCAGCCCCGTCACGCTGGCAGACCTGAACGCACACCGCGCCGCGCTGAAGCCGGCATTGGAACGGGAGATCAGCGCCGGGCGGATCTTCAACATGCCGCCGCCCACGCAGGGCCTCGCGTCCCTGCTCATCCTGTCCATTTACGATCGCATCCGCCAGCCGGGATGGACGCCCGACACGGCCGCCGGCATCCATGCGCTGGTGGAAGCCACCAAGCAGGCCTTCCTGCTGCGCGACCGTCATGTCGGCGATCCCGCCCTGATGGAGATGGACCCCGCCCGCCTGCTGGACGAGGCGACGATCGCCGCCTGCGCCGCCGCCATTTCGCCGCAACGGGCCAGCCCCTGGCCGGCTCCGGTTTCCGACGGCGACACCACGTGGATGGGCGTGATCGACCGCGACGGGCGCGCGGTGAGCATGATCCAGAGCATCTATTTCGAATTCGGCTCCGGGGTGGTGCTGCCGCGCACCGGCATCGTCTGGCAGAACCGCGGCTGCGCCTTCGATCTGGCTCCGGGCCGGCTGCGCACGCTCGCACCGGGGCGCAAGCCTTTCCATACGCTGAACCCGGCCATGGCCCGGCTGAAGGATGGGCGGCTGCTCGTCTATGGCACCATGGGCGGGGAAGGCCAGCCACAGACCCAGGCCGCCGTGTTCTCCCGTTACATCTGGGGCGGGCACGATATCCGCGCCGCGGTGGCAGCCCCGCGCTGGCTTCTGGGGCGCACATGGGCCGAGGCCAGCACCAGCCTGAAGCTCGAAGCGCGCTACCCGGAAGAGACCATCGAAACCCTGCGCGCCCTGGGCCACCCGGTGGAAGTGGTCGCGGCGTTCGACGAGCGCATGGGCCATGCCGGCGCGCTGGTGCTGCACCCGGAAGGCTGGATCGAGGGCGGAGAAGATCCGCGCAGTGACGGCAGCGTCGCAGCATGGTGATGCCGCACGCCACCCAATGGAGTCAGCCTTAGATGAAGCAGAACCCACTTCGAAACATACCGAAGCACCATAGAAGAACCAGGCTTCATTGAAGAATGACCGGACATGGCAGGCATGACGCATACGCTTCGGCGCAGCGCCAGCCAGGCCATCAGCAGAACCCCACGGACCGGTCTCGGCCCGTCATCTCAGGCAGCCGTCAGGCTGCATGGCCCAAGCCAGAGAAACACGGTCCTGAAGGGCGCAGGCCCGGCTGGTTTCTCTGCCATTTGTTTTGAGCATCATGCTGGCGCGCTACAAGATCGATCCGTTTCTATTGTCCCTCGTCATCGTCGTGGTGCTGGCGCTGCTATGGCCGGCTCCGGGCGTGACGGGCGGTCCGCTCCATGCCGACAAGGCCGCCAACTGGGGCATCGCCATCGTCTTCTTCCTCTACGGCATCTCCCTGCCCACGAAGAAGCTCATTCAAAGCGCGACCCGCTGGAAGCTGCATCTGCTGGTGCAGCTCGCCACCTTCGTGGTGTTTCCGCTCGTGGTGATGCTCGCGATGCCTCTGCTGCGCAGCATCTTTCCCGAAGATGTGACGACGGGGTTCTTCTTCCTCGCCGCCCTGCCCTCCACCGTCTCATCCTCGGTGGCCATGACCTCGCTGGCGCGCGGCAATGTGCCGGTGGCCATCTTCAATGCCTCCGTGTCCAGCCTCATCGGCGTCTTCGTCACCCCGCTGCTCATGGCCTGGTATCTCCACGCGACAGGTGAAGGCCTGGCGCTGGGAGATGTCATTCTCAAGCTGGTGATCATCGTCATCGTGCCGCTGGTGATTGGGCAGTTGCTACGGCCCCCGCTGCTGAAGGTCGTGGAAAAGCACCGCGCCATCGTCAAGATCGCGGACCGCGCGGTGATCCTCGCCATTGTCTACAACGCCTTCTGCGACAGCGTGGCTGCGGGCCTGTGGAGCAACCGCAGCCCCACGCTTCTGGTGGAAATCGCGGTCGGCTCGGCCCTGCTGTTCGCGGTGGTGTATCTGCTCATGCTGCTGGTCTGCCGCGTGAGCGGATTTGACCGGGCGGATACGGTGGCGGTGACCTTCTGTGGCTCCAAGAAATCCCTGGCCACGGGCCTGCCCATGGCCACCGTGATGTTCGCCGCCCTGCCGCAGATGTCCCTCATCATCACGCCGATCATGATCTACCACTTCCTCCAGCTCATCATCGTGAGCTTCCTGGCCGGCCGCCATGCCTCCCACGCCGCACGGCAGGAAGCGCTGGAGAAGGAGATGGAGAATGAAGCGACACTTCTGCCGGGCCGGGAAAGTGATGCTTCCCGCTGACGGCGTTCAGATGTGAGAAAATGAGCGAATATTATAGGTCACGCGTAGGCCAGACGATCATTCAAAATCGAAAATGCCGTCTTGAATTTCTGTAGATGAGCGGAATTCCCGGACACTCAACGCAAATGCCCGAGATTTCCATTCTCGGGCATTCCGTTAAGCCCGGCGCAGCGCATGATCGAAACGGAACCAGCACCGCGCAAGGACCAGGGCTGCATCACGGGGCCGGGGTCGGCTCGCCCAGGGAGAGCATCAGCCGGTTGGCCCAGTTGAAGAAGGCGGCAGCGTGGATGATGTCGGATATTTCGGCATCGTCGAACCCCGCCTCCCGCAGTTGCGCCACATGGGCCGAGGTGAAAGCCGGCGGCGTTGCCGTGAGCACCGCGGAGGCTGCGGCGATGGCCGCCCAGCGCGGATCGAGGGGTGCTGCGAGGCCGATGTCGAGGAGTCGCTGCACCGCGTCCGGCTGCTTGGAGAACTGCGCGGCGAAACGCGAATGCACCGACGCGCAGAAGATGCAGCCATTGGTGCGGGAAACCGCGGTGGCCGCGAGTTCCCGGTCGGCACGGGGCAGGCCGTCCTTAGTATTGTAGAAAATGTCCTTGTCGGTGCGGGTGCGCGCCTCAAGGATGTCGGGGTCGCGCGCCAGCAGCATGAAATAGGGCGACTTCGCCCGCGACGGATCCACCAGCGCCGTGTGGTGGCGGTCCGTGAGGTCGGCCTCGGGCAGCGGCTCCAGCCAGGGCGTCCAGCCGATATGGGCCTGGGTGAAGACGTGGGGCGGGTTTTCCACCGCCGGCTCGATCACGCGTTCGGTCATGGGTCGGAACTCCCGTCAAGCCTCCGCCAGCACCTTGAGGCCGGCGGCGACGCGGATCTGGAAGGCGAGGAAGGAGACGAGCTGGGACAGCGTCACCACACCGGTGGTGCTCCAGCCGGCGGCGAGGAGCCGGCCGAGGTGCCCGGGCCGCGCGTCGCGGGGATGGAAGACGAGCAGATGTGCATGGGCGAGCGCCGCCGCGAGACGCGGGCCGAGCGCGGCCGCCACATCGGCGGAAAGCACGAGCTCCGGCCCCGGCTGGTCCTCCGCGGAAAGCGGCCCGGCCGGATAGCGGCCATAGGGGCCGCGCGCCGCCCCGGCCTCCGCCGCGCGCTGCACCGCCGGGAGAAGCGCGGCGCCTCCGGAAGCGTCCCGAAGATGGCCGGCATGGAGGGCGGCAAGGTCCGTCGCGTTATGGAGCGTGGCGACGAACACCGCCACGGCATGGCGCTCGGCGAGGCTCACGTCGGCGGTGGATGCCGGCACGAACAGCGCGAGGTGGCTCTTCTGGGCTTCGTCCCGCGTCACGGGCCGGCGGGCGCGCAGGGCGTCGCGGGCATCGCCGGGGCGGATGCCCGCGAGGGTGTCGATGATGTCGGGGTGCTGCTGGGTCATGGTTCTCAGGTTCCGTCCTGGTCCCGCGGCCTATTGGGCGGCGGCGAGATGGCCGTCATCGGCGCGGGTCCAGCCGAGGGCGGGCGCCACATGTTCCGCGGTCAGGGTCATGGACCGCAGGATGTCGCGATGCGGCGGATCGATGGAATGCACCTGGAAGACGATGTCGGTGGCCCGCGCGAGGGCGGTGTCGGCCTTCAGGGAGGCGATCACGTCGTCCGGCGTCCCCACGTGGCTGTCGAGGGTGCGGATGAGGTCGTGCACCCCGTTGCTCGGGAAACGGTGGCCGGCGGCGGCGAAGCGCTGCGCCGCCCGGGAGAGCCCCGCTTCGGCAAGGCGCAGCGCCGTGTCGCGATCCTCCGCCACGAACAGGCTGCGCGAGCCGAGGATGCGCGGCGCCCGCCCGGAGGGCAGCGCGGCGAGATAGGCGTCGATGATGGGGTTCTGGATGTCCCAAAGCGTGGCGTTCGGCGCCTCCGCCGGCCGGGGCTGGGTGCGCGAGAGCATCAGCCCGTCGCCGCTTTCCCCCGCGAGCCGGGCGCCGAGGGGGGAGAAGGTGGCGAGCCAGGTGCGGTCCAGCAGGCCCGGCGCGGGGGGATAGAGGGTATTGGCGGAGAACAGCGGACGCCCGGCCCAGGCATCCCGCACGATCTTGAGATTGGCGCCGTAGGCCTCGCCGCGCCGATCGCTCGCGATGCCAAAGGCCTCGAAGGATTCCCGCGTCCCGCCGGTGCCGAAGCCCACCTCCAGCCGGCCGCCCGACAGAAGGTCGAGCACCGCCGTATCCTCGGCGACCCGGATGGCGTTTTCCATGGGCAGGGTGATGACCCCCGTGCCGAGACGGATGGCGCGGGTCCGCGCCGCCACATGGGCGAGGAACACGGCCGGCGACGGCAGGGCGCCTTCGTCGGGATGGAAGTGATGCTGGGCGATCCAGGCGCTGTCGTAGCCCAGCGCCTCGGCGTGGGCGATCTGCTCGGCGGCGAGACGGTAGCGCTCCCCCGCGTCGCCCTCGTCGAGCAGGCGGGTGAAGAAGCCGAGGCGCTTCCGGGGCGTTTGTGTCATGTCGTGGTTTCCGCAAGTGGAGCGAGGGGGCTGGCGGGCCGCGGAAACGCCTTTCCGGGAATGGCGTCGATCAGCTCGCGCGTATAGTCGCTGGATGGGTGCTCGAAGACGTCTTCCACCCGTCCGTGATCCACCTGGCGGCCGTTGTGGAGCACGGACACGGTGTCGGCGATCTGCCGCACCACCGCCAGATCGTGGGACACGAAAAGATATGTGAGGCCGAGGTCGCGCTGCAGCTCGTCGAGCAGGTCGAGGATCTGCGCCTGGACCGTCACGTCGAGGGCGGAGACCGCCTCGTCCAGCACCACCACGCTCGGCTCCAGGATGAGCGCGCGGGCGATGGCGACCCGCTGGCGCTGGCCGCCGGACAAAGCGTGCGGCCGGCGCTCGAGCACGGCGCGCGGCAGGCCGACGCGCTCGATCAGCGCCTCCACCCGCGTCGCGCGCTCCGCCTTGGACAGCGGGTCGAAGTTGAGCAGCGGCTCCTCCACCACCGCGCGGATGGTCTGGCGCGGGTCGAGGGAGCCGAACGGGTTCTGGTAGACGAGCTGCACGGTGCGGCGGAACTGGCGCAGCGCCTCGCCGCGCAGGCCCTTGAGCGCCCGCCCCTCCACCTCGATCCGGCCGCCGGAGGGCGGGTTGAAGCCGGCCACGGCGCGGATGGTGGTGGTCTTGCCCGAGCCACTCTCGCCGACGATGGCATGGGTGGTGCCCCGCGCCACCGCGAACGAGACGCCGTCCACGGCGCGGAAGCGCCCGCGCCCCGGCAGGTGGAAGTCGTGGACCAGCCCCTCCACCCGCACCGCCGCTTCGGCGTCGGCCGGCACGGGGCGGCGGGGCCGCGCGGGCTTGAGCGCCGGAGCGTCGGACAGGAGCTTGCGGGTATAGGGGCTCTGGGGCGCGGCGAGCACTGCCCGCGTCGCGCCCCGCTCCTGGATGCCGCCGTTCTGCATCACGATGAGCCGGTCGGCGCGGTCGGCGGCGACCCCGAGATCGTGGGTCACCAGCAGCACCGCGGTGCCGTGGAGGCGCCGCAGCTCGTCGATGAGGTCGAGGATGCGCCGCTGAACCGTCACGTCGAGGGCCGATGTGGGCTCGTCGGCGATGATCAGCGCCGGCTCCAGCGCGATGGCGATGGCGATGAGCACGCGCTGCTTCATGCCGCCGGACAGCTCGTGGGGATACTGCCGCGCGCGCAGTTCCGGCTCGCTGAGGCCCACATGGCGCAGCAGCTCCACGACCCGCCCGCGCGCGGCCCGGCCCGAAGCCCGGCCGTGCACCTTCAGGATCTCGGCCACCTGATCGCCGATGGTCATCACCGGATCGAGCGAACTGGTCGGGTCCTGCGGCACCAGGCTCACCACCGCGCCGCGCACGGTGTCGAGCCTCCCCTGGCTCCAGCCGGCGATCTCGGCGCCGCCGAGCCGCACCTTGCCCGCCTCGATCCGCCCGGTGCCGGGCAGAAGGCCGATGATGGCCTGGGCGGTGGTGGTCTTGCCAGACCCGCTCTCTCCCACCAGCGCCACCACCTCGCCGGGGGCGACCTGGAACGACACGTCGTGCACGACGCGGGTGCGCTCCACGCCCTCGCCATAGGCGACGCAGAGGCCGGCGACCTCGAGCACCGGCGCGGGCGCGGCGGCGCTCATGGCGCGCTCCTTCCGATGGACCGGCCGATGCGGTTGGCCGAGAGCACCACCGCGACCACCACTAGGCCGGGCACCGCCGTGAGCCACCAAGCGGTGGCGATGTAGTTGCGGCCCTCGGCGATCAGCAGGCCCCATTCCGGCGTCGGCGGCGGCGCGGCGTAGCCGAGGAAGCCGAGGGTGGAGATCTGCAGGATGGCCCAGCCGAACTGGAGCGCGGTGAAGGCCACCACGGAGGTCAGCGAATTCGGCAGGATGTGCCGCCGGAGCACCGCCAGGAAGGTGCCGCCGGACCCGAAGGCCGCCTCCACGAATTCGGCGCGGCGCACCCGCACCACCTCCGCGCGCATCAGCCGGGCGAAGCTGGCGATGGCGGTGATGCCCACCGCGATCGCCGCGTTGAGCGTGCCGAAGCCCAGGAGAATGATGATGCTGAGGGACAGGAGCAGCGTCGGGATGGACAGGAGTACGTCCACGAGCCGCATCACCGCATCGTCCACCCAACCGCCCACGGAGCCTGCGACGAGACCCAGCGCCGTGCCGGTGACGAGGCCGACGGCGACCGCCGCCAGCGCGCCGGAGAGCGAGTGCACGGCCCCATAGACGATGCGGGCGTAAAGGTCGCGGCCGAGGGCATCCGTGCCGAGAAGATGGTCCGGCCCCGGCGGCCTGAGCTGCCCGCCGGGCACGCCCGTCAGGGGGTCGTAGGCGGTGAAAAGGCCCGGCGCTACGGCCCACAGGGCCACCAGGGCGAGCACCAGCCACGCCAGCACCAGCCCCGGCGCGACCCGGCGCAGGCGGTGGGGGAAGCGGGCGCGCCCGGGGGCGGCGCCGGCATCGGCGAACGCGAAGGCCGCCCCGGCGTCCTGCTCGCCGGAGGTGCTCTCGAAGGCCGTCTCGATGCTGGTCATGGCTTGGCCCCGCTGGCGGCGCGCAGGCGCGGATCGAGGAAGGGATAGGCGAGATCGACGGCGAGGTTGATGAGGACGAAGGCGGTGGCCGAGACCATCACCACGGCCTGGAGCACCGCAAGGTCCTGGTTGCTCACGGCCTGTTCGGTGAGGCTGCCGAGGCCGGGCAGGCCGAACACCGTCTCTGTCACCACCGCACCGGCCAGAAGCTCGCCGAACAGGACGCCGGCGATGGTCACCACCGGCAGCACCGCGTTGCGTGCCACGTGGCGCCACAGCACCCGCGCGCGCGACGCCCCCTTGGCGCGCGCCACCGCCACGAAGGGGCGGGTCTGGATCTCCTCGATGTTGCGGATGAGGATCTGGGCGAGCGGCGCGCAGATGGGCACCGCCAGCGTCATCACCGGAAGAACGAGACTCTCGAAGGGCCCCGGCGCGATCACCGACACCAGCTTCAGCCGGAAGGAGAAAATCTGGATCAGCATGATGCCGAGCCAGAAGGCGGGAATGGACACGAACAGCGACGGCGCCGCCTGCACCAGATTGCGCAGGACCGCGAAGGGCGCGAACGAGGACACGACTGCCACCAGAACCGCGAGCCCCGCCGCCGCGAGGAAGCCCAGGCTGGCGAGGGTGAGCGTCGCCGGCAGGTTGGCGGCCAGCAGCGCCGAGACCGGGACGCCCGCCTGGAGCGAGTAGCCGAGCTGTCCCCGGAAGACGTTCTGCACCGTGTTCAGGTATTGCGCCACGAGGGGCACATCGGCGGCGTAGGAGCTGCGGATCTCGGCGATCTGCGCCGGGCTGAGGCCGTATTCGGGATTGAGGAACTTGATGAGCACCGCGTCGCCCGGCATGGCCTGGAGCAGCACGAAGGACAGCGTGAAGGCGGCCCACAGCACCAGCACCGCCTGGGCGATGCGCGACAGAACGTATCTTGCCACGGGGTTTCTCCCCTCCACTCGCCGGTCCGGCGCCGCGATCCGGGGGACCGCGGCGCCCGCGCCCTATTTCTTCTCCAGCCACACGTCGTAGAAGCTCGGCCGCCCGACCGCCTCGAAGGCGACGCCCTTCACATAAGGGGCGCCAGCGAATGCCTGCGGCTCCTCGAAGATCGGGATGGCGTAGGCCTGATCGAGAACATAGGCCTGGGCCTCGCCCACCAGCTTCAGGCGCTTCTCGCGATCGGGCTCGGAGGCGATGGCGTCAAGCAGGGCGTTGAGCCTGTCGTCCACGAAGGACTGCACCTTGGCGCTGCCGCCGCCCTTCTGGCGCAGCACGTCGCGGTTCTTCGGGTAATACTGGCTCTTGATCACGTCCGGGTCGGCGCGCCCCACCATGGCGGGCGTCACGGGCGTCTTCTGCGGATCGAGGTCGTCGAGAGCGCGACTGCCGGAATCGCCGGCGAGCACGTTGAGCTTCACCCCCACCTTGGCCCATTGCTGGGCCACCAGCTGGAGCATGGCCTTGTTCTGCGGCTGGGGCAGGGATTCGTAGGCGGTCAGCTCCAGGCGCCTGCCGTCCTTCTCGCGGATGCCGTCCGGTCCGGGCGTGTAGCCCGCCTCGTCCAGCAGGGCTTTCGCCTTGTCCAGGTCGAAGCCCAGCTTGTCCGACTGGTCCACATAGCCGATGGCATCGTGGGCGATGATGGAGGTCGCCGCCGGATAGTTCCGGGAATAGAGCGTGGAGAGGATCTCCTTCCGGTTGGTGGCGAGCGAGAGCGCCTTGCGCACCCTCACGTCCGCCACCAGCGGGTTGTCGGGGCGGAAGACGATGGAATTGTTCTGCCCGCGGGTGCTCGGCGCATAGATCGCGAAACCCTTGGCCTCCACCTGGGGCTCATCATAGGCCTGCACCTGGCGAATGAAGTCCGCCTGGCCGGCGAGCAGCGCGCCGATGCGCACGCTGTCCTCCCCGGTGATGACGAACTTGATGCCGTCGAGATGGGCGCGGCCCTGGTGGGGCAGCTTGGCCGGGCCCCAATTGTAGTCGGGGCGGGCCTTCAGGTTCAGCTCCTTGCCGAGCCGCTCGCTCACCACCACGAACGGGCCGGAGCCGATGATCCTGGTGGCGTCGCCGAGCTGATCGAAGGGCAGGTCCAGCACCTTGGGCGACACGAGGCCCGAGCCGATCACCGAGGTGCCCTGCAGGAAGCCGGGCGAAGGCTTGCTGAAGTAGAACTTCACCGTCAGCGGGTCGATGACCTCGCTGCGCTCGTAATTGTTGACCACCTCGGAGACCGGCTGCTTCAGCGCCTTGTTGCCGAGGCCGAAGGCATCGAAATTCCTGGCCACCGCGGCGGCGTCGAGGGGGGTGCCGTCGGAGAAGGTCACGCCGGGCCGGATCTTGAAGGTATATTCCGTGGCGTCCGCATTCACCGTCCAGGATTCCGCGATCCAGGGCTCGATCTCGAGCGTCCTGGGATTCTGGTAGGTGAGCTTGTCGGTGATCTGGTTCAGCACGCCGCCATTGGGATAGAAGCCGCCCGCCGGCGGGTAGAGATTGGTGTGCGCCTGCTGCTCCAGATAGATCAGCGTGCCCCCCTTGAGCGGCTCCCCGGCCTGCGCGCGCGCGGCTGCGAAACCTCCGGCCGCCAGGGCGGCGACGCCGAATGCGGCCAACCAGCGATGTGTCCTCATAACCATGTCCTTCGGGTGCGGATCTGGCTGAGGTTAGTCCCGTACGGCCAATATGCAAATTAAATAGATTGATTAGGTATATTTATGTAGGCAACCTGTGGAGAGGTCGGTTCCCCGGCGGCAACCTTCCGGGGCTTCCCATGGCGCTGACGGCAGACAGCGGAAGCCCCCCCGCCGACCGCCAGAAACACCGCGGCGACATTTCCGGTGCTCGTCGCAGACGCCCAAGCTCCGCGGATGGAGCGGGCGCGGCCGGCCGCCCGAGGCTGAATTCGCAGCGGGGGCTCAAGAGCCATCGCGAAGGGAGCCGGGCGTCGCCGCGGATCAATGCCGAGCGGCCTTCACCCGCCACGCAGCTCGGCTGCCGGCCCCCGCTACCTTGTCGGTTCACCTTCACATCGTTTCGATGCTCGATGCCGAAAGGCGCAGGGGCGGACGGAACAATTCAGCTCACGGGCAATACGGGCTTGCCGGCGGCGATCCACTCGGCGAGGCGGTCGGCGGCTCTCTCGCCGAGGGCCGGCTGAGGATAGCCCGGCAGTTCTCTGGCGAAATCGACGATCAGGCTGAGCGCCGCGGCGTTGTTGGCCTTCACCTGCTCGACGAGGGCCTGCCCCTCTTCCTTCAGCGCCGCTTTGGGAACCACGCGGCTCACGAGGCCGATGCGCTGGGCTTCCAATGCCCCCACCTCTCGGCCGGTTATCACCAGCTCCAGCGCCGTGCGCGGTGCGATGAAGTGGGGAAGGTAAGCCTCCACGATCAGCGGCGCGAGGCCATGGCGGATCTCGTCGAAGCCGAAGATGGCATCAGCCGCGGCAAGCGAGATGGTGGCATGGAGCGACACGCCCGAGCCGAAGCCCAGAGCCCGCCCGTTCACGAGGGCGATGCTCACCCCGGGAAAAGCGCGCAGCGCAGCATTGGCCTTGAGGATCAGGCCCAGGTTGTCGCGCCGGGGGATGTCGGTGCGCACCTCCTTCTGGTCGCGGCCGAGGGTGAAATCTTCGCCCTCGGCGTCGATGACCAGTACATTCGCGCCGCTCGCCTTGGCCGCTTCCAGGGCCGCGATGAAGTCGAGCATGAGCTGGTAGGTGAAGCGATTGTGCGTCTCGGGCGTGTTGAAGGTAATCCGGGCGACGCCGTCCGCTGCGTTGTATTCGATCATTGAAGGCCCTCCAGGCCCAGGTTGGAGCGCAGGGTGGTGCCGGTGAAATCGGTGCGGAACACACCGCGTTTCTGCAGGATCGGCACGACGGTGTCGACGAAGTCGCCAAGGCTCGATGGAAGGGTATCGATCATCAGGTTGAACCCGTCCGCGGCCTTGGCGCGGTACCATTCCTCGATCTTGTCGGCCACCTGCTCGGGGGTGCCCACCACCTGGATGTGGCCGCCGCCGTTCTCGTAGACGATCTGGCGCACCGTCAGGTGCTTCTGCCGGGCGAGTTCCACGGCAGCGGAGCGGAAGCCCTCGGAGGCGCGAAAGCCGGCATTGGCCGCCACGAGATCGAGGGGCAGGGGCTTGTCGAGATCGAGGTCGCCGACCTTCACGCCCACCCGCAGCGCCAGCTTGCGCAGCTCGGCATCGCCGGCCAGTGCGTCGAGCTCGTCCTTGCGGCGCCGCGCCTCCTCGACGGTGGAGCCGAGCACGGGCACGATGCCGGGCAGGATCTTGATGGCGTCGGGCGCGCGACCGAAGGACACGGCGCGCGCCTTCATGTCGGCATAATAGGCCTGAGCGCTTTCGGTGGTGGAATGCACGGTGAACACCGCATCCGCCACCCGCGCCGCCAGCCGCCGCCCTTCCTCGGAGCTGCCGGCCTGGAACAGGATGGGCCGGCCCTGAGGCGAGCGCGGCAGGGTGAGCGGGCCGCGCACGGTGTAGTAGCGGCCCTTGTGGTCGATGGGAGCCACCTTGCTCCGATCAACGAAGCGGCCATGGGCCTTGTCGCCGATGAGGGCGCCGTCCTTCCAGCTGTCCCAGAGGGCGAGCACGACATCGACGAACTCCTCGGCCCGCTCGTAGCGCTCCGGCCCGGGCGGCAGGAGCTGGTCGCCGAAGTTCGCCGCGACGTCGGGCACGAAGGTGGTGACGATGTTCCAGGCCGCGCGCCCGCCGGAGATATGGTCGAGGGAGGAGGTGCGCCGGGCGAGATTGTAGGGCTCGTTGTAGGTGGTCGAGGCGGTGGCCACGAGGCCCACATGCGTGGTGGCTGCGGCAACGGCGGAGAGCGTCACCGCCGGGTCGAGCGCACCGAGGTTGGGGCGCTCGAAATTCTCCTCGGCCACCGCGAGCGTATCCGCCAGGAACACGGCATGCAGTTTGCCGCGCTCGGCGATACGGCCGATCTCCTGGTAATAGGAGATGTCGAGATAATCGAACGGCGAGCCCTCGCGCTTGCGCCAGCCGCCGAGATGCATGCCGAGGCCGAGGACCGCGACATTGAGAATGAGGCCGGGCGCGCTCATGACGCCACCACCTTGTTGCGCAGGCCCTTCTTTTCAAGAATCGGCAAGACGTTCTCGACGAAGAAGTCGAGCTCCGGATCGTAGTCGTAGAAGCCGATCTGAATGCCGTCGAAGCCGGCGGCATGGAGGCGCTCGATGTCGTCCGCCACGCTCTGCGGGTCGCCGACGATCTGCAGGTGGCCGCCCAGCACCCGGTCCGCGGGCACATGCTGCGGCCAGCCCTGGGCGTCGCCCCCGTTGTGGCGGGCGGTGTAGGCGACGATGGAGGCCTTGTCCGCCTGCGCCACGATGGCGTCGCGATAGGCATAGGCCTCCTCGCGGGTCTCGCGGCAGATGATGAGCGGAAAGATGATGATCTTGCCGCTCCGCCCGGTCTTCGCATAGGCGGCGCGGATGCGGGCGGTGTGGGCAGGCAGCACCTTGATGGCGTTCTCGAACACGGCACCGCCTGGGCTCGAGGTGAAGACCACATCGGCATGGTGCGCGGCGAAATTGAAGCCGGCATCCGAGGCACAGGCCGAGACCAGGATCGGCCGCCCGTAATTGGGCCGCGGCGACACGTAGGCGCCATCGAGCTGGTAGAAGCGGCCTTCGCGGGTCACGTTGTCGGCGCCGTCCCACAGCTCCTCCATGATGGAGGTGAACTCGTCCGCCTGCTCATAGCGGGCGTCGTGGTCGATGCGCTGCATGCCGAACATGCGCGGCTCGTGGGCGTCGTAGCCGGTGATGATGTTGAGGCCCGAGCGGCCTCCGGTGATGTGGTCGGCGGTGGCCGCGAAGCGGGCGAGGTAGAGCGGGTGCAGGTTGCCGTAGAGCACATGCACCGTGGACAGGCTGATGATGGAAGTCGTCGCCGCCCCGAGCGCCACCGTGGTGATGAAGGGGTCGAGGAAGTTCTCGCGGTAATGCGTCTCGCCGCCGAAGCCGCCCTTTGGCAGCCATTGCTGCAGGGAGAATACGAAGTCGAAGCCATGGGACTCCGCCTTCAGGGTCAGCGCCTTGTTGTAGTCGAAATCCCAGCGCGTGCCGCGCGGGTAGGTGGATTGGGAGTAGCCGCCGGTCTGGGTGGGCAGGAACAGGCCGAGCATCAGCGGCTGGCGCGCGGCGCGGGCGAGCGGGCTATCCGCGAAGTCGAGGGGGCCTGCGTAGAATCGAGGTGAGAGATTTGGTGTGAGGGTCATGGGCTTCGATTTTGCTGCTGGACGGGGCTGACTTCGTTCTCCGCCCCGCTGAGCGGGGCGGAGAAATTCTCACGCAGCATGCCTCCTCGGAGCCCGAAAATGACGCTGGTCCATAGGTCATAGCCGCTATGTCCATGGCGGCAACGCGGGGCCGGAAATGCCCTCCGGGGTGTTCTCAGCAGGTGGTCGCGCCGTGCCCCGCGCGCTGGGCGTACTCGCGGATTTCGGTGCGGATCACCCCCGCCAGCTCCCGGGTCGCCGAGGTGAGCGGGCGGTGCCGCGCGAACACCATGGAGAAGATGCTGTCGATGCCGGGCGTGATGGGTGCCGCGAACCCCTGCTCCAGAGCGCTGTCCTCGGCATAGGCGCCGCACGGCAGCAGCGCGAAGGCGGCGCCGGCGCGGCACAGGGCCTTGATGGTGGCGAGATTGTCCACCTCGTAGGTGATGGAGAGGCGGACCCCGGCGCGCTGCGCCTGATGCTCGATGGCGCGCCTCAGGCCGTGGTGGCGGCTGGTGAGGATGAGGGGCAGGCGGGACAATTCCTGGAGCGGCACCTCGCCGAGGTCGGCGACGCCATGCTCCTGGGCCAGCGCCCGCGAGCCGAACAGGCAGGTCTTCTCGCAGAGGATCGGCTCGCCGCTGAGCTCATGCGAGCGGCCGGCATCGTAGATGATGCCGATGTCGATCCGCCCGTTCAGCAGCCATTCGTGGATGACGCCGCTGTTGCCGCCGGTGATGTGCACCGCGATTTCCGGGTAAGTCTCGCGAAAGCGCATCAGAAGCTGGGGCGCGAAGGTGGCGCCCAGGAACTGCACCACGCCCAGGGAGACACGCCCGCGCGGGTGCGCCCGCTCGTCCTGCACGCGCTGGCGCAGGTCGGACATATCATTGATATAGCGATTGGAAATATCCAGCAGGTCGTCTCCGACCTCGGTGAGCTTCACCCCGCGGCCGGTGCGGAAGAACAGGCGCGCGCCGATCTCGTCCTCCAGCTGCTTGACCTGGCGGCTGAGGGAGGGCTGATCGGCGCCGAGCACAGCCGCGGCGCCCGAGAAGCTCCCGCTTCGGGCGATCTCGACGAACAGCTGCAACTGCCGGATGTTCAATGGCTCCCCGCTATGTCCCAGTTGAAATGACAGGCCACCGCATATGTCCGAACGATGATGTGTGCAGCGGCCTCATATTGTCAATAAATACGATTGATTTAATGAAAATTAGACGGATCAAAGCCCTTCACCCGAGCTTGAAGGGGTCGCGCGCGGCGCCGGACAGCTCCACATAGACCGACTTCGGCTCGGTGAACTCGTTGACGGCATGAACGCCGTTTTCCCGGCCGAGACCGCTTTCGCCAAAGCCGCCGAACGGCGCCGTGTATGACACCACGCGATAGGCGTTGATCCAGACCGTGCCCGCCCGCAGGCGATGCGCCACCCGGTGCGCGCGGGCGACGTCCCGCGTCCACACCGCCGCGGCGAGGCCGAAGCGGGTGTCGTTGGCGATGCGCACCGCCTCCTCCTCGTTCTTGAACGTGAGGATGCTGAGCACGGGGCCGAACACCTCCTCGCGGGCGATCCGCATGTCGTTGGTCACGCCGGTGAAGATCGTGGGCTCCACGAACAGCCCGCCGAGCACCGAGGGCTTGCCGCCGATGGCGAGGCTTGCCCCATCGGCGCGGGCGATATCGAGATAGTCCAGCACCTTGCGGTATTGCGGCGGGTTCGCCACCGGCCCCATCTCGGTGTCCGGGTCTTCCGGATCGCCGAGGCGGATGGCGCGCGTGCGTTCCACCAGCTGTTCCACCAGCCGCTGGTGCACGCTCTCCTGCACCAGGAGCCGGGAGCCGGCCATGCAGGTCTGGCCGGTGGCGCCGAAGATGCCGGCGACGGCGCCATTGGCCGCCAGATCGAGATCGGCGTCCTCGAACACGATGTTGGGCGACTTGCCACCCAGCTCAAGGGATACGCGGGTGAGGTTCTGCGCCGCCTCGGCGGCGATGCGTTTGCCGGTGGAGGTCGCGCCGGTGAACGCCACCTTGTCGATGCCGGGGTGGCGCACCAGGGCGGCGCCGGTCTCGGCCTGGCCGGTGACCACGTTGAACACGCCGTCCGGGAAGCCCGCCTCGGCGATGCGCTTCGCCAGTTCCAGGGTCGAGACCGGCGTGTGCTCGGAAGGCTTCACCACGAAGGTGCAGCCCGCGGCGAGCCCGGCCGCCAGCTTGTAGGCGAGCAGCAGCGCCGGCGAGTTCCAGGGCGTGATGGCCGCGACCACGCCGAGCGGCTCGCGCCGGGTGTAGATGAAGAAGTTCGGCCGGTCGGAGGGCGCCACCTCGCCGGTGATCTTGTCCGCGAGCCCGGCGAAGAACAGGAAGTGGTTGGGCAGGTCCCGCCATTGGCCGATCAGCTCGCGGTAGAGCTTGCCGTTGTCCTTCAGCTCGATGCGCGCGAGTTCCTCGGCGTCGCGGGCGATGATGTCGGCCAGCCGGCGCAGCAGCGCCGCCCGCTGGACGCCGGTCAGGCGCGGCCACGGACCGTCCTCGAATGCGGCCCGCGCCGCCTTGACCGCGCGGTCCACTTCCTCTGCGTCGGCATCGCCCACCACCGCCCATGGGGTGCCGGTGTAGGGATTGACGCTCTCGAAATTGCGCCGGGCGGGGACCTCGGCGCCGGCGATGTAGAGGCCGTAAGCCGGAAGCCCGGATTCAATGGTGGCGGGACGGGTCATGATGGCTCCCCTCGTTCAGCCGTTGGCCGGCGGAATGGCTGCGGCGGGCGTGGCCGCTTTGCCGGCGAACGCCGCAGAAACACCGGCGCCGTAGGCGGGCACGACGCGCGCGTCGATCACCACCGGCGCGCCGGACCGCGCGATCTCCACCGCCTGCTTCACCGCCACGGCCAGCTCTCCGGCGGTCGAAACGGGGCCGATGGCCTCCACGCCCTGCGCGCGCGCCAAAGCGGCGATATCCACGTCCGGCCCGGCGATCCTCTGGCCGATCCACTTGTTTTCCACCGGCCGGCCGCGCTGCACGGCGACGCGCTCCTGGTGCACCTCATCGTTGAAGAAGGAGCGGTTGTTGGCGATGACCGCGATCAGCGGGATGCGATAGCGCGAGGCGGTCCACAGCGCGCTGGCGGACATGAGCAGGTCGCCGTCTCCCAGCACCGCCACCGCCAGCCGGCCGGAGCCCTCCAGGCCGAGCGCCGCGCCGATGAGCATGCCGGGGCCGGAGCCGATGCCGCCGCCGCCGTCATAGCCCAGGAAGTCCAGCGGATGGCGGAAATGCCATTCATCCCCGCTCCAGCCGAGGGGCAGGCGCACCAGGCTCACGCATTCGCCTTCCAGCCCTTCTCCGAGCGCCGCCGCCAGCCGGCGGATGTCGAGCTCAGCCGAGGCCTCCGCGCGAGCGACGGCGGGCTGCGTGGGCGCGTCCACCGGCGCGGTGCCGGCCGCCACGCCCAACGCATCGGCGATGGCATGCACCGCCAAATCCGGCTGGCTGGCAATGTGGATATCCGCCGGCGGCAGCCCCTGATGCTCCATGCCCCAGCCGTTGTGGAGCTGGTGATCGAGGGACACCTGAATGATCTTTCCCCCTGCGCTCTTCCCGAGCTTCAGGGTGCCGGAAAGATCGAGCCAATCGAGGCTGAGGATCACGTCGGCCGCCTTCAACGCGTCGGCGGCGACGGGATCGAGGAACATGGCGGGCCGGCCCACATGCAGCGGATGATCGGTGGGAAACGCCGCGCCGACGCGGATGTCGGTGATGACGCGGGCGCCGAGATGCTCCGCCAGCGCCACCCGGCGCGCCCAATCCACCGGGCTGCGCGAGGTGCGCCCGGCGAGGATGACGATCTTCTCCGCGTCCGCCAGCAGCTGGGCGGCCTCCGCCACGGCGTCAGCCGGCGGGGCGGCGGGGCGCGGCGGCTGGAAGCGCTTCAGGTCCGGCGCGGGGGGCGCCTCCTCCACGCGGCGCTCCTGCAGGCCGACATCGAAATTCACATAGACCGGCCCGTGCGGGGCGGTGCGCGTGATCCGGTCGGCCCGCACCAGGGCCTCCACCGCCGCCTCTATGGAGGCGGGCTGGTCGTCCCACTTGATGTAGTGGCGGATGAGCGCGCCCTGGTCGCGGCAGGTGTGCAGCCAGTCGATCCAGGGGCGGCGGGCGGCGGCATCGACCGGGCCGGTGGCGCCCAGCAGCAGCAGCGGCACGCGATCGCACCAGGCGTTGAACACCGCCATGGTCGCGTGCATCAGCCCGACGTTGGAATGCACGATGGCGGCGAGCGGCTCGCCCGTCACCTTGGCGTAGCCGTGGGCGATCGCCACCGCATGCTCTTCGTGCAGGCACAGGAGCATCTGCGGCGAGGTGTTGCCGAGATGATTGACGATGCTGTCGTGCAGGCCGCGGAAACTGGAGCCGGGGGTGAGCGCGGCATAGCGCACGCCGAGGCGGCGCAACGTGTCCGCTATGACATCGCTGCCCCATACCCCGTTGGCTCCGCTCGCAACCGGACGCTCGATAACGCTGACAATACCCACCTTGATCGCCCTTCGCTCGGGTCATGCGGTGCGCAGCGTTCCATAGCGGTTTTGCCAACGCCAATGCGTCCGGCGACATAGCGGCTATGATAAAATGATAAATTTTATAGATTTTGTATAGTGTGATTTACCCTAGCGTCCCGACACGAAAGGCGCGCTTCGCGCACCCCTCGGGCGCTGTGAGGTCGATACGATGATTTCCGGGACGATCGTTCCCCCGCTGACGCCGTTCACGGCGGACCTGAAGGTGGACACCAAGGCCCTGCGCAGGGGCGTCGACTACGTGGTCGAGCGCTGCCGCGCTTCCATGGTCATTGCCGCCGGCGTCGAGGCGCAGGAATACCAGTACCTCACCTTCGAGGAACGCAAGAAGCTCATCCGCGCCACGGTGGAATATGTGGACGGCCGGCGCCCGGTGGCGGTCGGCATCTCGCACCCGTCCTTCAAGGTCGCGATCTCCCTTGCCCACCATGCCGAGAGCCTGGGCGCCAGCGCGCTGCAGCTTCTGGCCCCGCTGAAGCCCACAGGCGGCGCGCCCACCACGGCGGAGCTGGTGCGCTATTTCGAGCTGGTGGCGAAGGAAACGAGCCTTCCCATCATGCTTTACCTCAATGCCGGCCCGGGAGCGGATGTCTCCATCCCCGCCACCATCGAGCTTTCGAAGCTCGATCGGGTGAAGTTCATCAAGGAAAGCTCCCGCGACCTCTCCCGCGTCTCGCGCCTCATCGCCGAGATCGAGCTGGCGGGCCATGCCCGCTACTTCACCACCATGCAGATGCTGCTGATCACCCTGCAGCTTGGCGGTTCGGGCATCACCCTGCCGCCGCCCGCCGCGGAGATCGCCCGGCTGGCGATCGACGCCTATGAGGCCGGCGATACGGCCGGGGCCATCGCCTTCCAGAAGCAGTTCGCCACCTTCCCCAACCACTGGATGAGCAACGGCCTCGCTGCGGTGATGAAGGCGGCTTCCAACTGGCTCGGCGTGCCGGCGGGGGCGCCCTATCCGCCCTATGCCCCGGTCTCCGGCGCCGACCTCGACGCCCTCCACGCCTATCTCTCCACCACGGCCCTGGCCACGCCGGGCGCCGTCCGCGAGCCCGCTCATGCTTGACATCAAACGCCTGTCCGACGCCGAAGCCGCCATTCTCGTGGAAGGGGCGGTGCGCTCTTCCCTGGCGCTGGCCATCCCCATGTGCATCGCCGTCGCCGACGAGAGCGGCAACCTGATCGCCTTCAAGCGCATGGACGGCGGCAAGATCTCCTCGATCTCGATCGCCATCGACAAGGCCTTCACCGCCGCCGCCGCCGCCCGCAAGGGCACCCACGTCTACAATCAGCTGTGCCAGCCCGGTCAGCCCACCTTCGGCATCCACATCACCAATGGCGGTCGCTTCTCGATCATCGGTGGTGGTCTGCCGGTGGTGGTGGACGGGACCATCGTCGGCGGCGTGGGCATTTCCTCCGGCACGGCCGGCGAGGACCAGGTGGTGGCGCAGGCCGCGCTCGACCATTTCTACGCCGCCACTGGGTTCAAGGCGGAATGACCGTGACGGTGGACACCGGCGCTCTCAGCGCCGTCGCGGCCGCGCCGGTGTCCGCCGCCGCGGAGATCCGTGGCCTCGGATTCAGCGTCGTCGCCCGGCGCGGCAGGCGCAGCGAAATCCTGTCGGGCGTCGACCTCACTCTGGCCGATGGCGAGTTCGTGGCCATCGTCGGCCCCAGCGGCTGCGGCAAGAGCACCCTGCTCAATTTCATCGCCGGCTTCCTGAAGCCCACCTCCGGCAGCGTGCGCGTGTTCGGTGCCACGCCGGGCGGCACGTCGGCGGAACACAGCGTGGGCTACATGTTCCAGACCCATGCCCTGCTGCCGTGGCGCTCGGTGCTGCGCAACGTGGAGCTGGGGCTGGAGGTGGCCGGCGTCGGCCGGGCCGAGCGCCGGGCACGGGCGCAGGAGATGCTGGCGCAGGTGGGCCTGTCCGCCTACGGCCAGCATTATCCGTCCGAGCTTTCCGGCGGCATGCGCCAGCGCGCCGCGCTCGCCCGCACCCTGGTGGCCGATCCGCGGCTGCTGCTGATGGACGAGCCCTTCGGCGCCCTCGATGCCCAGACCCGGCTGGTCGTCCATGAGCTGTTCCTGCGCGCGTGGGAGGCGGAGAGCGCGGCGAAGCGCAAGTCGGTTCTGTTCGTCACCCACGACCTCGCCGAGGCCATCGCGCTCGCCGACCGGGTGCTGGTAATGGGCGCGCGGCCGGGCCGGATCGTCGCCGAGTACGAGGTCGGGCTGCCCCGTCCGCGCGATGTGCAGAAGCTCCACAACCATCCGCGCTTCAATCAGCTGCTGGACCGCATCTGGGAGCATCTGCGGAGCGGCGCGGCGGAGGCGACGCAATGAGCGCCCTCAGCGCCCGGGCGCCGCGCGGCGCCATCTTCCTGCTGCAGGCGGTCATGCTGGCGACGGTGCTGGCCCTGTGGGAGGGGCTCGCCCGCGTGGGGGCCATCGATCCGTTCTGGGTGTCCAGTCCGAGCCGCCTCGCGGAGGCCTTCCTCGCCTCCCTGCGCTCCGGCGAAATCGTGCGCCATCTCGGCGTGACCGGCGGCGAGGCCCTCGCCGGGCTGGCCGTGGGCGCGCTGGTCGGCATCGCGCTCGGACTGCTGCTGGGCGTGAGCCGCCTCGTGGGCGCGGCGCTGGAGCCATTCGTCATCGCCCTCAACGCGCTGCCGCGCGTGGCCCTCGCGCCGCTCATCATCATGTTCGTGGGCATCGGCTTCGCGTCGAAGTTCCTGCTGGCGGTCTCGCTGGTGGTGGTGCCGATGATGATCAACACCTACGAGGGCATCCGGAGCGTCGATCCGGCTCTGGTGAAGGTGATGCAGGTCTACCGCGCCAGCCGGGCGCAGATCTTCCTCAAGGTGTTGCTGCCCAATTGCGTGCCATGGCTGTTTTCCGGCCTGCGCGTCTCCATCTCGTTCGCCATCATCGGCGCCATCGTCGGCGAGCTGATCTCGGCGCGGGCCGGCATCGGCTACATGATCGATCGCGCCGCCGGCGACTTCAACGTGACGGGCATGCTGATGCCGCTCGTCGTCCTGATGCTGGCCGCCTTCAGCCTGGATCGCCTGGTGCTCGCCCTGTCCAACGCTCTGCTGCGCTGGCGCGAGGCTGCCCACTGAGATCGTCCCGAAACCCCCACCGACGCCGCGTCGGACATCCCCATCGAGGAGAGCGCAACGTGAAGCATCCGTCCCATTCCCTCTCACGCCGGCTGGCGCTGGCGGCCGTCCTCGCCGCCAGTCTCGCCGCCGGTCTTTCCGCGGGCGTCGCGCAGGCGGCTGAGAAGGTGGCCATCGGCATCTCCAACCGCTCGCTGCTCGGCCTGCCGGTGGTGGTGGCGAAGGAGCGCGGCTTCTTCGCCGACGAGGGCCTCGATGCCCAGATCGACTATTTCGCTGGGGGCACCCCGTCCACCGCGGCGCTCATCGGCGGATCGGTGCAGTTCATCACCGCTGCCTTCGAGAACAACATCAAGGCGGTGAAGAATGGCCAGAAGCTGGTCTCGGTGCTGAACCTGCAGACCGATTTCGCCGGCGCGCTGATCGTGCGCAAGGATGCGATCCCGAAGGTCGCGGGCAAGCCCACCGTGGCCGATCTCAAGGGCCTCAGGATCGGCACCCTGGCGCGTGGCGGCTTCGCCGACGTCTCCACCCGCTACATTCTCAACGATGCCGGCCTCGATCCGGAGAAGGACGTGACGCTGGTGCCCATCCGCGGCGCCGATCGCCAGCTTACCGCCGGCGAAGCCGGGGAAATCGACGCGGCCTTCGTCATGGAGCCGTGGTCGGTGATCGCGGTCGAGACGTCCAAGAAGTGGGCGTTCGTGATCGACATCACCGCCGGCGAGGGGCCGCAGGTGTTCCAGGGCCTCGGCTACATCACGCTGCAGACCACCCGCGACTTCGTGGAGAAGAACCGCCCGACGGTGGAGAGGGTGGTGCGCGCGCTGGTGAGGGCGCAGCATTTCATCGTCGATCCCGCCAACATCGACGCGGTGGCGCAGATCGCCGATCGCGAATACGGCGGCTCCGGCCTCGACGTAGTGAAACTCTCCCTCGCCCGGCAGGCGCATTCCTTCTCGCCGATCCTGACGCCGCAGAACGTGGCCAAGACCTCGGAGCTGCTGATCAAGAGCAACTCGATTCCGGCGCCCGCCCCGACCTTCGAGGAGGTGGTGGACGTCTCCTTCGCCCCGCTGTGGAAGCCGGCCGGAAAATGAGCCAGCCCCTCGCCATCACGCCTCATCGGTGGTCCCTCGCCATGCGCCTCCTGCCCCGTTCCCTGTTCCGCACATCGCTGGCGGTGGCGGCCCTCCTCGGGTCGCTCACCGCCGCGTCCGCCGAGACCAGGGAGGCGCCCGCCGCGGTGCCTCTCACCTACGGCTACATCTCGTCCACGGCCTATTATTGGGACGTGTTCGCCGCCATCTCCCTCGGCTTCGCCAAGGAAGAGGGGCTCGACATCAAGCCGGTGCGCATCGACAGCGCCAGCCAGGCCATCCAGACCCTGCTGACAGGTGCGGTGGACATCGTCTCCGTGCCGGCCGAGCTGGTCATCGCCGCCGGCGAAAAGGGCGGCGACGTCAAGGCGATCGGCACCGAGACGCGGCGCACCTCCTTCTCCCTCGTCGCCCAGGGCGACATCCGCAGCTACAAGGACCTGAAGGGCAAGGCCATTGCCGTCACCCAGCTCAACGAGGCGGCGGCGACCATGGTGCGCCTGCTGCTGAAGAAGAACGGGCTGGAGGCGGACGACTACCAGCTCGTCGCCCTCGGCGCGACGCCCAACCGCTTCGCCGCGCTCCAGAACGGCGCCGTCGCGGCGGCGTTGCTCTCCCAGCCCATCGACTTCAAGGCGGTGGCGGAGGGCAAGGTGAAGCTCGGCGACACCGCCGATGCCTTCACCGGCCCCTACATCGTGTTCGCGGCCACCGGCGCCTGGCTGAAGGCGCAGCCGGACACCGCCGCCCGCTTCCTGCGCGCGGCCCGGCGCGGCGCGCAGTGGCTCTATGATCCGAACAACAAGGAGCGGGCCGTCGACATCCTCGTGAAGGCCATCAAGTCGACCCCCGAGGATGCCGCCAAGACCTACGACTTCTACTTCGGGCCAGACCGGGTGATCTCGCCCGATCTCGCGCTCACGGCGGCGGACCTCGCGCCCTATCTCGACATCCGCAGGAGCACCGATGATCCGGCGCGCTATGTGGATCTCAAATCGCTCGAGGCCGCGGGAAAGCCGTGATCCGACATGGCTGAAAGACGCATGTCGCGGGCGCAGCGCTGCCGGCTTGCGCGGAGCGCCGCCTCGGTGGTGGGCGGGCTGCTGCTGTGGGAGCTGGTCGGGCGGTTCGTGATCACCAACCCCATCCTGTTCGCGCCCCTTTCCAAGGTACTCGCGGTCGGCTGGACGCTGACCGCGAGCGGCGAGCTCGCAAGCCACCTGGCCGTGAGCATGACGGAGTTCGCCGGGGGCTTCGCCCTCGCCGCCGTGGTGGGGGTGGCGTTCGGCCTGCTCATGGCGGTGAGCCGGCTTGCCCGCGATCTCCTCGATCCCTGGGTCTCGCTCTTCTATTCGAGCCCGCTGGTGGCGCTGATGCCGCTGCTCATCGTGGTGTTCGGGCTCGGTTACGGCTCGAAGATCGCCATCGTCTTCATCGTCTCGGTGTTCCCCATCCTGCTGTCCACCTATTCCGGTGTCGCCACCATCGATCGCCACCTCGTGGACGTGGGCCTCGCCTTCAATGCGAGCCGGCTCCAGCGCTTCACCAAGATCCTGCTGCCGGCGGCCTTGCCGGCGGTGGTGGTGGGGCTGCGCCTGGGCATCGGCCGGGGGCTCACCGGGGTGGTGGTCGGCGAGCTGTTTGCCGCCAATGGCGGCGTGGGTTTCCTGATCGCCACCGCCGGCCAGAGCTTCGACACGCCCGTGGTGCTGTTCGGCGTGCTGGTGTTCTCGCTCGTCGGCCTCTGCCTCACCGAGGCCCTGCACGCCGTGGAGCAGCGCATCGCGCCGTGGCGGGCCACCGTGGGAGAGCTGAAATGACCGCCGCCGCGCTCGAGACCATCGGCCTCTCCAAGAGCTTCGAGGGGCGCGGTGACCGCCTGCGGCTGGTGCTTGCCGACATCTCCCTCACCATCGCGCCCGGCGAGTTCGTCTGCGTGGTGGGCGCCAGCGGCTGCGGCAAGACCACCTTCCTGCGTCTCGTGGCGGGCCTGGCCCAGCCGGATGGCGGCGAGATCCGCGTCGGCGGCCGCCGGGTCGCCGGGCCCGGCTCCGACCGGGGCCTCGTGTTCCAGAATGACAGCCTGCTGCCGTGGCGGCGCGTCATCGACAATGTGGTGTTCGGCCTGGAGGTGCAGGGCCTGCCGCGGAAGGAGGCCCTCGCGCGCGCCGAGGCGCTGATCGCGCTCGTGGGCCTCTCGGATGCCGCCGAGCTGTTTCCGCACGAACTCTCCGGCGGCATGCGGCAGAGGGTGAACCTCGCCCGCGCGCTCGCCATCGATCCCGACCTGCTGCTCATGGACGAGCCGTTCGCCGCGCTCGATGCCCAGACCCGCGAGATCATGCAGCGCCAGCTGCTCAAGATCTGGTCCACCCAGCGCAAGACCGTGCTGTTCATCACCCACCAGATCGACGAGGCGATCTTTCTCGCCGATCGGGTGCTGGTGTTCGGCGCAAGGCCCGGCCGGGTGGTGGCGGACATCCCCATTTCCTTCGCGCGGCCGAGGGCGCTGCCGCTGAAGCGCACGCCCGAATTCCTCGCCCTCACCGACCACATCTGGAGCCTCATCGAGGCTGAGGCGGTCCGCGCCGCCAGCACCGTCGGCGAGGGACCGTGACGGCGAAGCGCCGGGCGGCCGCATGGAGGCGACGCGAGGAGAAGGAACGGCGCGGATCGGCGGCCATGCGGGAGGCGGCATAACGGCTATGCGGGGACGATGTGCGGGAGCGGGCGCTGACGAATTGACAATAAACTAAAATGATAAATGTAGTATAATTACTCCAGTCATTCGAAGAAACGCCCTCCTCATGAAAAGACGCTCCTTCCTCCTCGCCGCGGCGCTTGCGACCGTCTTTGGCGTGCCGGCCTCGACCCGTGCCGCCGAGCCGATCCGTGTCGGCTTCTTCTCGCCCCTCACCGGCAACGTGGCCGCCTATGGCGTGCGCTTCCGCGAGGGCATCGAGCTCAAGGTCGAGGAAGTGAACGCCGCCGGCGGCATCGAGGGCAGGCCCATCGAACTCGTGATCGAGGACGACCGCAACCAGCCCAAGGACGCCGCCACCATCGCCCAGAAGCTGGTGAACACGCCCGGCCTGGTCTTGGCCATCGGTGGCTTCTCCACGACGGCGTCGCTCGCCGCCGCGCCCATCTTCGCCGAAGGAAAGATCCCGCAGATCAGTCCCTCGGTCTCCCATCCGGACTTCACCAGGCAGAGCCCGTACCAGTTCCGCCAGAACAATCGCGAGGATCTTCTGGCGTTGACCAATGCCGAGATCATCCTCGACAAGCTGAAGGCCAAGACCGTCGTCATTCCCTACAACCAGGACGACTGGGGCCAGTTCTCCTCCAGCGCCACCGCGGCCGCCGTGGAGAAGGGCGGCGGCAAGGTGCTATTCGTCGAGCCGGTGGCGCCGAACTCCAAGGATTTCCGTCCGCTGGTCTCGAAGATCAAGTCGCTCAATCCGGATGCGGTATTCCTGGCGCTCTACGCCCAGGAGGCGGCCATCCTGACCCAGCAGCTGCGGCAGGCCGGTGTGGAGGTCGCCATCGGCGGGCCGACCCCGCTCACCAACCCGAAGTTCATCGAGCTCGCCGGCAAGGATGCGGACGGCGTGGTGCTCCACACCATCTTCTTCGCCGACACCGCTCCCAAGCAGGCGTTCGCGAAGGCCTACGAGGCCCGCGCCAAGCGTCCGCCGGACCAGTGGGCGGCGCTCGCCTACGATGCCGCCGGGGTCTCCATCGAGGCCATCCGCCGGGCGGTGAAGTCCGGCAAGCCGCTCACCGGCGAGGCGGTGCGCGACGAACTGGACAACGGGCCGGCCTATGAGGGCGTCACCGGCGTGACCAAGTACAACCGCGGCGACGTCCAGAAGAAGCCGACCATCATCACCATCCGCAACGGCGAATATTCCGCCCTGTGACCCCCGGCGGGCGCCTCGGGCGCCCGCCTTTCGCGGCGCGGCGGCCCCGGTCGCCGCGCCGCCCGTTTTCACGCGCCTTCTCGCGAGCTCCCGCTCCGCGCGGCGCCTCAGGCCGGATCCATGGAACTCTTCTTCAGCCAGGTCCTGAACGGCCTCGTCATCGGCCAGGTCTACGCGTTGATCGCGCTCGGCTTCGCCATGGTGTTCGGGGTGGCGAACATCATCAATTTCGCCCAGGGCGCCCTGTTCATGCTCGGCGCCTTCCTTGCCTTCTCCGCCATCAACTGGTTCGGCCTGCCGCTGGTGCCTGCCGCCGTGATCTCGGTGCTGCTGGTGGCCGCCCTCGGCGCGCTGCTGGAGCGCCTTGCGCTGCGTCCGCTCTCCGGCGCGAGCGCCATCGTGCCGCTGTTGTCGACTCTGGCCATCGCCATGATCCTCGATCAGGCGGCGGAGATGATCTGGACGCCGGAACCGCAGGCGTTCCCGTCGCCCCTCTCCGACGAGCGCGTCTTCATCGGCGCGGCCTATGTGACGGGCACCGACATCGCCATCTTCGGCTTCGGCATCGCGACCGCCGTGGTCCTCGTGCTGGTGCTGTCGCGCACCTGGGTCGGCCGGGCCCTGCGCGCCACCGCAGAGGACCGCGACGCGGCCGTGCAAATGGGCATCCGCACCGATGCCATGCGGCAATATTCCTTCACCCTCGCCGGCGCCCTCGGTGCGCTGAGCGGCATCTTCGTGGCGCTCTATTTCCAGAGCGCATTTCCGCAGATGGGGCTGCCGTTCGCCCTCAAGGGCTTCGCAGCGGCGCTGCTGGGCGGCCTCACCTCCATTCCCGGTGCCATCATCGGCGGCGCCGTGCTCGGCATCTCCGAGACCCTGGCCTCCGGCTATCTCGGCGATACCTATCGCGACGTGGTGGCCTTCTCCATCCTGTTGCTGCTGCTCACCTTCCGGCCCCAGGGCCTGTTGGGCGACCACCGCCTCGAAGCCCTGGGCGGGGCCCATGCCGCCGCCGGCGCGGCGCCGTCCACCAGCCTGCTCGCCGCCGCGGGCGGCGTCCAGGCGCAGCGGCGCGTGCTGGCGCTGCCGGCATGGGGCTTCCTGGCGCTCGGCGTGGCGCTGGTGCCCGTGCCCTGGCTCATCGGCTCCAGCTACCATCTGCAGGCGATCACCTACGGTCTCGTCTTCGCGTTGCTGGCGGCGAGCGTGAGCCTCGTCTCCGGGGCGCTCGGCATCCTGTCCATCGGCCATTCCGCCTTCTTCGGCGTCGGCGCCTATGCGGTGGCGATCCTCGCGCGGTTCGAGGGCTGGCCGGCGGAGGCCGCCCTTGCCGCCGCCATCGGCGTCACTGCCGCCGTGGCGATCGCCGCCGCGCTGCCGCTGCTGCGCCTCTCCGGCCACACGGTGGCGCTCGGCACACTGGCCCTCGGGCAGATCGGCCATCTGGTCTTCATCAACTGGGTGTCGCTCACCCGCGGCCCCCTCGGCATCCCCAACGTGCCCGGCCCCGTGCTGGCCCTGCTCGACGGCCTCCGGCTCTCGACGCTCACGCAGAAATACTGGCTGGTGCTTGCCGGCGTGGCGCTGGGGCTGTTCGTGGCCGAGCGCTTCGTGGGCTCGGACATCGGCCGGGTGTGGCGCGCCATCCGCGAGGATCGCCTCGCCGCTCACACGGCAGGCATTCCGGTGCGGCGCTACATCCTCCTCGCCTTCGCCGTCTCCGGCGCGCTGGCGGGGCTGGCCGGCGGTCTGCTGGCCTATGTGCAGACGGTGGTGAGTCCGGAGAGCTTCACCGTGGAATTGTCCATCATCCTGGTCACCATGGCGGTGCTGGGCGGGCTGGGCAACATCACCGGCGCGGCGCTGGCGGGCTTCCTCCTCACCCTCATTCCCGAGCTGCTGCGCGTCTTCGCCGATTGGCGGATGATCGCCTACGGCCTCGTCCTCCTCGCCATGCTCAGGCTTCGCCCGCAAGGCCTCCTGGGAGCGCGCTGATGGACGCCGGCGGCACCTCCCGAGGCTATGTGGTGGACAGCGTCTCGAAGGCTTTTCGCGGCGTGCAGGCGGTGGACCGCGTCTCGCTGCACCTGCGGCCGGGCGAGACGGTGGCGCTGGTCGGCCCCAACGGCGCCGGCAAGTCCACCCTCATGCAGCTCATGAGCGGCGTCGACCGGATCGATTCCGGCGCCCTGGCCGTGGATGGAATCCGCGTTGCCGGCCTCGCGCCGGAGAAGATCGCCGCGCTCGGGGTCGGCCGCACCTTCCAGACCTCACGCGTCTTTCCCGCGCTCACCGTGTGGGAGAGCGTGCTCATCGGCCGCCAGCTCCACCTGCTGCGCGGGGAGGGGCGGACCCTCATCGACCCGGTGCGTGAGAGCCTCGGCGCCGTGCTCGGCCTCGGCTTCTGGCGGCGGCGGGTCCGGCGCGAGGAGGCGGCGGCCGAGCAGGCGCTGAAGCTGTTCGGCGACCGCCTGTGGCCGCGCCGCGACCAGCTCGCCGCCTCGCTTTCCTATGCCAACCGGCGGCGGCTGGAGCTTGCCCGCGTGCTCGCCGGCGCGCCGCGCTACCTGCTGCTCGACGAACCCGCCGCCGGCATGAACCCCACCGAGACCGCTGAGCTGACCGATATCATCCTCGACCTGCGCCGCAGCCATCCGGACATGGGCATCCTGGTCATCGAGCACAAGCTCTCCCTGGTGCGCCGGGTCGCGGAGCGGGTGCTGGTGCTGAACCAGGGCACCCTGCTGGTGGAAGGCACGCCGGACGAGGCGCTCGGCCATCCCAAGGTGGTGGAGGCTTATCTCGGCCACGCCCGCGCCGACCGCCAGCTCTTCAAGGATGCCCACCTTGGCTGAACCCGCTCCCCGCCTTCGCGTCGAGAATATCGACGTGCACTACGGCGCCGTGCAGGCCCTGTTCGGCGTATCGCTGGAGGTCCATGTGGGCGAGGCCGTGGCCGTGCTGGGCGGCAACGCTTCCGGCAAGTCCACCACGCTCAAGACCGTGCTCGGCCTCGTGAAGCCCTCGCGGGGCTCCATCCATTTCGATGGCGCCCGCATCGATGGGTGGCCGACTCCCGATATCATTGATGCCGGGCTCGGCAGCGTGCCGGAAGGCCGCCGCTTGTTCCCGCGCATGTCGGTGCACGACAACCTCCTGCTCGGCGCCTATCCGCGCCGCCGCGACCGCGCGGGCCTCGACGCCGACCTGGGGCGGGTGTTCGACGCCTTCCCGCGGCTGAAGGAGCGGCGCCGGCAGGCGGCGGGCACTCTCTCCGGCGGCGAGCAGCAGATGCTGGCGCTCGGCCGCGCCTGGCTGCGCCGGCCGCAGCTCCTGTGCATCGATGAGCCGTCCATGGGCCTGTCCCCGCTGTTCGTGGACCATGTCTATGACGTGCTCATCGGCTGGAAGGCCGAGGGCCTCACCATCCTCATCGTCGAGCAGAACGCGCGGCTCGCGCTCGAACTGGCGGACCGCGCCTATGTGCTGCAGCACGGGCATGTGGTGAAGGCCGGCCCCGCCGCCGCACTCGCCGCCGACGAAGCGGTGCAGCGCGCCTATCTCGGCCAGGGGTGAGGCTCACCGTCCTGCAAGGGCGATCACCAGGAAAGGGAGGGCGCGCCATGTGCGGCAGTCACGTGTCCGGCAGGGGCTGGAAGGGCTGAGGCCCGTCTCGGCACGGCGCTCTAAGATCGCCACCCGCGCCTCGCCTTGCAGGCGGCGGCAGGGCTGGTGGAGCGCGGCATCAAGTTCTGGGCGATGGATTTTCCCGCTCCCGACCTGCCCAGTCATCGATGCCCCCGCCGGCTTCGACCGGCCCGTGCACCGGCTGCTGCTCGGCAAGGGCGTGCTTACCTGCGGGCGGACGCGGCGCTTACCGGCCGGCGGGCGGAGTTTCTTTGTGCCATTCCGGTGGTGGATGGAGACGGCGCAGCGGCCCGCATCGCCGCCCGGCCGATTGCAGGCTGAGGAGGGCGGCCCGTCCCTCAAGCGGCCTTCGCGCGGCCGTGCTTGTAGGCGGCGACGATGCGGGCGCGGTCGGAGGCCAAGCGCGGATCGCCCTCGGCGATGCGTTCACCGTGGTGCAGCACCACCGCCCGCTGCGCTTCGGACAACACCAGGTCGAGATCGTGCTCGACCCACAGTACCGACAGGCCCGCCCGCAGGCGGGCGAGGCGCACCATCTCGCCGATCAGGGGCCGTTCCTCGTGGCTGAGGCCGGAGGCTGGCTCGTCGAGGAGCAGCAGCCGCGGCTCGCTCACCAGGGCGCGGGCGAGATCCACCCGCCGCAGCACGCCGAGCGGAAGCTCGGAGCAGGGCGTGGCGAGCAGCCCGGAGAGGCCGCACAATTCGGCCGTCTCCTCGGCGCGCCGCCGCGCTTCCCGCTCGGCGGCAATGGCGCGCCAGGGCAGGGCCAGGGTGCCGGCGAGGCCAAGATTGAAGCGCGCCGCCCAGCCGAGCCGGATATTGTCCAGCACCGAAAGCGTCCGCACGAGGTTCAGGCCCTGGAAGGTGCGCATTACCCCGCGCCTGGCGATGGCGTGGGCCGGCAGCGCCTCGATGCGCTGTCCCTCGAGGCGGATCGCGCTCGCTCCCTCGGCCCGGTAGACCCCGCCGACGCAGTTGATCAGCGCCGATTTTCCCGCGCCGTTGGGACCGATGAGGGCCACCACTTCGCCGGGGGCCACCGCGAGGTCGACCCCGTTCAGCACCCGGACCCCGCCGAAGGTCAGGCTCACGCGGTTGAGCTCCAGCACGGGGCCGGGTGTGGACGGCTGCTGCGGCTCAGGCAATGCCGGCTTCCTGAAGTGCGCCGCCGGCCGGCGGGACGAGGCCGAGAAGGACATCGTGGACCGCATCGAGGCTGGCGGCGTCGAGCCGCGGAAAGCTGGCGACCAGCCGGCCGCGGTCGATCGCCACCGCCCGATCCGCGAGATGGGGCAGCCATTGGGAATCGGATTCCGCCACCAGGATGGTGAGGTAGAGTTCCCGCCTGAGGCGGCCGAGGCGCGCGCACACGTCCTCGATCACCGGCGCGGCAAGGCCGAGGGTCGGCTCATCCAGCAGCAGCAGCTTGGGGCCGGCCAGAAGGCACAGGGCGATGGCGAGCATCTGCTGCTCGCCGCCGGAGAGATTGCCGGCCAGGGTATCCCTGCGCTCGTGGAGCCGTGGAAACCAGTCGAACACGTCGTCGAGCCCGATGCCGCTCCGGCGCGCGAGGCGGCCGCCGACCATCAGGTTCTCTCCCACGGTGAGCAGGCGGAACACCTTGTCCCGTTCCGGCACGAGCCGGATGCCGGCGGCGATGTGGCCGGCTACATCAGCGAAGCGAAGCCGGGCGCCGTTCAGGCGCACCACCCCTTCGAGCCGCTGGCCGCGCTGGGCGAGGCCCGCCACGGTGGTCAGCAGGGAGGTCTTGCCGGCGCCGTTGCTGCCGGCCAGCGCGACGCTCTCCCCGCGCGCCACATCGAGGCTGAAGCCGCGCACGGCCGGCTGGCGACCATAGGAGACGCCAATCCCGGACAGGGACAGCCATGCGGCGGCACTCGCGCCATCGGCGTGGGATTCAGCCTTCGACATGGCGGGTCCTCCGGCGGGAGAGGCGGGCGGTGAGCTTCTGTGGGACGCGACGCAGGGCGAGGATGAGGATGAGGCCGATGACCACATTCTCGAGCCCGGCGACCCGTGATGTCGCGTCGAGGGAGAGGGCCTCAAGCGTCGCGACGATGATGCCGGGCAGCAGGATGACCAGATAGGATGCGGCGATGGCGCCCTTCAGGTTTCCCGCGCCGCCGAGCGCGGCCACCGTCAGGTACACCACCGCGAGCTGGAGGGTGTAGATGGAGGCTTGAACGTTGCCCAGCCGGTAACCGTCGAGGGCACCGGCCGCGGCGATCACCGCCGAGGTCAGGGCGAACACGCCGACGCGGCTGCGCGACACCGCCACCCCGAGCGCCCCGGCGGCGGTTGGTTCGGTGCGCTGGAACACCCATGCACGGCCGATGTGGCTCGCCTGCAGCGCCCGGAACAGGCCGTGGACCAGCGCCAGCACCACCAGCACCAGGGCCCACCAGCGTTCCGGCGAGGAGATGGGCAGGCCCAGCACCACCGGATCCTCCAGCACAAAGCCGGCGGCATAGGTGAACTTGAGATCGAGCTCGGCGGCGAGGATGTGGACCAGGTACTGCAGGGCCAGCGTGCCCACGGCGAGATAGAGCCCGGAGACCCGCAAGGTCAGGATCGCGACGAGCGCCCCCGCCACCAGCCCGAGGCCAGCCGCCGCCGCTGCGGCGGGCAGGAGCCCGAGCCCGAACCGGGTGGAGAGCATGCCGGCGCTGAAGGCGCCGATGGCGAGAAAGGCGGCGGTGCCGAGGGACGGCAGGCCCGCCGATCCCGACAAGACCGTGAGCGCCATGGCCGACAGCGCCATCAGCCCGCCGCTGACGGCGAGATGGAGGGCATAACCACCGAGGAAGAAGGGCGCAGCCGCGATCAGCGCGACCGCGGCGACCAGCGCACCCTGCCGGCCGGCCCGGGAAACGGGGACGGAAGCGAAGATCATGTGCGGGCGATGTGTTCGATGCGGGCGCTGAGGCCCTGCGGGCGCACGGCCAGCAGCAGCACCAGCAGGCCGACGGGAACGGCGATGGAGTAGCGCACGTCGAGATGGAGGGCGATGGCGTTTTCCCCCACCGCCAGCAGCAGCGCCCCGGCAAGCGCGCCTGCCGGGCTGGTGAGGCCGCCGATGATGGCGGCGACCATCCCCGAGAAGCCCACCACCGTGCCTTCCGCCGAAACCGAGGACACCGCGGCCGAGAGCACGCCGGCGAGGCCGCTCACCAGCGCCGCGCCGATCCATACCGCCAGCAGGCGCGTGCCGACGGGAATGCCGGCCAGGGCCGCGAGCTGGCGATTATCCGCCAGCGCCTGCAGCTCAATGCCCACCGCCGTGCGGTAGAACACGAACAGGATGCCGAGCGCCACCAGCCCGCCGACGAGGATGGTGCCGAGGCTGATGCGGGACAGCGCCACATCCCCCACCATGACCGGGGTCGACGGCAGCGGCAGCTGGTACACCGACCCGCCCCAGAACACCGCCATGACCCCGAGCAGGGTGATGGACAGGGCGATGGTGATGACGGTGCCCGTGAAGGGGTCTTCCAGCGCCTCGTCCTGCAGGATGGCGTAGAGCACCAGGCCCAGCGCCACGTCGACCACGATCACCGCCGAGGCGGCGAGTGCCGCACCGGTGGCGGTGGTGCCGGCGGCCAGCCACACCGTGTGGAAGACATAGGCGGAGACCATGCCGATCTCGCCCATGGCAAACAGAAGGATGCGACTGGTCCGATAGGCGATCACCGTCGCCAGCGCGAACAAGGCATAGATCGCCGCGGTGCTCAGCGTGTTGACGATG
Source organism: Xanthobacter sediminis (assembly GCF_043195015.1). Lineage (NCBI taxonomy): Bacteria > Pseudomonadati > Pseudomonadota > Alphaproteobacteria > Hyphomicrobiales > Xanthobacteraceae > Xanthobacter > Xanthobacter sediminis. The sequence goes on along the minus strand of NZ_JBAFWH010000011.1, from coordinate 117,287 downwards.
AACGGCAGGGACAGCATCGCGCCATCACTCGGAGAGGGTGCCGTCGGATGCGACGTTCAGCCAGTTGCCCACCGGGGTGAAGGTTCGCGCCTCATTGTCGAACTTGTAGACGCGATAGGCGCTTGGGCCATAGTGGTCCGCGGCGGTGAGGCGGATGGGCGTGCCGGTGAGGCCGCCGGAATCCAGGTCCACCTGCTCCAGCGCCGCGTTGAAGTCGGCCGGGGAGGCGCAGCCGTTGGCGCACTTGCGCAGCGCCTCCTCCACCACCGCGCCCAGGGCCCAGCCGCCGGCGGCGGAGGAGGTCAGCTCGCCGCGCTTCGCCTCCTTCAGCGCCGTGCGCAGGGCGTCGATCCTCACGCCGGAACCGTCGGAGCCGCTGGCATAGCGGCCGTAGCTGTAGACGGTGAGCTTGGAATCCGGCGGGGTCGAGTTGCTCAAGGTCGCTTCCCCGATGCCGGTATCCATGGCGAGGAACACGCCGCCATAGCCCGAGGTCGCCAGCACCGGCAGCAGCGAGGCCACGTGGCCCTGGCCGAGGCACATGGTGACCACATCCGGATTGGCTTTCACGATGCGCTCCACCACGGCCCGGAAATCGCGCTGGGGCAGCGGCACGGTGATGGTCTCGGTGCTGGTGAAGCCCTGAGCCTTGGCGGTTTCCAGGATCTTCTGGCAGGCCAGCATGGAGCCCGGCACCTCGAAGGCAATGCAGATGGTGCTCTTGCCCTCCGGTGCCACCTTGCGCGCCAGATGCCCGCCGACGGTGCCGGCCAGCGACAGCTCCAGGCCGATGCCGTAGGTGCCCTCCTTGGCCGGGGGCAGCACCACGGGGATGTTCACCGGATAGCCCGCCAGGACCGGCAGCGACAGCTTTCTGGCGGCCGTATAGACCGCCGCATGGGCGTTGGAGGCGGCGAGGCCCAGGATGCCCACCACCTTCTGGCGGCCGAGATCCTGCACCGCGTCGAGGGCGCGCTGCACGTCGCTCTGTGTGTCGCGGGCGAGAATGGACACCTTGCGCCCGTTGATGCCGCCGGCGGCGTTCAGGCGCTCCACATAAAGCTGGAAGGCATCGAACGCCGGCTTGATGGTGGTCTGCTGCGGCCCGGAAGCATCCACCAGATAGCCGAGCTTGATGTCGTCGCCAGCCGTGCCCTGGGCGCGCGCCGCGACTTGCGGAAATAGTGATATAGATGCGGACAGTAATAACAGATATGTCAAATGCGACATATGTGCGTGAATAAAAGAAATGGGCCGGCGGTTCATCAGGATCTAGCTCATCAGAAGCGGTCGTGGACTGCGAACATTTTCCGTGTCATAAAAAATCATGATCTATCGAATTGGTCAACATTTGTGCCCGGCAAGCTGGAAGCGGACCAGGACTGTGGAGCCGGGCGTGTCTGTGGCGGAATACGACTACGTGATCGTGGGCGCAGGCTCGGCCGGCGCAACCCTTGCTGCCCGCCTCAGCGAGGATCGGGATGTCTCGGTGTTGCTGCTGGAGGCCGGCGGCTGGGATCATAATCCGTGGATCCGGATCCCCCTCGGCTGGCCGCGCCTGCTTGGCGCGCGCATGAACGACTGGATGTATTTCTGTGCCCCGGAGCCCGCGCTCGGCGGGCGGGCCATCGAGTGCGCGCGGGGCAAGGTCATTGGCGGTTCCTCGGCCATCAACGCCATGGCCTATGTGCGCGGCCACGAGGGCGATTACGACCGCTGGGCGCAGGCGGGCCTCGATGGCTGGTCATTCCGCGAGGTGCTGCCCTATTTCAAGCGCCTCGAGGACTGGGAGGGCGGGGCCGATGCCCACCGCGGCGCCGGTGGGCCGCTCTCGGTGGAGTTCTGCCGCTATCCCGATCCGCTGGCCGACGCCTTCCTTGCCGCCGGTCTCGCCGCGGGCCACGCCTACACCCCCGATTATAACGGCGCGCGCCAGGAGGGCTTCGGCTGGTGGCAGTCCACCATCCGCGACGGGCGGCGCTGCTCCACGGCCACCGCCTATCTCAAGCCGGCGCTCACGCGGCCCAACCTCACCCTCGTCACCGGCGCGCTCGCCACCCGCGTCGCGTTCGAAGGCGCACGGGCGTGCGGTGTGCATTATGTGCGCGGCCGCGCGGAGCGCCTCGTCCGGGCCGGCCGCGAGGTGATCCTGGCGGGGGGCGTCATTAACTCGCCCCAGCTGCTGATGCTGTCGGGCATCGGCGATCCCGCGCAGCTCGGGGCGCACGGCATCTCCGTGCGGGCGGCGCTGCCGGGGGTCGGGCGCAATCTTCAGGACCATATCTCGGCCGCGGCCGCCTTTACCCGGCGCGCGCCGGGGCCGCTCCACGCGGCGATGCGGGCGGACCGGGTCGGCGGCGTGCTCGCCGACGCGTATCTGCGCGGGCGCGGCATCGCCACCAACCTGCCGGCGGCGGGCATGGCCTTCCTGAAGAGCGATCCGGCCGAGGCGCTGCCCGACATCCAGCTCATCTGCATCGCCGCCCCCATGACCGCGGGGCCATGGCTGAGGCCCTTCCGCGCGCCCTACGCCGACGGCTTCGCCATCCGGGCCGCGGTGCTGCGCCCGGAGAGCCGCGGCCATGTGCGCCTCGCCTCGGCCGATCCCGCGCGCGCGCCGATCATCACCCAGAACTTCCTCGCCTCTGAAAAGGACCGGCGAGTGCTGCACGCCGGTCTGCGTCTCGCCCGCGAAGTGGGCGCGCAGGGGCCGCTCGCCCGCCACGTGGCGGGCGAGACGGCGCCCCGTTCGGATGCGCCCGACGACATCGACGCCCACATTCGCGCCACCGGCATCTCCGTGCACCACCCCGCCGGAACATGCGCCATGGGGCTCGATCCGGACGCCGGCGCGGTGGTGGACGCCGCCTTGAGGGTGCACGGCATCGAGCGGCTGCGGGTGGTGGATGCCGCCGCCATGCCCGATCTCGTGGGTGGCAACATCAATGCCGCCGTCATCATGATGGCGGAGCGCGCCGCCGACCTCATCCGTGGCCGCGCTCCACCCCTCCAGCCCACGCCGCCACCCGCCGCTCGCGCGGACGCGCCGGCGCCGGCGCACTGACAGGCGGCCCCGGCCGCCACCTTCCCCCGGCCATCCCGGCGGCGCGCCGCCGCAGCGAACGGATTCCCCGATGACCGCTCCCATGAGTGTCGTGCCGATTTCCCCCGCCGTCCGGCCCGTGGTCGAGGTGGCCGGCCTCGTCAAGTCCTTCGGCGCGCCGCCGGACGAGACGCTGGCCATCCGCTCCGCCAGCTTCGACGTGCGGCGGAAGGAATTCGTGACGCTGCTGGGGCCGAGCGGCTGCGGCAAGAGCACCATCCTGATGACTCTCGCCGGGCTGGAGACCCCGACCTCCGGCACGGTGCGGCTCAACGGGCAGCCAATCACCGGCCCGGCTGACGGCCTCGGCGTGGTGTTCCAGGATGCGACCCTGCTACCCTGGCTGTCGGCCCTCGACAACATCCTTTATCCCGCGCGCATCCGGAAGCTGCCGCTCGACGCGGTCCGCCCGAAGGCCGAGCGGATGCTGGCGCGGGTGGGGCTGGAGCAGTTCGCCGGCCACAAGCCCGGCGCCCTTTCCGGCGGCATGCGCCAACGGGTGGCGCTCGCCCGCGCCCTCGTCTACGAGCCGCTGCTGCTGCTGCTCGACGAGCCGTTCTCGGCGCTCGACGCCTTGACGCGCGACGAGATGAACCTGCTGCTGCTGCAATTGTGGGAGCAAGCACAGACGACGACGATCCTCGTCACCCATTCTATTACCGAGGCGATCCTGTTGTCCGACAGGATCCTGGTGATGAGCGCGCGCCCCTCCAGCATCATCGCCGACATCGCGGTGCCGTTCGCCCGTCCGCGTCCGGAGGAGGTGTTGGACCATCCGGACTTCATCGCCCTCACCGCCCGGCTGCGTGCGCTCATCGGCCATGCCCGCGCCGCCATGCGCCCTGCCGCAGGTCCGTGAGCGCGCATTGCGCAGACATGTCAAAGTCGACACAGCCCATATGGTCACTATTATATATATAATATATTGATTTAGTTATTTATCGAAAATACCGTATCCGAGTTGCCGATGCGCCCGGCCCGGCTCTTAGCCGTTCCTCGTCCGCCCTGGAGCTCGCGTTGACCTTCGTGACCACCCCCATCGTCGTCGCCCCCCGTGCGCCGGCCTTCGCGCGCCGCGCGGCGCGGGCGGCCGGCGGCCCGCTCGCCGCGATGGCGACGGGCGTCGCGCTGCTCATCGGCTGGGAGCTGGCCTGCGATCTGTTCGCGGTTCCGCAGGTGGTTCTGCCGTCGCCCTCGGTCATCGCGACGACGCTGCGCAACGGCTTCCCGCTGATCCTCCAGCACACCTGGCCCACCGCTTCCGAGGCGTTTGCCGCCTTTCTCATTTCCACCGTGGTGGGGGTGGCGCTGGCAACCGCCATTTCCTTTTCGGGCCTGGTTTACGCGGCCTTCTTCCCGAACCTGCTGCTGCTCCAGTTCGTTCCCAAGATCGCGCTGGCGCCGCTGTTCGTGGTCTGGTTCGGCATCGGCACGGAATCCCGGCTGGTGTTCACGTCTTTCGTGACGGTATTCCCGATCCTCATCGCCACCATCGCCGGCCTGAGGGTGACACCGCCGGAGCTGGTCCGCCTCGCCCGCGTGCTGCGTGCCTCGCGCTGGCAGATCTTCACCACCATCCAGTTTCCCACCGCCGTGCCGCACATCATCAGCGGCATGAAGATCGGCGTGACCATGACCATCATCGGCATCGTGGTGGCCGAGTTCATCGCCGCCCAGCAGGGGCTTGGCTATTTGATCCTGTTCGCGGGGTCGAAGTCGGAGACGCCGCTAATCATGGCCTCCATCGTCATGCTGTGCGCGGTCGGCGCCGCGATCTTCCTGTTCGTCGTGAGCGTGGAGAGCCTGCTTCGCCGCCGCTACGGCCCCTGACGCCGCGGTGGCATGCCCCCAAAGGAGTTCTTTCATGTCGAAGTTGACCTCGGCTCCCGCCGCGGGAGGGTCAAACCTGAGCCGCCGGACCCTGCTCGGCGTGGGAACGGCGGCTCTTGCCGGCGTCGCCATGCCGGGGGTGCTGCGCGCCCAGGGCCTGCGCAAGGTGACGTTCACGCTGGCCTTCATTCCCCAGGGCAGCAGCCTCTATACCAATGTGGCGCAGGCCAAGGGCTTCTGGCGTAAGCGCGGGCTTGATGTGGAGATCGCCTCCAACCAGGGCTCCCTCGCATCCGCCCAGGCGGTGGGCACCGGGCGCTTCCAGTTCGGCCTGGTGCAGATCCCCACCGTGATCCTCAACGTCGCCAAGGGCCTGCCCATCGTCGCCGTGGGCCTGCCGAGCTATCGCGTCGGCACCGGCCTGCTGGTGCTGCGGTCCTCTGACATCAGGAAGCCCAGCCAGCTGGAGGGCCGCAAGCTCGGCTTCGCCGGCGGCCATGGCGCTACCATCCTCTTTCCGCTCTACTGCAAGCGCATGGGGATTGATGAGAAATCGATCCAGGGCACGCAGATCGACCAGAAGGTGCTGGATGCCGCGCTCGAGCAGCAGCGGGTCGACGCCATCACCATCGTCGCCACCTCCAACATGCCGGTGTTCCTCTCCAAGAACGTTCCGGTGCGCTATTTCGGCTTCGACGAGGTCGGCCTCGATCTCTACGGCCTCTCCCTGGTGACGCAGAAGGAGATCGCGGAGAAGGATCCCGAGCTGGTGCAGGCGTTCGTCGACGGCCTGTTCGAAGGCGTGGCCTACAGCCTCACCAACCCGGACGAGGCGCTCGATATCTTCATCAAGGCGGTGCCGGAGCTGGCGCTGACCGCCAACGGCAAGGACTATTCCCGCTACGGCTTCGGCATGTACGCGGTGACCGCCCTCGCCGAGGAGGCGCGCCAGCTCGGCCTCGGCGCCATAGACGCCAAGAAGCTCGACGGGCAGATCGACCTCGTCACCGAATACATGGCCCCTGCCGGCACCCGCCGTCCTGAGGCGTCGGCCGTGTTCAATCCCGCGTTCGCCGGCCGGATCAAGCTCTCGGATGCGCAATGGACGGCCGCCAATGCCTTCGCCTCGCCCTTCGCGCGCTTCCTCACCAATGAGGGGTGACGGACCTTGGCCTACGGGCTAGGCGCCCCCTTCGTCCCCCGCCTCACGGCCGGTGTTCTAGAGTACTGATTTAACGCGCTTTTCGCGCGAACCACCAGCACCTCCCCCGAAGCACGCGAGCCCGCCAGTGCCCATCGTCGGGCGTCCGGAAACGCACGGTTTCCGCGGTGCCGATGGCTCGCCTTCCAGAACTGGAACTCCCATGAGCAAACCCAAGATTCTCGTATTCTCGCCCTGCGATGAGCCGCAGGAGATCATCAGCGGCATCGAGAAGGCCGGCTACGCGGTGACCTTCGGCGCGCCGGAGTGGATCCGTCCCGGCGGCGACCACGCCGAGGCGTTTCGCGCCGCCGCAGCCGATGCCGTGGCGCTGATGGGCACCTCGATCCGCAACACGCCGATCAGCCGCCGCATCCTGGAGAGCGCGCCGAACCTCAAGATCGTCGCCAAGTACACGGTGGGCGTGGACGACATCGACGTGGAGGCGGCCAGCGCGCTCGGCATCCTGGTCACCCATGCGCCCACGGAGGCCAATTGCTTCGCCGTGGCGGAGACCACCTTGGGTCTCATCCTCACCATCGTGAAGAAGATCCGCGAGCGCGATGCGGGCGTGAAGGCCGGCGAGTGGCGCGAGCAGAAGTTTGCCGGCCGCTTCGTGGGCCGCCGTCTCTCCGACGGTTATCCGGGCCTCACCATCGGCCTGGTGGGCCTCGGCCGCATCGGGCGCCGGGTGGCGGACCTGTTCGCGCCGTGGCGGGTGCGCATCCTCGCCTGCGACCCTTATGTCGAGCCGGGCGTCTTCCTGCTGCACGGGGTGGAGCGGGTGGACTACGAGACGCTGCTCGCCCAGTCCGACGTGGTCTCCTTCCACTGCAACCTCACGCCCGAGACGCGCCATATCCTCTCGGACAACGCGCTTTCGATCATCAAGGACGGCGCCGTGGTGGTGAACACCGCGCGCGGCAAGATCATCGACGAACCGGCCCTGGCACGTGCCATCGCCGCCGGTCGCGTGCGTGCCGCCGCCATCGATGCGTTCGAGGTGGAGCCGCTGCCGGCGGATTCGCCGCTGCGGCCACTCGGCGACAAGGTGCTGTTCGCCCCCCACGCCGCCTCCTTCAGCGAGGGCGGGGAGCTCGGGCCGGGCATCGAATGGGCCGCGCGCTCGGTGCTTCTCGCCCTCAAGGGCGGGGTGCCGGACAATGTCTTCAACCGCGATGTGCTGCCGCGCTGGTCGCAGCGTTTCGCCGCGGCTTGAGCCCACGCGGCCGGCGCGTTCACGGCACGCGCCGCCATTCCGGAGCGGCCCGCCATGAATGATTACGCATTGTCATCCGGCGCGGTCGCGGCCAGCACCCCCGACCGCGCCGCGCGCCGGCGGCACCGGGCTTACCCGACCCTGCCGGACCTTCGCGCGGGCGCCCGGCGGCGCCTGCCGTTCTTCGCCTTTGCGTATGCGGATGGCGGCGCCGGCGGCGATGCCGGCATCCGGCGCAATTGGGCCGCTTTCGATGCGGTCACGCTTACGCCGCAATGCGGAACCGGGCTCGGTCTGCCCTCCCTCGACACCACGCTGTTCGGCACCCGCTACGCGGCGCCGTTCGGCATCGCGCCCATTGGCGGCGCCTCCCTGGCGTGGCCGGGGGCGGAAATCCATTTCGCGCAGGCCGCTCAGGCCGCGCGCATTCCCTATGTGCTGGGTGTCGCCGGGAGTCTTTCCATCGAGGCGGCCGCCCGGATTGCGCCGGATGTCCTGTGGTTTCAGCTCTACCGCTTCGCCCGGGACGACCACCGGGTTGGCCTCGACCTGTTGCATCGGGCTGCCGCCGCCGGAGCGAAGGCGTTGGTCCTTACCCTCGATGTTCCCGTCCGCACGGTCCGCCCGCGCGAGGCGAAGGCCGGCATCGATGCCCCATTTCGGCTCGATGCCCGTAAGCTCGGCGCCATGCTGGCATCGCCCGGCTGGCTTGCAGCCTTGGCGCGGAACGGCATCCCACGGTTCGGCGCTCTGGTGCCCTATGCGGGGGCCGGCCGCCATGCCTCGACGCTGTTCGCCAAGCGGGAGATGGGCGGCAGCTTCACCTGGGATGAGGTCGCGCGTTACCGCGACCAGTGGCGCGGTCCCCTGGTGGTGAAGGGGGTGCTCGCCGCCGAGGATGCGCGCAGGGCCGTCGCGATCGGCGTGGACGGCATCGTGGTCTCCAACCATGGCGGCCGGCAGAGCGAAATCCTGCCAACCAGCATCGAGGCATTGCCCGACATCGCAGCGGCGGTGGGCGGACGCGCGACGCTGCTCATCGACAGCGGCCTGCGCAGCGGCACCGATGTGGTCCGCGCCACCAGCGCCGGCGCGGACGGCTGCCTTCTGGGCAAGACCTTCCTGTGGAGCCTTGGCGCTCTCGGTGCGGCGGGCCCCGCCCATGCGATCGAGATCCTGCGTGACGAGGCGCGCGCCACCCTCGCCCAGCTCGGCGTCGAAGAGCCAGCCTCATTGCGCGTTCGCAGCAGAGCGGTGAGATCGAGCTGAAGGCCCAGCCGTCGCGATGGCCGCAGGTCACCTCGTTCGCGACGGGGCGGGCGGCGAGGCTCAAGGCAAAAGCAGGCATCAGCCGAACAGCCCCCCCCCCGGCGCATTCGCGGGAGCTGCAGGGAAACCGGACTCTGCCCCCTGCGCGCGCCATGGGGCGGCGGTCTCTGGCCCGCAAGACGAGCGGGATTTCAAGAACTGCACCCGTGGCCGTCACCTTTGGAAATACGACCAAAAAGCGCCATCTCGGTTTCCCGTCGGCAAAGACGATTTTAATCTCGCTCCGACTCGGGGCTGCGGGGAATGGCATGAAAATCCGGCCGGTATTTCTTGGTGTATCGCGGACGCGCAAGCTTCTTGCGGTCGGTCTCGGTGTCGGCGGCTTTGCCCAGGGCGCCCAGGCGGAACCTCCGGCGCCCGTGGTGCCCACCATCTACCAGACCCTGGACTTTGGAACGAACAACACGTTCCTCACCGGCATTCGCGGCGACAATATCGTCGGCAATTATACCATTCCCGGCACGGGCGAGACCGGCGGCCTCTATTACAACATGACGACGCGCACGTGGTCGCCGATGCCGGTGGCCACCGCGAATGGCGCGAACTTCCCCGGCGCCATCGGCTCCTCCCCCTACGGGCCGAGCTTCGGCAATCCCGGCGGCGTGCTTCGCGTGGTCGGCAGCTACCAGACCGCGGCCTCGGCACCGTACGACCGCAGCTATCTCTATGATGGCGCGCAGGCGCCGGGACAGCAGATCACGCCCCTCGCCTATCCGGGCTCAGGAACGCTCTACACCATCGCGCACAGCACGTTCGGCGATCAGGTCGTCGGCAATTACGACACCCGGCTCGCGACCGGCAACGCCTTCATCTACAACATCAGCAGCGGCACCTACACCACCAACAACATCCCCGGCGCAATCAGCACCACGGCCTATGGCATCTATGGCGACAAGATCGCGGGCGGCTATGGCGAGGTGATGGTGGGTGGCGGGCTCCACGCGGAGCACGGCTACATCTACGACCAGACCACCGGTACCTATGCCACCTATGACCACCCCGGGGCGGTCGCCACGCATTTCGAAGGCATCACCAGCGCCGGCCGGAGCGGAGAATACAATCTCGTCGCCAATTGGGTGACCGCAGACGGCGTCGTGCACCCTGCCGTGATGCATGTCGATGCCGATGGCCGGGTGACCTGGTACGACATCAACATCCCCGGCGCGGTCGTGTCGTCCAATTCCGCCTATGGCGACCATGTCGTCGGCATCTATGTCGACGACAGCGGCATCCACGGCTATCTCGCCACCATTCCGGGCATGTACAACCCCATCCGCAACGTCGGCACCCTGACATCCGGCGCCGACAATGCCGCGGTCCTCTCCGGCCGGAAGGGCGACGACGTCGTCAACAGCGGCACCATCCAGGTGAGCGGCAGGGGCGGTATCGGCATCCGCGGCGAGACCTATGGCGTCCTGACCAATTCCGGCACCATCGTCGCGACCGGCGTCCTCGGCGCGGCGGTGGAGATGCACGGCCTCTACGGCACCCTGCTGAACTCCGGAACCCTGCAGGCCACCGTGGTCGCCGATGCCCTGCGCACCGGTCCCGATACCTTCGGCACCGTGATCGTCAACACCGGCATCATCGACGGCCGGATCGCCGCGACCAACGGGCCGCAGAAGCGTTTCGAGAACAGCGGGTGGATCGGCATCACCGGCACCTCCATCCCGGTCGTCCATCATATCACCGGCACCTTCGTGCAGACCCAGGCCGGCACCCTCGCCCTGCGGATGAACGACGACGGCAACGACGGGCTCGGCGTGACGGGCACCGCGCGGCTCGCCGGCACGCTGGCGACCTCGTTCCAGACCTTGAACCTCGCGCAGACCTATACGCTCATCGGCGCCACGCAGGGGATCGGCGGGACGTTCGACACCTTCATCACCGCCGGCCTGCCGGCGCTGTTCGATGCCACCCTCGACTATGCCCCGACCAGGGTGACGATGCGCCTCGCCGCCGATCTCGCCGGCCTGCCGAGCATCACGCAGAACCAGCGCTCGGTCGGCGCCGCCCTCGACCGCGTCATCAATACGACGACGAACGGCATGCTGACGCGCCTCCCCGACGCCCTGGATCCGCTCTACAGCCTGACATCCGACCAGTTGCCCGGCGCGCTCAATGCCCTGTCCGGCGAGGCCTACGCCAGCGAGCGGTCCGTTCTGGTGGGCGACAGCCTCTACAGCCGGCAGGCCCTGCTGGCGCGCCTGCGCCAAAGCTCCTATGCGGGCGAGGCCGGCGCGACGGCTGCGCTGGGCTATGGCGGGCCGGCTCTTGCCTATGTGGCACCGGCCACGCCCGCCGCGCCGTTCCCGACCACGGCGCCGGCCGGCCCTGAGCCGGCCTTCAATGGCACCATCTGGGCCCAGGGGTTCGGCGGCTGGAGCAATTACGACGGCGGCACCGGCATCGCGAGCGTCGATGCGTCCATCGGCGGCATCATCGCCGGCGCAGACGTGAAGGTGAGCAACTGGCTGGTCGGCGCGGCCCTGGGCTATTCGCACTCCAGCGCCACCGTCGATACGCTGTCGAGCGCGTCCGATGTGGATAGCCTGATCCTGGCGCTCTATGCCGGCACCAGCTCCGGCCCATGGAGCCTGCGGCTCGGGGCCACCTACGCCTTCAACCAGATCGATGCCGAGCGCACCATCGCATCCACAGGCTTTTTCCAGCAGGCGAATGCTGATTATGCCGGCGGCACCGGGCAGATATTTGCGGAGGTCGGCTATGGCTTCGCCCTGCAGAAGCTGGCGATCGAGCCCTTCGCCGGCCTGGCCTATGTCCAGGCCCGCACCGACGGCTTCACCGAGACCGGCGCCTCCGCGGGCCTGAGCGGCGCCTCCGGCTCAATGGGCGTCGGCTATTCGTCGCTCGGCCTGCGCCTGGCCACGACGGTGGAGCTTTCCGGCGGCATGGCGCTCGAGCCCCACGCCTCGGTGAGCTGGCAATATGCCTTCGGTGACACCACGCCGGAAGCGCGGATGTCCTTCCTCAGCATGCCCTGGGCCAATTTCACCGTGGCGGGCGTGCCGCTCGCCGAGAACACCGCGCTGGTGGAGATCGGCTCCGGCCTGCGCATCAGCGAACAGGCGCGGATCGGCCTGTCCTATGTCGGCCAGTTCGCGGACAGCGCGACCGTGAACGCCGTGCAGGCAAATCTGAGCTGGCGCTTCTAGGCTCGCGCTTCAACAGCGCCAGCATGCCGCGAGAGCCGCAGGGCACGAGGAGACGAGGACTTCCTCGCCTCCTCGTCCTACCGGGCCGCGATGCGCCTGAAGGCCTTGATTAGGCAGGACATGTGCTTGATGGCATGGCGCTTTCTGTACCGCCGCCGGTCGAATAGATGCAGATTTTACGGTCGTCCCTTTTGGGAATGAATGCCCGCCGGCCTCTCTTGGCCGGACCATCGCCCATGGCATCTCTGCCAAAAGCCTTGTCGGCTTAAGGCTTTTGGAGCCACGAGCGGGGCCGGATGCGCCGTGGGCGAACCGCGTCGACGGCATCGATCACGGCAGCCGGCACCGCGGAGTCCCCATTGCCTCCGCTTGAGACGACAGCGGGAGGCAGACCCATGCCTTCGACCGCAGGGGGCCGCCGGGTGCCCGGCTTGCCATGATCAATCGGCTTCGGGCCGATCGTACCGCCCCCTTTCGCCGACACCGAAGGGGCGTCCACACCCGTGGCGGACCGATCGATCTCTCCGGCGAGGTCAAGGCGCTCCAGCATGTGGCGATGGATCTCGCCCCACGAGCCGGTATCCCGCCCCCTTCGAAGGGCCGGCGTTTCCAGGGGATCTCCATATACGGCACGAACAGGAATGGCATTCAGCGCCTCCCGGCTCTCCACCCGGAGCCGACCGCCCCTCGCGCGGAACTGCGGGCGGAAACAGCAGGCCATCTCGGCCAGTGGGGCATCGGGCGAAAGCCGCTTCGCCATGCGCGGGCCTCAGTCCAATATGGTTAACAAGGCGTTTTGTTGGGCGCCTTTAGAAACCGAGCCCAGGGCCAATCGAAAGGTTGACGTACCCCTCTTGCGGGCGCATAGATCAACGTCTCAATATCAATTGATATGTTGATCTATGGACGAACCTCAAGCCCTCTCCGCCTTCGCCGCACTCTCCCAGGAGACACGGCTGCGCATCGTGCGCCTTCTGGTCCAGGCGGGCCCGGAGGGCATGCCGGCCGGCGCTATCGGCGAGGCCATGGAGAGTTCCTCCTCGTCCCGCATGTCCTTCCATCTGAGCCATCTGGAGCACGCCGGGCTGGTTCAGTCGCGCCGCGAGGGCCGCTCCATCATCTACAGCGCTGCGCTGCCCGCCCTTTCCGCCCTCATCGCCTTCCTCATGCGCGATTGCTGCAGCGGCCATCCCGAGGTGTGCGCCCCGGTCGTCGCGGCCCTGTCCTGCACGTGTGAACCGAACAAGGAGGACACCCATGCCTGACGCCTCCACCGGGCACGTCTACAACGTGCTCTTCCTGTGCACGGGCAATTCCGCCCGCTCCATCCTCGCCGAGAGCATCCTGGCCAGGGACGGCGCCGGCCACTTCCGCGCCTTCTCGGCGGGCAGCGCGCCGAAGGGCGGGGTGAACCCCTTCGCCCTCAAGGTGCTCGCTGCCTACGGCTATCCCTCGGAGGGCTTCCGCTCCAAGAGCTGGCTGGAGTTCGCCGTGCCCGGCGCGCCGGTCATGGATTTCGTCGTCACCGTCTGCGACAACGCCGCGGGCGAAGCCTGCCCGATCTGGCCGCGCCAACCCATGACCGCCCATTGGGGCATTGAGGACCCCGCCGCGGTGGAGGGGGCCGACATCGGGAAGGAAGCGGCTTTCAATGCGGCCTTCCGATACCTGAAGAACCGCATCTCCGTGTTCACCGCCCTGCCCATCGCCAAGCTGGACCGGCTGGCGCTCGGCGCCAAGCTGCGCGAAATCGGCCAGATGGCGGGCACCACCTCCCCCCGGCCAGATGTGGCGTGAGGCCCGACCATGGATGTCATCATCTACCACAACCCGGACTGCGGCACCTCGCGCAACACGCTGGCGATGATCCGCAATGCCGGCATCGAGCCCCACGTGATCGAGTATCTCAAGACGCCGCCGTCCCGCGCGCTGCTCCAGCAGCTCATCGCCCGCGCCGGCGTCCGCGTGCGGGATGTGCTGCGCGAGAAGGGCACGCCCTATGCGGAACTCGGCCTCGACGATCCCGCGCTCTCCGACGACGTGCTGCTGGACGCCATGATGGCCCACCCCCTCCTCATCAACCGCCCCATCGTGGTCTCGCCCAAGGGCGTGCGCCTGTGCCGTCCGTCCGAGCTGGTGCTGGACCTGCTGCCACCGCAGCAGGGCGCCTTCACCAAGGAGGATGGCGAGCGCGTGGTGGACGAAACCGGCCACCGCATCGCCGGCTGAGCCCGAGGAGATTCGAGATGTCCGTGTTCGAACGGTACCTCACCATATGGGTCGGCCTCTGCATCATCGCAGGCGTGCTGCTCGGCCATCTGGTGCCGGCGGTTTTCCACGCCATCGGCGCGGTCGAGGTGGCGCAGGTGAACCTGCCGGTGGCCGTGCTGATCTGGCTGATGATCGTGCCCATGCTGCTGAAGATCGACTTCGCCGCGCTGGGCGAGGTGGGAAGGCACTGGCGCGGCATCGGCGTGACGCTGCTGGTGAACTGGGCTGTGAAGCCCTTTTCCATGGCGCTGCTGGGCTGGCTGTTCATCGGCTGGCTGTTCCGCCCGCTTCTGCCAGCCGATCAGATCGACAGCTACATCGCCGGCCTCATCATCCTTGCCGCAGCGCCGTGCACCGCCATGGTGTTCGTCTGGTCAAACCTCACCAGGGGCGAGCCGCACTTCACCCTGTCCCAGGTGGCGCTCAATGATGCAATCATGGTGGTGGCCTTCGCACCCATCGTGGCGCTGCTTCTGGGCTTGTCGGCCATCACCGTGCCATGGGGCACGCTGGTGCTTTCGGTGGTGCTTTACATCGTCATTCCCGTCATTGCGGCCCAGCTGCTGCGTCGGCGGCTGCTTGCCCATGGCGGCCAGGCGGCGCTGGATCGCCTGCTCGCCGGTCTCGGCCCGCTCTCTCTGGTGGCCCTGCTGGCGACGCTGGTGCTGCTGTTCGGCTTCCAGGGCGAGGCCATCATCGCCCAGCCCCTGGTGATCGCGCTGCTGGCGGTGCCGATCCTCATCCAGGTCTATTTCAACGCGGGCCTCGCCTATGTGCTGAACCGGATCGCAGGGGAGGCGCACTGCGTGGCCGGCCCGTCGGCCCTCATCGGCGCCTCCAACTTCTTCGAGCTGGCGGTAGCGGCAGCCATCTCCCTGTTCGGCTTCACCTCCGGCGCGGCGCTCGCCACCGTCGTCGGCGTGCTGATCGAGGTGCCGGTGATGCTCTCGGTGGTGTGGATCGTGAACCGCTCCAAGGGCTGGTACGAAAACGGCGCCACGGCCCGCGACACGGCGAGGAGTGTTTCGTGACCGACGACACCTTGCCAAACGTGGATGCGGGCCTTCTCGATATCCCCTCGCCGGAGAGGCTCACCCCCACGTCGCCGTCCCGTCATCCGCCGCGCATCCTCCTGCTCTACGGCTCGCTCCGGGAACGCTCCTATTCGCGGCTGCTGACGCTGGAAGCGGAGCGGCTGCTCCGCCGCTTCGGGGCCGAGACGCGCATCTTCCATGCAGACGGCCTGCCGCTGCCCGATGGTGCGCCGGTGGAGCATCCCAAGGTGCAGGAGCTGCGTCAGCTGACCTTGTGGTCCGAGGGACAGGTGTGGTGCAGCCCGGAGCGTCATGGCGCCATGAGCGCGGTGATGAAGGCGCAGATCGACTGGATTCCGCTCTCGCTCGGAGCCATCCGCCCGACCCAGGGGCGCACGCTGGCGCTGATGCAGGTGTGCGGAGGCTCCCAATCGTTCAATGCGGTAAACCAGATGCGCATCCTCGGGCGCTGGATGCGCATGCTCACCATCCCCAACCAGTCCTCCGTGGCACAGGCCTATCAGGAATTCGACGAAGAGGGCCGAATGAAGCCATCCCCCTATTACGACCGGGTGGTGGACGTAATGGAGGAGCTGGTGAAGTTCACCCTGCTGGCCCGCGACATTTCCCCCTACCTCACCGACCGCTACAGCGAGCGCAAGGAAGCCGCGGCGAAGCTGGAGGAGCGGCTCTCCCTCGGCGAGGCCGTGCGGTAAGCGAGCCCGCGCCTTCGGGTCCCGCGGGTGCGGCATCACCGGCCTCGGCATCGTGCCGATCCTGACCCGCGGAAACGCTTCATACTTTCCGGCCGTTGGCCTGAGCCCCTGAACCTCCTCCAGATTTGAATGGAGTCCGTCGCTCACGAACACCAACGATGAGAGCCTCATGCGAAGGCCTCCCACTAATGGAAAGGGCCCGCCGCATCTTGCGGCGGGCCCTTTGGTTCCCTGAGCACCCCTTTTGCCCCAGCGCCAACCTTTGGCCGCCCATGAGCCGAACTATGGCGTCAAATACTCATCCTTTGGGTGCTACGACATCAGGGACTACAACGCCCCTCAGCTGCACCCTGTCGTCGCGCCGCAGGTGTCGCACTTCAGGCAGGTGCCGTTGCGGACCAGCGTGAAGTTCATGCACTCGGGGCAGGCCTCGCCCTCATAGCCCTTGGCGCGGGCCTCGGCGCGGGCCTCCGCCTTGCGGGCGGAGGGGCTCCAGGAGAGGGTCGTCTCCAGCCCACCCTCGGCCACGGGCGGCTCCTCGTGGATCTCGACCTCCGGCGCCTTCAGCTCAGAAGCCTCGGACTTCAGGGCGGTTGCCCCCTCGGTGCGGGCGCGCAGGACGGTCACGTTGTCGCCGGCGGCCCGCGGCTCGGAGCCGGGCGCGGGCTGGGCGGTGGCGAGCAGGTTCACCGTCTTGCCACGCACCAAGCCCTTGGAGACGATGCGCGCCGCCGGATTGGTGGGCGCCTTGCCCTCGTCCGCCCCCTTGCCCAGGGCATCGAAGCCAGTGTCGTGGGGGTCCACATGGCCGAGATCGTTGCGGGCGAGGTAGGACACCGCCAGCTCGCGGAACACATAGTCCAGGATCGAGGTAGCGTACTTGATGGTGTCGTTGCCCTGCACCGGGCCCGCCGGCTCGAAGCGGGTGAAGGTGAAGGCGTCCACGTATTCGTCGAGCGGCACGCCGTATTGCAGGCCGAGCGAGATGGCGATAGCGAAGTTGTTCAGCAGCGAGCGAAGGGCCGCGCCCTCCTTGTGCATGTCGATGAAGATCTCGCCGAGGCGGCCGTCGTCATATTCGCCGGTGCGCAGGTAGACCTTGTGCCCGCCCACCAATGCCTTCTGGGTGTAGCCCTTGCGGCGGTCGGGCATCTTCTCGCGCTCGCGCACGCGATGCTCGACAATGCGCTCCACCACCCGTTCCACGATCTTCTCGGTGACGGTGGCCGCCCGCGCTGCGGCCGGCTGTGCCAGCACGGCCTCCACCGCGTCGTCCTCGTCCTCGTCGTCCGCCACCAGCTGGGCGTTGAGGGGCTGGGAGAGCTTGGAGCCGTCGCGGTAGAGCGCGTTGGCCTTCAGCGCGAGGCGCCAGGAGAGCAGGTAGGCGGCCTTGCAATCCTCCACGCTCGCATCATTGGGCATGTTGATGGTCTTGGAGATGGCGCCGGAGATGAAGGGCTGGGCCGCCGCCATCATGCGGATATGGCTCTCCACCGAGAGGTAGCGCTTGCCGAGCCGGCCGCACGGGGAGGCGCAGTCGAACACCGGCAGGTGCTGGGCCTTCAGGTGCGGCGCGCCCTCGAGGGTCATGGCGCCGCACACATGGATGTTCGCCGCCTCGATGTCAGGCTTCGAGAAGCCGAGGAAGGCGAGCAGGTCGAACTTGGGATCGGCGAGCTGGGCCGCCGGCACCTTCAGGGTGTCCTTCAGGAACTCCTCCCCGAAGGTCCAGCGATTGAAGGCGAACTTGATGTCGAAGGCGGTCTTCACCGCCGCTTCCGCCTTGGCGATGGCGGCATCGGTGAAGCCCTTGGCGCGCAGGGTCGAGTGGTTGATGGCCGGCGCCTGGGCGAGCGAGCCGTGGCCCACCGCATAGGCCTCGATCTCCGCGATCTCCGCCTCGCCGTAGCCGAGCGCGCGCAGGGCATCGGGCACCGCGCGGTTGATGATCTTGAAGTAGCCGCCGCCGGCCAGCTTCTTGAACTTCACGAGCGCGAAGTCGGGCTCGATGCCGGTGGTGTCGCAGTCCATCACCAGGCCGATGGTGCCGGTGGGGGCAATGACGGACACCTGCGCGTTGCGATAGCCGTGGCGCTCGCCCAGCTCCAGCGCCCTGTCCCAGGCCGCGGCGGCGTGCACCACCAGCCTCGCATCCGGGCAGGAGGCGCGATCGAGCGGCACCGGGGCGACGGAAAGCCCCTCATAGCCCTCGGCCTCGCCATAGGCGGCGCGGCGGTGGTTGCGGATCACCCGCAGCATGGCGCCCTCATTGGCGCCATAGGCCGGGAACGGGCCCAGCTCGCGCGCCATCTCGGCGGAGGTGGCATAGCAGATGCCGGTCATGATGGCGGTCAGCGCGCCGCAAATGGCCCGGCCCTCGGCCGAGTCATAGGGGATGCCGCCCGACATGAGCAGGCCGCCGATATTGGCGTAGCCCAGGCCCAGAGTGCGGTATTCATAGGACAATTCGGCGATGCGGCGGGACGGGAACTGGGCCATCAGCACGGAGATTTCGAGCACGATGGTCCACAGCCGCACCGCATGCTCATAGCTCGCCACGTCGAACTGCTTCTGCGCGTCACGGAACTGCAGCAGGTTCAGCGAGGCAAGGTTGCAGGCCGTGTCGTCCAGGAACATGTATTCCGAGCACGGATTGGAGGCGCGGATATCGCCGCCCGCCGGGCAGGTGTGCCAGTCGTTGATGGTGGTGTGGAACTGGATGCCGGGGTCGGCGCAGTGCCACGCGGCGCTACCGATCTTCTCCCACAGCTCGCGCGCCTTGATGGTCTTGGCCACCTTGCCGTCGGTGCGGCGAATGAGGTTCCAGTCGGCATCGTCCTCCACCGCGCGGAGGAAGGCGTCGGTGACACGAACCGAATTGTTGGAATTCTGGCCGGCGACCGTCAGATAGGCCTCGCCGTCCCAGTCGGTGTCGTAGATGGCGACGTCGATGTCCTTGTAGCCCTGGCGGGCAAACTGGATCACCCGGCGGATGGCGGCATCGGCGACCGCCGCCTTGCGCGCGGTCTTGATCTCACGCTTGAGCGCCGGGTTCTGCTCCGGGTCGAAGCAGCTGTCGCCCTGGCCGTCGCAATTCACGCAGGCCTTCAGGATGGCCTTGAGGTGCTTGGCGTTGAGCTTGGAGCCGGTGACGAGCGCCGCCACCTTCTGCTCCTCGATCACCTTCCAATCCACGTAATTCTCGATGTCCGGATGGTCGGCGTCCACCACCACCATCTTGGCGGCACGGCGCGTGGTACCGCCGGACTTGATGGCGCCCGCCGCGCGGTCGCCGATCTTCAGGAAGCTCATGAGGCCGGAGGAACGGCCGCCACCGGACAGGCGCTCGCCTTCCCCGCGCAGGGAGGAGAAATTGGTGCCGGTGCCGGAGCCGTACTTGAACAGGCGCGCCTCGCGCACCCACAGGTCCATGATGCCGCCCTCGTTCACGAGGTCGTCGCCCACGGACTGGATGAAGCAGGCGTGGGGCTGCGGGTGCTCGTAGGCGGAGGTGGAGGCCTTCGCCTCGCCGGTCTCGTGATCCACGAAGAAGTGGCCCTGGCCCGGACCGTCGATGCCGTAGGCCCAGTTGAGGCCGGTGTTGAACCACTGGGGCGAGTTGGGCGCAGCCATCTGCATGGCGAGCATGTAGCGCAGCTCGTCGAAGAAGGCCTGGGCATCGGCCTCGGTATCGAAGTAGCGGCCCTTCCAGCCCCAATAGGTCCAGGTGCCGGCCAGGCGGTCGAACACCTGCTTGGCCGAGGTCTCGCCCACCAGCCGCTCCTTCTCGGGCAGTGCGCCCAGGGCGGCCTCGTCGGGGGCGGAACGCCACAGGAAGGCGGGAACGGTGTTCTCCTCCACCTTCCGCAGGCGCGCGGGGACGCCGGCCTTGCGGAAATACTTCTGGGCGAGGATGTCGCTCGCCACCTGGGAGAATTGCGCGGGAACCTCGATCCCCTCCTGGCGGAACACCACGGAGCCGTCGGGATTCTTGATCTCGCTCACGGTCTCACGGAACGGGATGTCCGCGTAAGGGGAACGACCCTCCTGCGTGTAGCGACGTTCAACGCGCATGACCGGTGCTCCTTCCGATCGGCCCCGCCTGGGCCGGATATCATAGCAGCTAAATGTAGCGGGCGAGACTCACCCGCGAGCCCGGCGCGCGCACGCCGGGACGAACATTGACCTGCATGTATGAGAAACGCGCCAAGCCCACCCGCCGGTCCCATGACCGAAAGGAACGCCCACCGCTGAGGAGACGGACGCTAGGCCGAGTCTGGCATCCGCGTCAAACATCCACGAACCGCCATTTGGGTGTTTCGCCGCCTTACCTCTACTAAATATAGTAGCTGGCCATTCGTTAACAAAGGCCTAAGACGCCAGCGCTGGAGCGGGTTTCACCCCCGCTGGGGAGCGTCGAGGCACGCCCCACCGACCTGCGGACGTCGTCACCGTCATCCACAGGACACACCGGGCATGCGCCGCGGGTGGGCACGGTGCCGTTGCGGCGAGGCCCACAAGATATGGTAGGCGGGAGCACCACGCGCGGCGCCCGCGCGAGAACAGGCAGGCGGCAGAAGCGGGCATGAGCCCGCTGCCGCGCGCCTGCCCGGCCACTGAAAAGACAGTCAGGAAGCGTGCTGGATCAGGCCCGCGCAGTGCCCAACGGCGCCTCGTGGGCGGCATGCTCCATCGCCGCCGCCCCCAGGCCGGGCTCCGGGAAGACCGCTCCGCCGAGCACCGCGTCGAGGCCTTGCGCGGCGAGCACAGGCGTCGTGAGGACATGGGCGCGCATGGCCTCGCCGGCCTCGGCGCGCTCCCCGCGCAGGATGGCGGTGAGCACCCGGCCATGCTCCCCGTAGGACTGGGCGAGACGCTCCAGCCCCCGGTACTTGTCCTTCAGGAAGGGGCGGAGCTTGGCGCGGGTACTCGCCGCCAGCTCGGCCAGATAGTCGTTGTGGCTGCCCTTGTTGACGGCGGCATGGAAGCGCTCGTCCAGGCAGTCGTACAGCGCCGCGTCGCCGGCGTGGATGGCGGCGGCGAGTTCCGCGTGCAGACGCTCCAGGGCGGCGCGCTCCGGCGCCGTCATGTGCACCGCGGCCAGGGACGCGCACATGCACTCCAGCTCGCCCATCACCTCGAACATGCCTCTCAGCCGGTCCATGGAAGGGCGGGCCACCAGGGCGCTGCGATGGGGGCGCGCCTCCACGAGGCCGGAGGCCGCAAGGTCACGGATGGCCTCGCGCACGGGCGTGCGGGAGACCCCGTAGCGCTTGGCGATCTCCACTTCCTCCAAGGCCGTGCCCGGCGCGAGGCGGCCGCTGGTGATCTCCTCGGCGATCTGCAGACGCAGCTCCTCGGTGCGCGTCACGGCGCGCACGGGGGATGAGCGGCGGCGGGCGCGGGGCCGGCCGGGGGCATCGTCATTCTCGGAATCGGCGTTCCACATGGCGCGCAGAAGCTAATGCAACTGCAGGCCGCCCCGGAATCCGGGATAGTGCGTACCCCGTGCAGCGTATTACCCAGCGTCAGGACTGCCCGGAAAGTGGCTTCCCCGCGCTCTCCTGGCTACCGGCGGCCTCCCCGGCCTCGTGCGCGGCCATCAGCCGGCGGTAGCGCAGGGTGGAAACAGGCAGCAGCGCCAGATACAGCACGGAGCAGGCCGCGAGCACGATCCACGGATAGCTCGCGAGCAGCGCAAAGTAGAGCGCCACCAGCACGAACAGCGGCAGCACCATGTCGCGCCGGATGCGCCGGCCGATGGTCTTGCCCGACCACGCCGGCACCTTGGAAATCATGAGGAAGCCGATGGCGAGGCAGTAGATGAGCGCGATCGGCGCGGAAACCCCGCCGTGGGGCACGCCGATGAGCTCCAGATAGACCGGCAGCAGCACCGTGATGGCGCCCGCCGGCGCGGGGATGCCGGTGAAGAAGTCCGCAGCAAAGGCGGGCTTGTCGGGGTCGTCCAGCATCACGTTGAAGCGGGCGAGGCGCAGCGCCGCGCAGATGGCGTAGATGAGCGCGGCGATCCAGCCGAAGGAGCCGGCCTCGTTGAGGCCCCAGAAATAGAGGATCAGCGCCGGCACGCAGCCGAAGTTCACGAAATCGGCCAGGCTGTCGAGCTCGGCCCCGAAGCGCGAGGTGCCCTTGAGGGCGCGGGCGAGGCGGCCGTCGATGCCGTCCAGCAGCGCCGCGAACACGATGGCGGCGAGCGCCAGCTCGATGCGCGATTCGATGGCGAGCCGCACCGCCGTGAGGCCCGAGCACAAGGCAAGCAGCGTCACCAGATTGGGAATGAGCACCCGCACCGGAATCTTGCCGATGCGCCCGAAGCGCGGGCGCAGGCGGCCTTCCGGATCAAACGGGGGAAAGGGCGCGTCCATCAGCTCACCCGATAGGCGGTCTCGCGCGGCATGGGCGCCGCGAGATCGCAGATGACGGTTTCGCCGGCGGTGGCGAGCTGGCCCTCCGCCACCTGCACCCTGGTGCCGCGCGGCAGGTAGATGTCCACCCGCGAGCCGAAGCGGATGAGGCCGAAGCGCTCGCCGGCGCCGATCTCCTCCCCCTCGCGCACGAAGCACACGATGCGCCGCGCCACGAGGCCGGCGATCTGCACCACGCCCACCTGGATGGTGTCGCCGAGCCCGGTAGCGGCGTCGATGACGAGGCCGTTGCGCTCGTTGTCCTCGCTCGCCTTGTCGAGGTCGGCATTGAGGAAGATGCCGGGCTTGTAGGCCACACGGGCGACCCGACCCGAGATCGGCGCCCGGTTCACGTGCACGTTGAACACGTTCATGAAGATGGAGACGCGCAGCAGCGGCTCGTCGGAAAGGTCCAGCTCGCGCGGGGGCCTGGCGAGGCCGACGAAGGACACCTGGCCATCCGCCGGCGCGACGATGAGCCCCTCGCGCACCGGCGTAACGCGCGGCGGATCACGGAAGAACAAGGCGGTCCAGATGGCCAGCCCGACGCCGATCATGCCGATGAAGGTGTTCAGCGACAGCAGCAGCAGCGCGATCACCACCGCGATGGCGATGAAGGGGTAGCCTTCGCGGTGAATGGGCACCAGCGACTTGCGAATGGTGGCGACGAGGGACAAGGGGGCCTCCGAAGGACACCGCGCCGGGTGCTGGCACGCGAGCGCAGAGGTAGAGAGCGCGAGGCTCCGCGTCAAATGATGATGGCGCGTCCCTCCTCCGCCCGGAAGAGGGCCGCAGCATGGCGGCACCGGCATTTCCCGAAGCGTTGCCGGATCACGATCCGCGGCGGTCCCCGTTCAAGGGCGGAACAGCACCCCGCCCGTCATGGGGCGCGGCGCGCCGGTGGTGGTGGGAAAGGTGAGCGCCAGCCCCCGCGCCGCCCGCGCCGCCAGGAAGCCGAAGGCGTGGGCCTCCAGCGCATCCGCCGACCAGCCGACCGCCTCGGCGGCGACGACCTCCGCCCCGAGCCGCGCCGCCAGCATGGCCAAAAGTGTGGGATTGCGCGCGCCGCCGCCGGCCACGATCCAGCGCCGGGGCGGCGCCGGCAACAGTGGCACCACCGCAGCGATGCTGGCCGCCGTCAGCGCGGTGAGGGTCGCCGCGCCGTCCTCCACGCTCAGGGCAGCGAGCCCCATGCGGGCTGCCGCATGTTCCCGGAAAGCATTGCGATCCAGCGATTTGGGCGGGGCCTCCCGGAAGAAGGGATGGTCCAGTACGGCGGCCACCGCCGCCGCGTCCACCCGCCCGCGCGCGGCGGCGGCGCCGTCAGCGTCGAAGGGTCGACCGGTGCGGGACATCATGAAATCATCCAGAAGGGCGTTGCCCGGCCCGGTGTCGCAGGCGACGGGCGGTGCCGCGCCGTCGATCACCGTGACGTTCGCCACCCCACCCACGTTCAGCACCGCCAGCGGGCGCGGCCCGCCGATGCCGGCGGCGAGGGCCGCATGGAACACGGGCACCAGCGGCGCGCCCTGCCCCCCCGCCGCCACGTCGGCGGCGCGGAAGTCGGCGACCACGGGCACGCCGAGCGACGCCGCGAGCCGTGCCCCCTCCCCGATCTGCACGGTGAGCCGCGCATCCGGCCGGTGCAGCACCGTCTGGCCGTGGAAGCCCACGAGGTCAATATCGCCGGCCGAAAGGCGCAGCGGCACCAGCAGCGCGCGCACCGCCTCGGCATGGAGATCGGTGATGCGCCGTTCCGCCGGCGCCAGCGCCCCCGGCCGGTCGGTGCGGGCGTTCACACCCCGCGCATCGGCCATGGCCTGTTCCAGCAGGGCGCGGGTTTCGAGATCGTAGGGCACGGTCAGCGACGGCCCGAGCCAGGAGATGGCCTCCCCATCGGTGTCGATGAGGGCGGCGTCGATGCCGTCCATGGAGGTGCCGCTCATCAGCCCGACGACGCGCATGCCGTGCTTCCTCTCCCGCTTCGGTACCGGGCATGCCACGGGGGCGCCCTCCCCCCATGCAATCCGGCGCCGGACCTGATACACCACGCTTCCTTTCCGCGCGCGTAACGCGCCTCCAACCGACTGATCGCGATGACCACCTTCCGTTCCGATTTCCTGCGCACGCTCGACGCGCGCGGCTACATCCACCAGTGCTCGGACCTCGAGCGCCTCGATGCCAAGGCCGCGGAAGGGCCCATCACCGCCTATATCGGCTTCGATGCCACCGCCTCCAGCCTGCACGCGGGGCACCTGCTCTCCATCATGATGCTGCGCACCCTGCAGCGCACGGGGCACAACCCCATCGCCCTCATGGGCGGCGGCACCACCAAGATCGGCGACCCGTCCGGCAAGGACACCCAGCGCAAGATGCTCACCGACGAGCAGATTAACGCGAACATCGCGTCCATCCGCAAGGTGTTCGCCCGCTTCCTCGATTTCGAGGCGGGCGCCGTGATGGCCAACAACGCGGACTGGCTGGACGAGCTGAAGTACATTCCCCTGCTGCGGGAGGTGGGGCCGCACTTCACCATCAACCGCATGCTCACGTTCGATTCGGTGAAGCTGCGCCTGGACCGCGAGCAGCCGCTCACTTTCCTCGAATTCAACTACATGATCCTGCAGGCCTATGACTTCGTGGAGCTTTCCAAGCGCCACGGCTGCATCCTGCAGATGGGCGGCTCCGACCAGTGGGGCAACATCGTCAACGGCATGGAGCTGGGCCGGCGCATGCATGGGGCCGACCTTTTCGCCCTCACCACGCCGCTGCTCACCACCTCTTCCGGCGCCAAGATGGGCAAGACCGCCGGCGGCGCGGTGTGGCTCGATGCCGAGCTGCTCGCGCCTTACGAATACTGGCAGTACTGGCGCAATGCCGGCGACGCCGACGTGGAGCGCTTCCTGAAGCTGTTCACCGAGCTGCCGCTGGACGAGATCGCCCGCCTCGCCGCCCTGAAGGACCAGGAAATCAACATCGCCAAGGAGGTGCTCGCCACCGAGGCGACCACCCTGCTGCATGGCCGCGCCGCCGCCGAGCAGGCGCGGGAGACCGCGCGCGCCACCTTCGAGGAGGGTGCGCTGGCGGTGAACCTGCCCACGGTGGACGTGCCCGCCGCGCAGCTCGAGGCCGGCCTGGGGGTCGCCAACGCCTTCGTGCTGGCGGGGCTCGTCGCCTCCACCAGCGAGGCGCGCCGCCAGATCAAGGGCGGTGGGCTGAAGGTGAACGACGCCGCCGTGACCGACGAAAAGGCCGCGCTTACCCCCGCCGCGCTCACCGCCGAGGGCGTCATCAAGCTCTCCCTCGGCAAGAAGAAGCACGTGCTGCTGAAGCCGGTGTGAACGCGCCTGCCGCCGGCCCCGGCCGGGGCCGGCGGTGATGCCGCGGCGCAACAGTCGCCACGTATAAGGAATTGTGGCGGAAGGGGCGCGGAAGCGGGGCATTGACGTGCCGACAACCCCTCGCCTAGGTTGCGGCTTGACGGTATTCCTCCCAGAGGAATCAAAAGGGAATGCGGTGCGGGCGCGAAGCGCCCCATTCCGCAGCTGCCCCCGCAACTGTAAGCGGCGAGCCCTTCGCCGAAACGCCACTGGGCACTCGGGGCCTGGGAAGGCGGCGAAGGGCGATGACCCGCGAGCCAGGAGACCTGCCGTCGATCCGTGGTCACACGCGGGCTCATCGGGCGGGGTGTTCCGGTGGCGGGCTGGTTCGCGGCGCGCGGCCTTTAGGGCGGCGCGGTGCTCGGGCCCTCGTTCGCGGTGACGTGCCACTGGCGTCCCGCCCGAGGTCCGCATGTCCGCCGTCCCGCCTTCAGCCATCGCCTTTTCCGGCCACCTGCGCCGTATCGCCCCGCTCTCCTTCTCCGCGAGCCTCGTCGCCCTCCTGGCGGCGACTCCGGCGCTCGCCCAATCGGCGGGCGGCGCCCAGGCCGACGGCAGCCAGATCGAGCTTCCAGACGTGGTGGTGAGCGCCACCACCATTCCCACGCCCGCGAACGAGGTGGCGAGCTCCGTCACCGTCATCACCCGCCAGGAGCTGGACGAGACCCAGCGCCGCGACGTGCCGGACGCGCTGCAGTCGGTGCCCGGCCTCAATGTGGTGCAGACGGGCGGGCCCGGCGGCTCCACCTCCGTCTTCATGCGCGGCACCAATTCCAACCAGACCAAGATCCTGCTCGACGGCATCGACCTCGGCGACCCCTCCAGCGCCAACGGGGCCTTCGACCTCAGCACCCTCTACACCAACGATTTCGCCCGCATGGAGGTGCTGCGCGGCCCGCAGAGCGGCCTCTACGGCTCGGATGCCATCGGCGGCGTCATCTCCATGACCACCGAGCGCGGCTCGGGCCCGGCCAAGGCCGCCGGATACCTGGAGGCGGGCGCGCTCGGCACCTTCAACCAGGTCGGAAGCCTCACCGGCGGCTACAACGACAATATCGGCTATGCCTTCAATGTCGGCCACTTCGCCTCCACCGCGATCCCGGTGACGCCGCAGAACATCCTGCTTCCCGGCGAGGTGGCGAACAACAACAACTCCGACAACTGGACCTATTCCGGCCGCCTCGACGCCGACATCAACGACGCCTTCTCGGTGAACCTCGTCGCCCGCTACATCCAGACCCAGCTCGCCTACACCTCCGACCTCTACAATTACGCGACCTATACCGGCTATCCCGCGCCCATGCAGGACACCGGCTACGGCAAGTATTTCATCGGCAAGGCGGAAGGGCTGTGGAAGGCGCTCGACGACAAGCTGGTGAGCACTTTTGGCGTCTCCGCCACCGACTACCAGCGCGACAATGCCAGCCCCTATCCGGACAATGTGAGCGCCTATGACGGCGACCGGCAGACCTATTACTGGCGCTCCAACTACACCTTCATGCCCGGCCAGAGCATCCTCCTGGGCGTGGAGCGCTACAACGAGAGCATGACCAGCGAGAGCGCGTGGTCGAGCATGGACGCCAGCACCGGCGACACCGCCGGCTATGCCCAGCTCCAGTCCACCTTGTTCGAGCGCCTCTTCCTCGCCGCCAACGTGCGCTACGACAGCAATGACGACTTCGGCGACCACACCACCTGGCGCCTCGCCCCGGCGCTCCTGTTCCCGGAGACCGGCACCAAGCTGAAGGTCACCTATGGCACCGGCTTCAAGGCGCCCACCCTCTACCAGCTCTATGCCCCCTCGGGCGGCAACCCCGACCTTCAGCCGGAGGAAAGCACCGGCTGGGACGCCGGCTTCGAGCAGGCCCTGTGGCAGGACCGCGTGAGCTTCGGCGCCACCTATTTCAGCAACGACATCACGAACCTGATCAATTCGGTCCAGGTTTCCACCTATGTCTGGAGCAACTCCAACATCGCCAGCGTCACCACGGACGGCTGGGAAGCCTTCGTGGCCGTGAAGGTCACCGACAATCTCTCCGTGCGCGCGGACTACACCTATACCGACACCGTCGGCCACCCCGAGGACGGGGTTTCGCCCGGCTCCTGCGCGCCCACGGGCATCGACACCTGCACGCCCCTGCGCCGCCCGAAGAACAAGGTGTCGCTGGCGGTCAACTGGCAGCCGGTGGAGCCGCTCACCCTCACCGCCACCCTGGTGTATCTCTCCGACTGGTGGGACATCGACCGCACCACCTATGCCTTCGTGGAGCAGCCCGGCTACACCATCTTCAACGTGGCGGCGAACTACACCGTCAACCAGAACGTCAAGATCTTCGGGCGCATCGACAATCTGTTCGATGAAACCTACGAGAACCCCAACGGCTATCTGGCCCCCGGCATGTCCGCCTACGCCGGCCTGAAGCTCACCTACTGAGGACCGACGACCCGTGAAGCGCGCCTCCCCCCCTCCCCTTTCCGCCGCCGGCTTGGCCGGCCGGGGGGGAGCGCGCCGCATCCTGGCGGCGGCGGTGATCGCTGCCGCTGCGCTCGCCCCGGCGCTTTGCGCGCCGGCGCGGGCGGCCGGGCCGGAAGCCGCAGCCCCGCCCCGCCGCATCGTCTCGCTGAACCTCTGCGCCGACGAGCTGGCGCTGCGCCTCGCGCCCAAAGGCAGCGTCATTTCCGTCACCAGCCTCGCGGCCGATCCGGTGAGTTCCACGGTGACGGACCTCGCCGCCGGCATCCCGGTCAACCGGGGCCTCGCGGAAGAAGTGGTGCCGCTGGCGCCCGACCTCGTGCTCGCCGGCGCCTTCACCACACGCAGCACGGTGGCGCTGCTGCAGCGCTTCGGCATTCCGGTGATGGAGCTCACCATTCCCGCGAACCTGGAGGAGGGCTATGCGCAGATCCGCGCCGTGGCGGCCCGCCTCGGCGTGCCCGAGAAGGGCGAGGAGATGGTGCGGGAGATCCAGGACACCCTCGCCGCCGCCCCGCCGCCGCCCCACCCGGCCCCGCGCACTGTGGTGCTGCGCCCCAACGGCTTCACGGTCGGCCGCGACAGCCTGCCCGATGACCTCATGCGCCGGGCGGGGCTCGACAACGTGGCCGCCCGCCTCTCCCCCGACAAGCTCGGCCAGCTCTCCCTGGAGGAGATCCTTGCTGCCCGGCCAGACGTGCTGGTGGTGGATGACGAGCCCGGCGCGCCGCCCTCCCTCGCGCGGGAGATGATGCGCCACCCCGCCATCACCGAGGCGCTGGCGCACTGGCGCATCGCGCCCATGCCGCTGCGGCTGTGGGCCTGCGTGGGGCCGCAGCTCGGCGAAGCCTTCACGCGCCTGTCGAAGGCGGCCCATGCCGCGGCGCCGTCCGGCATCGCCGCCATGCCCGCCCCCACGCGGACACCCTGATGGACGACACCTTCGCGGAACCCGCTGCTTTGCCCCAGCCGCTGCTGCTGGCGCTGCTCTCGGTGCTGGCGCTGGCGCTGTTCGCGGTCTCGCTCGCCATCGGCTATGCCCCCATCGACTGGGGCGCCGCGGTTTCCGACATTCTCGCCGGCCGCCACGGGCTCGATGCCCTTGTGCTGGTGCAGCTGCGCCTGCCGCGGGCGCTGCTCGGCCTGCTGGTGGGCTTCAGCCTGGGCCTCACGGGGGCGGCGCTGCAGGGGCTGATGCGCAACCCGCTGGCCGATCCGGGAGTGGTCGGCGTCTCCGGCGCGGCGGCGCTGGGGGCGGTAACGGCCTTCTATTTCGGCGCGGCGGCCCTGTTTTCGCTGGCGCTGCCGCTCGGCGGCCTCGCCGGGGCGGCGCTCGCCACCGCCGTGCTGCTCGCCCTCGCCCGGCGCGGGGCCTCCACCACCGCGCTCATCCTGGCCGGCGTCGCGCTCAACAGCCTCGCGGGCGCCCTCACCACCCTCGCGCTCAATCTCTCTCCCAGCCCCTATGCGACCCTGGAGATCGTGTTCTGGCTGATGGGCTCGCTAGCGGACCGCAGCCTGCAGCACGTGCTGCTCGCCTTGCCTTTCATCCTGGTGGGGGCGGCGCTGGTGCTCTCCACCGCCCGCGGGCTCGATGCCCTCACCCTGGGCGAGGAGACCGCCGAGAGCCTCGGCTTCTCCCTGCCCCGCCTGCGCCTGCTCGCCATCGCGGGAACGGCTGGCATGGTGGGCGCCTCGGTGGCGGTTTCCGGCGCCATCGGCTTCGTGGGACTGGTGGTGCCGCACCTGCTGCGGCCGCTAGTGGGCCATCGCCCCGGCCGCCTGCTGCTGGCGAGCGCCCTCGCCGGCGCCGCCCTCACCCTGGGCGCCGACATCCTGGTGCGGCTCATCCCCACCCGGCCGGAGCTGAAGCTGGGGGTGGTGACGGCGCTCATCGGCGCGCCCTTCTTCCTGCTGCTGCTGCGCCGGCTCGGCACGGAAACGGAATGAGGCGGCCATGCTGATCTCCGCCAGCGGCATCGTGGTTCGGCGCGGCGCGCGCACCGTGCTCGAAGGGGTGGATCTTTCCGCCCGGCCCGGCGAGCTGCTGGGCCTGCTCGGCCCCAACGGCGCCGGCAAGACCACTCTGCTGCGCGTGCTCGCCCACCTCCAGGAAACGGCGGCCGGCACGGTGCTCTACGACGGCGCCGATGCGGCGGCCACGGGGCGGCGGACGCTAGGCCGCAGCCTCGCCTACCTCGCCCAGGGCGGGCGCATCCATTGGCCCATGCGGGTCGAGCACGTGGTGGCCCTCGGCCGCCTGCCCCACGGCACCAGCCCGGCGGTGGACGCCGCCGCCGTCGCCCGCGCCATGGCGGCGGCGGACGTGGAGGCCTTCGCCGGCCGGCCGGCGGGCAGCCTCTCCGGCGGGGAGAAGATGCGCGTTCTGCTGGCGCGGGCGCTGGCGGTGGAGGGCCGCGCCCTGCTGGCCGACGAGCCGGTGGCGGCGCTCGACCCCTACCACCAGCTCCATGTGATGGAGGTGCTGCGCCGGCAGGCGCGCGCGGGCCTCACCGTGGTGGTGGTGCTGCACGACCTGACGCTGGCGGCCCGCTTCTGCGACAGGGTGGCCCTGCTCCACGGCGGGCGGCTCATGGCCTGCGGCACGCCGGAAGAGGTGATGACGGCCGCGCGGCTCGAAGCGGCCTACGGCGTGCATGTAGAAAGCGGTGAGCGCCACGGCGAGCGCTTCATCCTGCCGTGGTCCCGCAGCCCGAGGGCGGAAGACGCCCCCGCCCGGTGAGCGGGGGCGCGGGGCCTCAGTGGGCCATCAGCACCGGCACGGTCATGCTGGCGAGGATGTCGCGGGTGACACCGCCCAGCACCATCTCCTTCAGGCGGGAATGGCCATAGCCGCCCATCACCACCAGATCGGAGCCGCGGTCGGAAACCTCGTTGAGGATGGCCGCGGAGATGGAATCCCCGCCCTTCACCGGCAGGCGGCGGATCTGGGCGTCGAGGCTGTGGCGGGCGAGGTGGCGCGCCACCTCCTGGCCTTCCTCGTCCTCGCCGTCGGCACCGTCGGTCACCACGCGGAAGATCTCCACCACCTTGGTGCGGTGCAGCAGGGGCAGCGCCTCGGCGAGGGCGCGGGCGGAGGCGCGACCGCCGTCCCAGGCCACCACGGCGTGCTCGGCGGAGAAGGGCTTCTGCTGGATGTAGGGCACCACCAGCACGGCGCGGCCCGATTCGAGCAGCACGGTCTCGGCGAGCACCTCCTCGGGGCCCGGCTGGTCCGGGTTGGGCTGGGCCACCACGGTCACGTCGAACAGGCGCGCCATGCGGGCGAAGCTGTTGGCGGCAACCCCGAGCGAAGCCGAGAGGGTGCGCACCTGGTGAGGCACGCCCGCCGCCTTGGCGATTTCCTCCAGCCGGGCGGAAGCCTTCTCGGCGGAGGCCTGGTTCTCCAGAACCTGGGCATCGATGAAATCGGTGGGCAGGGCGCCCATGTAGAAGGGCGGCACGTCGATCTCATAGGCCACCGACAGGCCTGTCAGGTGCGCGCCGAATTCCACGGCGAGGCTCGCCGCGTATTCGGCCGCGGCGTCCCGCTCCGCGCCTTGCGCCAGATTGACCAGAATGTCGCGAATCATGACCGAAGGCCCTCGTTCAGCCGTTTAAGCGTCGCGACATTACCCTAAACTCGCCCAAAGTCTCGGGTCTTGATGTCACGCAAGCACGGAGCCTTTCCGAACGTATCGCGGGGCTTGGCCGTCGCTTCATTCGAGGGGTGGCGGCGTAGCCGTTGGAGGCACTCCGTTCCGGGTCGGTCGGCCCCGAGGAGGCCCGAAACGGCGGCGCGGCCGTCTCTGGGGGGCAAGACGGCCGCGCCATGCACGGTCTGTTGGGGGCGCGACCGCGCTGCATTGGAAACGCCCGGTGGCGAGACAGGTTCCACCGTCATGCGAAAAAATCCGTATCCATCTCCCCTCGCGGGAATTAGACCACTTCTTCCCATCGCGACCGCCGACCCTGGCCGAGCCATGACACCAGATCTCAGCATCGTCGTTCCCGTGTACAACGAGGCCGCCGGCCTCGCCTTCTTCCATGAGCGGCTGTGCCGCAGCGCCCGCGCGGAGGCCGAGGCCCGCGGGCTGAAGGTGGAAATCGTCTATGTGGACGACGGCAGCCGCGACGGCAGCGCCTCCATCGCCGCCGCCCTGCCCCCGCTCGGGCTCGACGTGCAGGTGGTGGCGCTCTCGCGCAATTTCGGCAAGGAGGCCGCCCTCATGGCCGGCCTCGACCACGCCCGCGGCGACGCGCTCCTGTTCATGGACGGCGACGGCCAGCACCCGCCTGAGATGATCAGCACCTTCGTGCGCCTGTGGAAGGACGAGGGCTACGACGTCGCCTACGCGGTGAAGTCCAACCGGCTCGACGAGCCGGTGGCGCGGCGCAATTTCGTGCGCGGCTTCTACTGGCTGCTCAATTTCGGCTCGGCCAGTGCCATCCCGGAGGACGCGGCGGACTTCCGCATTCTCTCCCCGCGCGCCACCTCCGCCCTGCGGCGCATGCCGGAGCGCAACCGCTTCTTCAAGGGCCTGTCGAGCTGGATCGGCTTCCGCCAGGTGGCGGTGCCCTACCAGCCGGAGGCGCGGGCCCACGGCACCACCTCCTTCAATTTCCTGCGCCTGCTCGGGCTCTCCATGGAGGCACTCACCTCCTTCTCGCCGGCGCCGCTGCGGCTCGCCGCCCTGTGCGGCGCGTCGCTGGCCGGGCTCGCCTTGCTCTACGGCCTGTGGATCGTGCTGGAGCGCCTCGTCTGGGGCATCCCGCTGCCGGGCTACCCCTCGGTGGTGGTGGGCGTCATGGTGATCGGCGGCGCCCAGCTCCTGGTGATGGGGCTGATGGGCGAGTACATCGCCCGCATCCTCTCGGAGATCAAGGCCCGGCCGGTGTACTTCGTGGCCGACCATGTCCTCAACCCGGCCGGAGCCGCAGCCGCTCCGGTGGAAACGCCGCTGAAGGTCGCGGGGGCCCAGCAGTGAAGCACATCACGCTCTGCGCCGACGACTACGCCATCTCCCCCGGCGTCTCGGCCGCCATCCGCCGGCTCATCGAGGCCCGGCGCATCAACGCCACCTCCGTGATGACGGTGTTCCCCGGCCTCGCCGAGGAGGCGCGCAGGCTCGACGAGGTGGCGGCGGGCCGGGAGGTCAGCGTGGGCCTCCACATCACCCTCACCGGCGGCACAGCCCCCCTCACCCCCTGGACCGACGGCGCCGACCTGCCCTCGCTCCGCGAGCTGGTGGCGCGGGCGTTCACCGGGCGCATCGACCGGGCCGCCGTGGCGACGGAGATCGAGGCCCAGTTCCTCGCCTTCGAGCGCGCCTTCGGCCGCCCGCCCGACCATGTGGACGGGCACCAGCATGTCCACGTGCTGCCGGGCATCCGCGGCGCGGTGCTGAAGGCCACCCGGCGCCACGCGCCCCATGCCTGGCTGCGGGACGTCAGGCCTGCGCCCGATGCCCTCATCGGGCTCGACCTGAAGGGCCGCATCATCGGCGCCTTCGGCCACGGCTTCTCGCGTGATGCCGCCCGCATCGGCCTTTCCACCAACACCGGCTTCGCCGGCGCCTACGATTTCGGCGCCGACCACGACTTCGCGCCTCTGCTCGCCCATTTCCTGAAGGGCGCGCCGGAGGGCGCGGTCATCATGGTCCACCCCGGCCACGTGGACGACCCCCTGACCGCGCGCGACCCGGTGACCCACCAGCGGGAGGTGGAATTCGAAGTGCTCGCCGGGCCGCGGATGCCGGAAATCCTCGCCGAGACCGACGCGCGGCTCTATTGAGGCGCATCCCATGCTACTGCGGCGTGCGGCGGCCAGGGCCACTGCCGGGCCCCGCTTTCGCAGCTCCACCGGCCGCGAGCCAGCCCGAGGCTCAATCCAGGACCCCCAGAGCTTTTCTCATAGGCCCGTTCTCATGGGCCCGTTCTCATGGGCCTTTGGTCACGCCGGTCCGGCGTTCAGGCGAAACTGGGGCGGTACCGGTCGAAGGCCGGGGCCGGCGGCCTCAGGCATTCGGGGCCTGGCGCTCGCGCTCGTCCCAGCCGCCGATCTGCTCGTCCTTCGGCGCGGGCGGCGGGGTCTGGCCGGCGAGGCGCAGGGTGCGCTCCAGCAGCACCTCGTAGATGGGCTTGCCGCCCAGCCCCTCGGCCACCACGTTGGCGACGACGCAGGTGATGATGACGGGAACCATGAGATCGTAGGCGCCGGTGAGCTCGGCCACCAGCACCATGCCCACCAGCGGCGCGCGGATGGTGGAGGAGAACAGCCCGCCCATGGCCGCCACGCCGAACGCCGCCACCGCCCCCGGTGGCAGCGGAATGGCGAGATCCAGCAGCATGGCGAACAGCACGCCCACCGAGGTGGCGAGCGCGAGGATGGGCGCGAAGATGCCGCCCGGCACACCCGTGGAATAGCTCGCCATGGTCATCACGAAGCGGATCACCACGATCACCGCCATGGTGACCAGCGGCAGGTGGTGGGTGGCGAGGGAGACCGCCAGCGCCTCGCCGCCCGTGGTCGCCTCCGGCCGCAGGATCAGCAGCGGGCCGATGGCCGCCCCCACCACCAGCGGCACCAGATAGGGCGAGAACCTGAGGCCGACCCGGCGCGAGAAATCCAGCCCCGCCACCACGGCCCAGTTGAACACCACGCCCAGCCCGCCCAGGAGCAGCCCCAGCACGGCGAAGGCGGGCAGCAGCCAGAACGGCATCTCCTGGGTCTGCAGCGCCATCATGGGCGAGGTGCCGCCGATCATCTCGGTGACGATGGCGCTCATGACCGAGGCGATGATGACGGCGCTGTAGGTACGCAGGCCGTAGGGAAACTGGCGCCGTGTTTCCTCGATCACGAACAGGATGGCGGCGAGCGGCGCGTTGAAGGCGGCGGCGAGGCCCGCCGCGCCACCGGCCGCGAGCAGCCCGCGCCCGTCGCGGATGGTGAGGGCGAAGCCGTCGCCCACCGCCTTGGCCACCGAGGCGCCCATATGGATGGTGGGGCCCTCGCGGCCCAGCACCAGGCCGGAGCCCAGGGAGAGCACGCCCGCCACGAACTTCACCGGCAGGATGCGCTTCCAGCGCACCTCGCGCTGGCCATCGAGCGCGCCCTCGATCTCCTGCACGCCAGAGCCCGCCGCTTCCGGCGCGAAGGCGCGCACCAGCGCCACCGAGACCAGAACCATGACGGCCGACACTGCAGCCAGAGCGCCAAGCGCCTCCGGCCCCTCGAAATAGGGCAGGATCAGCGCTGGCCAGCCCAGCACGGTACTGGAGAGCATGTGGAACGCGGCGCCCAGGGCCCCCGCCAGCGTGCCGACCAGCACGGCTAGGAGGTAGTATGCGGCATCGCTGAGGGTACGCGGCGCTTCAACGGCAGGTTCACCCATGACGGCTCATCTGTGATGCTGACACGCCGCCGAAAGAGGGACGCCCCTCCCCCATAGAGCATTTCCACCGGTCGTTGAAATGCGAATATGCCCCCCGGCTGCCGCCCGCCACCGCGATTCGCGTCCCGGCGGACTGCGGCGCGACAGGCGAGCCCCAGCGATGCCGACGGAAAAGGACATTCTCCTCGCCGTGTTCGAAGCCGCGCTCGCCGCCGCGCTGCCGGAGGGCAAGTTCGCCGGCCGGCTGCCCGCCCCGCCCAGGGGGCGCACCCTGGTGCTCGGCGCCGGCAAGGCCGCGGCACGCATGGCGCGGGCCTTCGAGGCGGAATGGGGGCGCCCCTGCGAGGGGCTGGTCGTCACCCGCTACGGCCATTGCAGCCCCACCCGTTTCGTGGAGGTGGTGGAGGCCGGGCATCCGGTGCCGGACGCCGCCGGGCTCGAGGCCACCCGCCGCATCCTGAAGCTGGCGCGCGGGGCGGGACCGGACGACCTCGTGGTCTGCCTCATCTCCGGCGGGGCTTCCGCGCTGCTCACGGCGCCCGCCGCCGGCCTCACCCTCGCCGATAAGCAGGCGCTCAACGCGGCGCTGCTGGCCTCCGGCGCGCCCATCTCGGTGATGAACCGCGTGCGCAAGGCGGTCTCCGCGGTGAAGGGCGGGCGGCTCGCGGCCGCCATTTATCCTGCGCGGACCGTGACTTACGTGATCTCCGACGTGCCCGGCGATGATCCCGCCATCATCGGCTCGGGGCCCACCATTCCCGAGCCTTCGGCCCCGGAGGCGGTGCTGGAGCTGCTGGCGCGTGCCGGCATCGCCGCCAACCCCGCCCTCGCCGCGGCCATCCGCGCCAACCGGATGGAGGGGGCGCCGCCGCCGGCGCCCGTGCATCTCATCGCCACGCCGCTGATGGCTCTGGAGGCCGCCGCTGCGCGGGCGCGGGCCATGGGCATCACGCCGCTAATCCTGGGCGACGCCATCGAGGGCGAGGCGCGGGAGGTGGGCACCGCCTTCGCCGGCATCGCCCGCTCGGCCGCGGTCCACGGCCTGCCGGCGCGGGCCCCGTGCGTGCTGCTCTCGGGCGGGGAAACCACGGTGACGCTGCGCGGCGCACCGGGCGGGCGCGGCGGGCGCAACGCGGAATTCCTGCTGGCGCTCACGATCGCTCTCGGCGGACAGCCGGGCATCGCCGCCCTCGCCTGCGACACCGATGGGATCGACGGCACCGAGGACAATGCCGGCGCCTGGAGTGATTCGGGCACCATGGAGCGGGCGCGGGCAGCCGCGCTCGACCTCCCCGCCGCCCTGGCCCGCCATGACGCTTACGGCGTCTTCGCAAAGCTGGGCCAATTGGTGACGACCGGTCCCACATTGACCAATGTCAATGATTTCAGGGCGATATTGGTGCAGCAAGGGAGGTAATGCCCCCATCAGCGATATGATCTCGGCTGAATGAGGGCGTATGCCCGCCGCCAGATCGTGACGGTTCTGCAAAAGGCGCATAGCGCCGGCAGAATGAGCAATTCCAACACTTTGGCACGCCGGGACAAGGCCGGGAAGCCCTTTCTTACCGAAAGGTTAACGTCAGCACCCTTGACCTTTGCTGCGCTGCACATAATTTTCGGCGGTGGAGGAACCGGAGGGCTTCAAGACGCCAAGTCTGGAGACCAACATGACCGAACAGGTCACACCGGGCATCATCCGCAAGCTTTGGGCCGGGGAAGCGGAGATCTTCAAGGATCATCTCCTCCGGCTCGATGTGGAGAGCCGGCGATACAGATTCGGCTCAGCGGTGTCTGCCGAGTTCATCGAGCGATATGCGGCACGGGCCTTCCGCACCGGCGCTATCGTTCATGGCTATTTCGTCGACGGCACGCTCAGGGCCGCGGCGGAGCTTTATCCGATGGGCGACGTTCTGCCCGGGGAGGCCGAGGCGGCCTTCAGCGTGGAGCGTGAATTCCAAAACCACGGGCTCGGCACCCTGCTGCTGGAGCGCGTGATTCTCGCCGCGCGCAATCGCGGCATCCGCAGCCTGTGCCTGAACTGCCTGGCGCAGAACCGGCGGATGCAGCAGATCGCCCGCAAGTTCAACGCCGAGCTGAGCTTCGACACCGACGAAGTGGTGGCGGCGCTGAAGGCACCCTTCCCCACGGCCCTGTCGCTGGCCCGCGAGGCCGCGGCCGATGCCCAGGGCATGGCCGGCGCGGTGCTGCAGGCCCAGCGCCTCGCTACCGTGCGGCTGTTCGACATGTTCATGCCCGCGAACGACGAGAATGAGCTGGCGGCCACCGGCTCCTGAAGCCGGAATGCCCCTGAAGTTCGGAATGGGCGGCGCCTTCGGGCGCCGCCTTTTTCATTTTTGCTTGGGCGTGAGCAGCACTTGGGCGTCAGTGGGCAACCGTCTTCGAGAACAGGTTGACCACCGCGACGCCCGCAATGATGAGGCCGAGGCCGATGACCGCCGGCAGGTCCAGCGCCTGCCCGTAGTAGAGCCACGCGAAGGCCGCCACCAGCACGATCCCCACTGCCGACCAGATGGCGTAGACGACGCCCACCGGCAGCTCCCGCACCGTGATCGACAGGCAGTAGAAGGCCACCACGTATCCGACGACGACAACGACGGACGGCAGCAGGCGGGTGAAGCCCTCGGTGGACTTGAGGGTGGAAGTGGCGATCACCTCGGCCACGATGGCGACTGCGAGATAGAGGTAGCTCATGGTCGGGACGGCTCGTGGTTCTGCGGGCTGGAACGCCTTGCGCGCATCGCCTCGCGGCGCCTCCGAGAGGTGCGATCGGGGCATTCTCCGCGCGCGGTCAGCGATCCGCCTCGTGTGAAAATGCTCCGGGCACGGCCGGCGGGGGCTGGAGGAAGGCGAATGGTCGGCAAGTCGTCCGGACGGAGGGATGAGACGGCCGAGCACCTCGCTCCGGCCCCACGGCGCAAAGACGAAACACCAGAGCGCCGCACCCCATTGCATCAGCCTATTTTTCTTTTCAGGAAAAAGATATCCTCGTTTTGAAAACTTTCCCTCCAGAATGCCCGCTTCGGGGCCTCATGCCATTACCCCGATCCTTGAGGCATTGCCCCATGTCACAGCATCGAAGAAATGCCATAGATCATTGATTTAATATACTTTTCTTCACACAGTCGGTGGCTGCCCCGCTCAAAAACGCTTTAGGCCGGCGCCGTATGGATTTCTCCTGAACGCTGCGCGGGCTTGGCGATGGCCCCCGCCCCCGAAAAGGGCCCATAGAGACGCCCAAGGGCCCTCGGCCTCAATGAAAATTGTGGCCCCGCGGCATGGCGGTGCCCGGATCGTCCCCGGCCGCGGTACGCGCGGCGCCGGGCGCACGCCCTTCGCCCAAGGGCTCCAGCAGGTGGCCCCAGTCCTCCACCCGCTCCGCCACCAGGTGGATCACGCCCTGCTCGTTCTGCAGCCGGCCGCGCACCATCACCAACCGGGCGCCCATCACCTGCGGGCGGAACGCCTCGAACACCCGCGGCCAGACGACGACATTGGCCCAGGCCCCCTCGTCCTCCAGGGTCATGAAGATGACGCCGCTCGCGGTACCCGGCCGCTGGCGCACCAGCACCAGGCCGGCGAGGGAGAGCCTGCGGCCGCTCGCCATGCCCGGCAGGTCGGCGGCGGGCGTCACTCCGCGCCGCTGAAGCTCGCCGCGCAGGAAGGCGAGCGGATGGGCCTTCAGGGAGAGCTTCATGTGGCGATAATCCGCCACCACCTGGGCCCCCGGCGGCAGCGCCGGCAGCTCCACCTCCGCCTCCCGCGCGGGGCCGGGCGGGCCGGCGCGGAACAAGGGCAGGTCGTCCTTATCGCCGGCGCGGCGCAGGCCGCGCACCGCCCACAGCGCCGCCCGCCGGTCGAGGCCGAGGGCGCGAAAGGCATCCGCGTCAGCAAGCTTCTCCAGGGTGGCGGGGGGAAGGGCGGTGCGCAGCCACAGGTCGCGCACGGAATCGTAGCCCGCACCGCGTTGCGCGACGAGGCGCTCCATCTCCTCCCGCCGGAGCCCCTCCACCTGGCGGAAGCCGAGGCGCAAAGCGTGGGTGGCGCGGATATCCCCGGCCATGTCGCGGTGGCGCGGATCGAGGCGGCGGGCGGCGGGCACCTCGCCCTTCTCCAGAGTGTGGTCCCAACAGGAGGCATTCACGTCTACCGGGCGCGCCTCCACCCCGTGCTCGCACACATCGCGCACCAGCTGGGCCGGGGCGTAGAAGCCCATGGGCCAGGCATTCATGAGCCCGGCCGCGAACACATCAGGATAGTGGCATTTCAGCCACGCGGAGCAGGCGACGATGAGGGCGAAGCTCTGCGCATGGGAGCGCGGAAAGCCGTAGGAGCCGAAGCCCTCGATCTGCTTCCACAGGCTCTCGGCGAAGTCGCGCGTGTAGCCGTTCCTCAGCATGCCGCCGATGAGCTTCTCGTGGAAGGTGCCGATGGTGCCCACCCGCTTGAAGGTGGCCATGGCGCGCCGGAGCGCATCCGCCTCTCCCGCCGAGAAGCCGGCGCCGACCATGGCAATCCGCATGGCCTGCTCCTGGAACAGGGGCACGCCGAGAGTGGATTCCAGCACCTCCCTCAGTTCCTCGGAGGGATAATCCACCGGATCGAGCCCCTGCCGGCGCCGAAGGTAGGGATGCACCATGCCGCCCTGGATGGGGCCGGGTCGCACGATGGCCACCTCCACCACCAGGTCCTCGAAGCACTCGGGCCTGAGGCGCGGCAGCATGGTCTGCTGGGCCCGGCTCTCCACCTGGAACACGCCGATGGAGTCCGCTCGCTGGAGCATGGCATAGAGGCGCCCGTCGTCGGAGGGCGCATCGCCGATGCGCGTCATCGCGATCCCGTAATGCGCCTGGAGCAGGCCGAAGCACTTCTTCAGCGCCGTCAGCATGCCCAGGGCCAGGATGTCCACCTTGAGCAGGCCGACGGTTTCCAGGTCGTCCTTGTTCCATTCGATGATGGGCCGCTCCTCCATGGCGGAGCGCGTCAGCGGCACGGTCTCGTCGAGCCGCTCGTGGGTCACCACCATGCCGCCCACATGCTGGGAGAGATGGCGCGGAAAGCCGATGAGCGCCTTCGTCAGCTCCAGCACGCGGGCGAGCCGCGGCTCGTCGGGGTCGAGGCCGAGCCGGCGCGCCTCATCCGCATTCACCCCGCCCGAGGACCAGCCCCAGATGGTGCCCGCGAGCGCCCCCAGCAGATCCTCGGAGAGGCCGAACACCTTGCCCACCTCCCGCACCGCCGAGCGCGAGCGATAGGTGGTGGTGGTGGCAGCGAGCCCCGCATGGGCGGCCCCGTAGCGGCGGTAGATGAAGGCGAGCACCTCGCCGCGCCGCTCGTGCTCGAAATCGATGTCGATGTCCGGCGGCTCGCCGCGCTCCTCCGAGATGAAGCGCTCGAACAGGAGCTCGCTCTTCATGGGGTCCACATCGGTGATGCCGAGGCAGAAGCACACCGCCGAATTGGCCGCCGAGCCGCGCCCCTGGCACAAGATGCCCTCGCCCCGCGCGAAGCCGACGATCTCGTGCACGGTGAGGAAATAGGGCGCGTAGGCGAGCCGGCCGATGAGGTCCAGCTCGTGGTCGAGGGACCGGATCACCTTATCCGGCACCCCTTCCGGGTAATGGGCGTGCGCGCCCGCCCAGGCGAGGGCCTCCAGCGCCGCCTGGGGGCTCTTGAAGCCGTCCCGCGTCTCGCGCGGGTAGC
The DNA here is from genome assembly GCF_043195015.1 of Xanthobacter sediminis. Taxonomy (NCBI): domain Bacteria; kingdom Pseudomonadati; phylum Pseudomonadota; class Alphaproteobacteria; order Hyphomicrobiales; family Xanthobacteraceae; genus Xanthobacter; species Xanthobacter sediminis. The sequence goes on along the minus strand of NZ_JBAFWH010000011.1, from coordinate 76,018 downwards.
TGGGCTGCAGCTGGTCCAGCGAGAAGCCCAGGCCGGAAAAGAAAGCGCAGGTCTCCTCCACTGCCTCCGGCAGGGCGCGATAGAGGCGGGCCATCTCCGCCGCCGGCTTCAGGTGCCGCTCCGCATTGGCGGCGAGGCGCGTGCCGGCCGTGTCGAGGGTCACATGCGCGCGGATGGCGGTCAGCACGTCCTGCAGGGGGCGCCGGTCGGCATCATGGTAGAGCGCGTCCAGGGTGGCGAGGAGTGGAACGCGCGCCGCCGCCCCCACCGCCTTCAGCCGGGCGAGGCGGCGGGCGTCGTCGCCCCGGAAGGCGACGGGCGCGGCGAGCCAGAGGCGGCCCGGCGCCGCCTCTCCGAGGCGGGAGAGGAAGGCCGCGAACCCCTCCGACAGGCGACGGGGCGGCATCACCGCCAGATTCAGCCCCTCGGCCCACGCGAGCAGGTCGTCGAGGACGAGGATGCAGTCGCCCTTCTCCGCCCGCATGTTGCCGGTGGTGAGCAGGCGGCACAGACGGCCGTAGGCGGCCCGGTCCCGCGGATAGGCGAGGATGTCGGGCGTGCCGTCGGCGAACGCCAGCCGCGCGCCCACCGCCAGCGGGAAGCCCTGCGCCTCGGCCTTGGCATGGGCGCGCACCACCCCCGCGAGGGTGTTGCGGTCGGCGATGCCGATGCCCTGATGGCCCAGCGCTTCCGCCGCCGCCACGTATTCCTCCGGATGCGAGCCGCCGCGCAGGAAGGAGAAATTGGTGGTGACGGCCAGTTCCACGAACCGCGGCGGCGCGGCCGGCGCGCGCGGCGCCGGGCGGTGTTCCGGCAGGCGCGCAAACGCCGCGGGTCCGGGCTGCGGGGCGTGGGGCGGGGTCATGGACATCACCCGAACAGGCCGTGGAGGAACCAGGACGGCCCGTCCGCCTGCGCCCCATAGAGGCCGGCGCGGAACAGCCAGAAGCGCCGGCCGGAGAGGGTCTCCACCCGGAAATAGTCGCGGGCCGGCAGGTCGGCGCCGGAGCGCCACCATTCGGCGGCGATGCGCTCCGGCCCCTCCGCCCGCGCCACGATGTGGCTCACGCGACGCCAGCGGAAGCGGATGGGCGGCCCGTCGGGCACCTCCGCCACCGCCTCCACCGGCTCCGGCCTCTCCAGCAGGCGCAGCGGCCGGGCCGGGCCGGCGAGATCGGGCGCGTCGTCCGGGACAGAGCGGGCCTCGGCGCCCCCGGCTTTGCCTCGCCACCCTCGCGCAGCCTTTTCCCCGGCGCTCTGCGCGCCGGCGCGCGCCGGCTCCGGTCCGCCTCCAGGCACAGCGCCCCGGTCGTCCATCGGCTCGGGCGCCCCACCCTCGCCCGGCATGAGCCCGCGCACATGCCCCGGCGCGGCGCCTGTGCCACTCTCCGGGGCCGGCCGGCATCCGTCGTTCTCCCGCAAGAAGGGGAAAAGATCCCGTGACACCGGACGCTCCAATGCCCACGGCCCGAATGTGACACAGCCTGCCGTCGCGGCGCCGCTCCCGCGCGCGGCCGGGGGGCGGGAAGCCGGAAGGGCACCATCGACCGGCGGAAAAGGCACCTTCTCATCCGGACCGCCAGCCTCGCCATCGAGAATGACCCGCCCCGCCACGGCGCCTCCGGCCAGGCCCCCAGGCTCCCGCTCGACCACGAGGGCGCGCTCGGCCACCGGCGGGAACGGCGGCTCCGCGGCCCGGCGCACGTCCGATGCCGCCGTGCGCCCGGATGTCCCCTCCCCCGCGCGGAAGCTTGCGCGCACGAGGAAGAGAGCCTCATCCCACGCGGGAAGCCGGCCCGGCGCGTTCGCGCTCACCCGCCTGCCCCCGAACGCGGTCTGGAAAGGCAGGACGGGCGGATCCGCCGGCAGCAGTGCTCCGGTGCGCCCTTCCCGGAGTTCCGGCTCCCGCCTGACACCGTCCGCTACCTCCACAGCAAGGGGCTGCCGCGCCATCTCCCCCGGCATGGGCTCCGCGCGCGCGGCCGGCGGCGGCCTCATCCCATCGGGCCCAGGCGCAGCGGAAAGGACCTGCTGGGGAAGCGACCGGGCCGCCTCCGGCAAGGGCGGCGCCCGCACTTCTTCCGGCACCGCCATCCCCGGCGCGCACGCCGCCAGGGCCGGAACGGCGCCGGCCCAGCCGCGCGCGCCCTGAGCCGGCACCTCCCGGCAGGCATGCTCGGGCACGTAGCGATCCTGAAGCTCCAGGCGCAGCACCCGTTCGCTCCCGAAGCGGGTGGCGAGCCGGTCCACCAGGGCGTCCAGGGCGCGGGCCCAGTCCTCGTCCGCGCCGAACCCCTCCTGGCGGATGTCGAGCGGTGCCGCCTCGCGCACGGCGAGGCGCACCAGCTCGAAGCCGAAGCCGGGATCGAGGCTGGAAAGGGCCGCCACCTTTTCCGCGAACAGGCGGCGCACCACCTCCGGGTCGCGCAGCGGGCGGCTGGTGCCGATGGACAGGCGCGTGACCTTCCCGTCCATCCGGAACAGGGCGAGGTCGAGCCGCCGCGCCCCCACCCCGTGCCGTTCCATGGCCCCGGCGAGGGTGGCGGCGAGGTGGGCGGCGAGGCCCAGCACGTCCTCCACCCGCTCCACCGGCTCGGCCAGGACGCGCTCAGCGCAGAAGACGGGCGGGGGAAAGCGGTAGTCCACCGCCGTGGGCACATGGCCCAGGGCCTCGTCGAGACGCCGCAGCAGGTCCATCCCGAAGCGGGCAGCGAGCGGGGCGCGCGGCTTGCCGAAGAGGTCGCCCACCCGCCGGAAGCCGAGCCGCGCCAGCGCCTCCACCGCCGGACCGGCGAGGCGGAGGGCATCAGGCGGCAGGGGCGCGAGCAGAGCGGAAAGGTCTTCCTCCGCCGGCACCACCACCCCGCCCCTGCCGGGGGCGAAGCGGGCGAGGGCGAAGGCCGCCCCGCCGGTGGCCGCGAGCGCCGCCCGCCCCATGAAGCCCGCCGCCGCCACCCGCCGCAGGAGATCGCGCACCAGCCCCTCCTCCCCGCCGAACAGGTGGGCGCAGCCGGTGACGTCGAGCATGAGCCCGTCCGCGCCGTCGAGGGAGACGAGGGGCGTGTAGCGCTCGCAGGCATCGGCGAGGCGGGCCAGCATCCGCGCCGCCTCGTCCGGCTCCGCCGCGCTCACCTCCAGGGCGGGGTGGCGGGCGCGCGCATCGGCCAGGGGCAGGCCGGGGGCGAGCCCCAATGCCGCGGCGGGCGCATTGACGGCGGCGAGCCGCAACGCCCCCTTCTCCATGGCCACCACCACGCGCGGGCAGGCCCGCGCCTCAGGCGACATCCGCCGCACGACGAGATCCGTGGCGAAGCGCGGCAGGGCGAGGCTGAGGTAGCGCCGTTCCGGCGCGGTCGTGCTGCTCATGGTCGTCCTCCCCGTCCTCTTTCCCATCCGGTGCCGGCCGGAACAGTCCGGCGCGAAAGGTGAGCGGCCACGCCCCCACGGGGCCGAAGCGGTTGCGCGCGAGGCGGGCGGAAAAGCGCGGCGCGCCGAGGCCGCCGAGCCCGTCCGCCGCCGGGCTCGGCAGCGCGGAGATGCGCCAGCGGGTGAGGGCGGCGCAGGGGGCTGGGTCCGCCTTGTGGCGCCAGACGAGCCCCAGCCGCTCGGAGTCGCGCACCGCGAGGGAGAGGCGCCGCGTGGCGGTGAGCGCCTCGGGCACCGGCGACAGGAACTCCCCCAGGACCGCGGACAGGCCTGCGCATCTCAACCCCTCCTCCATCACGAACAGCACGTCCTGCGGCTTGCGCACGCGCACCAGCAGCAGCGCCTCCGGCGGCAGGCCGAAGGCCGCGAGCCCCGGCCCGTGGAGCCGGCCCGCCTCCCATTCCGCCATCTCCTGCACCACCAGCAGCACCGGCCGCCGCAGCCGCGCCACGGCCCGCGCGGCGAGGCCGAGGACAAAGGCACCGAGCGCGCCCTCCTCCCCCGGCGTTCCAGCCGCTTCGTGCAGCGCCCCGCACAGGAGGCCGCCGCCGAGGGCCTCATCCACCTGCGGCGCGCCCAGGCAGAGGCGCGGCGGGACGGGCTCCGCCAGGCCGCGAAGCCGAGCGCCCGGCGATGCCGACGGCAGCCCGGCGGGCCCGGCCTCCGGAGCAATCCTGCCCCCAGGCGGCAATGCTCCGGCGGGCGGTATCCCAGCCCCCCGCCCCTCCGGGCCGCCGCCGTGCTCAATGGTGGCGATGAGGCCGCGCAGGCGTGCGAGATCGGCCGCGGTCCGGGGTGCGCGCGGAGAAGTCATGACGGTTCTGCCGCCTCTTGTTCCCTGTTTGTTCTAGATAGATTCCGGAACCTGCGGAGGGAGTCAAGACCCTCGCATCCTCCCGCGCCTAGCGGGCTTGGGCAAACCCGCCGGGCGCCTGTGGAAGACCGAAGCCGGCGGGATCAGGCCTGCCCGGCCAGCCCGACCCCGGGCACCTCCACCCCCATCTCCCGCAGGATGCGCGCCCGCGCCTCCGCGTCGAGGCCGGCATCGCGGGCAAGGTAGGCGGTCCGGCTGGGAAAGGCGAGGCCGCTGCCCGCCGCCTCCACCAGGCGCACGATCTCGAACAGCAGATGCTCCTGCACCTCCAGGAACTGTGCGAAATCACCGGTGCGCACATGGGCTTTCACCTCGATGGTGAAGGCGCTGTCGCCGAGCCCGGTCAGCGCCGCCCAGGAGCGGCCGGGGGTCTGCTCCACCATGGGATGGGTGGCGAGCAGCCCGCGCAGCTCCCGCAGCAGCCAGCGCAGCTGCTCGGACGAGGTCTCGTAGCGCAGGCCCACCTCGTGCTTGAACAGGCACTCGCGGCGCAGGGAGACATTGATGATGTGGCGCTTGGCGAAGTCCCCGTTGGGCACCGTGAACAAGGTGCCGTCGAGAGCGCGGATGCGGGTGGAGCGCGGGCCGACCGCCTCCACCCGCGCGAACTGGTCCTCGAAGCGGATGGTGTCACCGATCCGGAACGGCCGGTCCGCAAAGATGGACAGCCCGCCGATGAGATTCTCCAGCGTGGACTGGGAGGCGAGCGCCACCGCGATGCCGCCCACCCCGAGGCCGGCCACCAGCCCCAGCGCGGGAATGCCGATGTTGTTGGCGCCATAAAGCAGCACGGCGCCCACCGCCACCATCCCGCCGAGCCGCGCGGCGAGGCGCAGCAGGTGGGCGTCGTAGCTGTTCTCGGGGATGCGGGGGGAAGCGATGATCGCCTCCGCCGCCAGGAAGCAGGCGTTCCATGCCAGCCACGCCCCGGCCGTGTAGACCACCAGCGTGGAGAAGATGCTTTCCGCCGCGGAGAACCGCCCCGAGGGGTGGATCTGCAGGCGGATGAACACCACAGCCACCAGATAGAGCAGGATGAGCACCAGCGGGGTGGAGAGCCGCCACCCCAGCTGCCGCACCCGCCCGCCCCTGCGCCCGGCCCTCTGCGCCAGCCGCGCCCACAGGGTGGCGGCGAGGAACACCGCGCCGACCAGCGCCACCGAAAGGGCCGCCTTCCAGGCCGGCGTGTCGAGCACCGGGTAGAAAGCCGCGGGCGGCAGCTCCTGTTCCAGCCCCCCAGGGAACAACGGACCCGTGAAGTTCACCTGCACATGGTGCCAGCTCTCGAATGCCGAGGGGCGCAGCGGCGGCCGGCCGATGATGAGGGCGTGATATTGCGGCAGGTCCTCCAGGCTGGCGGCGGTGAACAGGTATTCGCCCACGCGCGGCCCGCCCGCCACGCGGGCGATCTGGATATCGGTGCCGGGGATGTCCCATTTCTCCGGCAGCTTGCCCCAGTCCCGCCCGGGGGCGCCGGGAATCTCATCCGCGGGCAGCTCGGGCAGGCGGGCGAGGATGTCGACGAGATAGGTGATGGCCGCGCTCGCCACCTTGTCGCGGATCGCCGGCGGCAGGGGCGCGAGATCGAACAGCCGGCGCGCGCGCAGCTCGGTGGCCGCCAGGGCCAGCTCCTTCTCGCGCGTCTTGTGGGCCGCGTAGTCCAGATACTGCGCCTCGAGCCGGCGGCTCTCCTGCAGGAAGGACTGGAAGGTCGCGCTGGGGCTCGACGTGTCGAGGGGGTCGAGGGGATTGGAGAGGCCCGAGCCCCCCTGCGCGCCCGCCGGCCCCGCCACGGAAAGGGCGAGAAGGAGCGCCAGCGGCAGGGCGAGCACGAGGCGCCAGAGGGCCCCGGCCGCGCGCGATGCCCGCGCGCCCCGCCCGGGCGCCCCGAAGACCTGCCCCGCCACCGCTTCACGCCCGCCCGCTCGAATCACGCGCCTGCTCCAGTCCACCTGTTCCAGGCCCGCACGATAGCAAGGGCGCGGCGTCCACATTCTTACTAAAATACCTCCTACGCGCCATCTCTTGGCCGTTTCGGCGCCCTCCGGCCTGGGCGAACCGAATTGACAGGCGGTTCACCTATAGGTCAACTCCGCCATCCGGCGCGCGCCGGCGGGACGATCCCGCCGCAGCGCGGAAGCGGCGCGCAGAAGGCCGCGGCCGGTCCACAGGCCCCGCCAGAACGGCGGACGGAGGAAACCCCATGCTCGAAACGCCCGTTTGCGCCCCCGCCCCCGCCACGGTGGCCAATCTTCTCGGCCGGCTCGCGGTGCCGGCCATCGCCGCGCCCATGTTCCTGGTCTCGGGACCGGACCTGGTGGCTCAGACCTGCCGGGGCGGCATTCTCGGCACCTTCCCCACCCTCAACGCCCGCACCACTGACCTCTACCGGGACTGGCTCGACGACATCTCCGCCCGCAACGCCGCCCATGCCGGCGCCGCGCCGTTCGGCGTCAACCTCATCGTCCACAAGTCCAACGCCCGCCTCGAAGCGGACCTCAAGGTGACAGTGGAGAAGAAGGTGCCGCTGGTCATCACCTCCCTGGGCGCGGTGCGCGAGGTGGTGGAGGCGGTGCATTCCTACGGCGGTCTCGTGTTCCACGACGTCATCAGCCGCCGCCACGCGGAAAAGGCCATCTCGGCGGGCGCGGACGGCATCATCGCCGTGTGCGCCGGCGCCGGCGGCCATGCCGGCACGCTGAGCCCGTTCGCCCTGGTCGGGGAGATCCGGCGCTTCTTCTCGGGCACCCTGGTGCTGTCGGGCGCCATCTCCACCGGCGCGCATATCGCGGCCGCGCAGGTGATGGGCGCCGACCTCGCCTATCTCGGCACCCGCTTCATCGCCACGCAGGAGAGCCTCGCGGAACAGGAGTTCAAGGAGATGATGCTCGGTTCCGCCGCCGAGGACATCGTCTACACGGATGCCATATCGGGCGTGAACGCCAATTTCCTCAAGCCCTCCATCCTGCGCGCGGGGCTCGATCCCGCCAATCTGCAGAAGCACGGCGGGCTCGACATGGCGAACGAGGCCAAGGCCTGGCGCGACGTGTGGTCCGCCGGCCACGGGGTGGGCGCCGTCGCCGACATTCCGCCCGCGGTGGAGCTGTGCGCCCGCCTCGCCCGCGAGTATGACGCCGCCCTTTCCGCCGCCTGCGCCCGCGCGGCAGCCCGCCGCGACGCCACCGCCTGAGGGCGGCATCGCGCCCGCCTGGACTGGAGGCGGGCGCGTCGCGACCGGGACCGCGGGGGGCCAGAAGACGACGACAGGGGCAATATGCCTTGAGCCGGGGCTTGGGGGCGCAGGTGCTCCTTTCCGCCTGCGAGGGCGCGCCGCAGACGGCCGGTCTGCGGAAGGCGGGAGAGGCGCGGCGCAGGGCGTGGAGGCAGGGCTTGAAGCCGGCGGACGCCACACCTGCGGCGGTGGCTCCCGGCCGCTCGCCAGCTTTTCACCCCTGGAGCGGACGCGGTGCCTGCACTCGTGACCCCTGCCCCGGCCGCTTGGGATGCGGACAGCGCCTCACCCCCAGGCCGGGCCAGCCGACTTTGCCAAGCCGCGCCGGCATTCGCACCCTCCTCCTGCCGCTCACAGGGAAGAAACCGGAGCCGCGCGGAAAGACCGGCCAGTTCCCTCAGCGCCGGTCCTGGAAGAAGGCGCGCAGCACCTCCGCCGCCTGCCGCTCGGCTATGCCGCCGTATACTTCCGGCGCGTGGTGGCAGGTGGGCTGGGAGAAAAAGCGCGGGCCGTTCTCCACCGCCCCGCCCTTGGGATCGGACGCGCCGAAATAGATGCGACGGAGCCGCGCGAACGAGGCAGCGCCAGCGCACATGGCGCACGGCTCCAGCGTCACGTAGAGGTCGCAGTTCATCAGCCGCTCGGATTTCAGCCGCGCCCCGGCGGCGCGGATCACGAGCATCTCCGCATGGGCGGTGGGGTCGTTCAGCTCGCGGGTGCGGTTGCCGTCTCGGGCGAGCACCTCGGTGCCGCGCACCAGCACCGCGCCCACCGGCACCTCGCCGCGCTCGGCGGCGGCCCGCGCCTCGTTGAGCGCCATCTGCATGAAGGTTCCCGACATGTGCGTCCCGTGGCCGTGGTCTGGCTTTGCAGGGCCGCGCGCATCTTCGGGCGAACGGCCGTGCGCGCGGTGAAAATGCGCCGAAGCGCCTATCTGGCATATTCGCGCCATTCAACGAAACGCGAAAAGCGCACCCGGCGCTCGCCGCGCCACAATTGGTGTGCTAGAGGCGGGAGGAACGGTCCCATGCCGCACGCGGCCGGGGACATGCCGCCATTCGTCTCCAACAATCAGATGCAGGGTGTCCGTTCGGCAGGGCTTCGCGCCGAGCCCTGCCGAACGGACATATTCGATTCAGCACATGCCGCGCACCACACCGCCCCGCAAGGACAAGAACAACGTTCCGCGCCTCAAGCGCGAGCTGCCCGCCGCCCCGAAGAAGGAGGCGGAGCGCGTCGCCAAGGTGGTGGCCCGCGCCGGCCTCGCCTCGCGCCGCGAGATCGAGGAATGGATCGCCGCAGGGCGCGTCGCCGTGAATGGCGAGGTGCTCACCAGCCCCGCCGTGACCGTGACGGCGAAGGACAAGATCACGGTGGACGGCGCGCCGCTGCCCGAGAAGGAGCGCACCCGCCTCTTCCTCTACCACAAGCCGCGCGGCGTGGTGACCACCAATCGCGACCCGGAGGGGCGCGCCACCCTGTTCGAGATCCTGCCCAAGGGCCTGCCGCGCCTCGTCAGCGTCGGGCGGCTCGATCTCAATTCGGAAGGCCTGCTGCTGCTCACCAACGACGGTGGCCTCGCCCGCGTGCTGGAGCTGCCCGAAACCGGCTGGCTGCGCCGCTACCGCGTGCGCGCCAATGGCGAGATCGACCAGGCCAAGCTCGACACGCTCATCAAGGGCATCACCGTGGACGGCGTGGAGTACGGCCCTATCGAGGCCGAGCTGGACCGCGTCCAGGGCGCCAACGCCTGGATCACGGTCTCCCTGCGCGAGGGCAAGAACCGCGAGGTGCGCAACGTGCTCGGCGCCCTCGGGCTCAAGGTGAACCGGCTCATCCGCATATCCTACGGGCCGTTCCAGCTCGGCGAAATCCCCGAGTGCGGCATCGACGAGGTGCGCACCCGCGTGCTCAAGGAGCAGATCGGCGCCGAGCTCTCCGCCGCCGCGGGAGCCGATTTCGAGGGGCCCGTGGTGGAGCGCGAGATCGAGCAGGAGCCTGACACCGCCTACCGCCTCGCCACCCGCATGGCGGAGGACCGGGCCGAGCGCGCCGCGGCCAGGGCCGCCAGCGCAGCCGAGCCCCAGGTGCGCGACGAATTCCGCCCCGCCGGCCCCAGGACGCGCCGCCGCATCGCCGAGGACGGCGAGGTGGAGAGCCGCGGCACGGTCGCCGATCGCAAGGGCCGCGCCGTAAAGGTGGAGCGCCTCGCGACCCGCCCCGACGAGCGGCCCGCGCGCGGCGGTACCCGCGATGGCGGCCGGGGCTTCGGACGCCCCTCCGGCGGCCGGCGCTTCGAGGAGGAGGGCCGCGCCCCCTTCCGCGAAGGTGACGAGCGGCCCCGCCGCCCGCGCGGCGAAGGCGCGCCGCGCCGGTTCGAGGACGATCGCCCGCGCCACGGCAAGGGCGGCTTCGGCGGCGGCTCCCGTGAGCGCACCGAGGGCGAGCGCGGACCGCGCAGCTTCCGCCCGCGCGACGGCGAGCGGCGCGACGATTTCCGCCAACGCGAGGACCGGCCGGGGCGCAGCTTCGGCGAGGGCGGCGACAACCGCCGGCCGGCGCACGGCAAGGGCGGCTTCGGCGGCGGCTTCCGTGAGCGCACCGAGGGCGAGCGCGGACCGCGCAGCTTCCGCCCGCGCGACGGCGAGCGGCGCGACGATTTCCGCCAACGCGAGGACCGGCCGGGGCGCAGCTTCGGCGAGGGCGGCGACAACCGCCGGCCGGCGCACGGCAAGGGCGGCTTCGGCGGCGGCTTCCGTGAGCGCACCGAGGGCGAGCGCGGACCGCGCGGCTTCCGCCCGCGTGACGGCGAGCGGCGCGACGATTTCCGCCAACGCGAGGACCGGCCGGGGCGCAGCTTCGGCGAGGGCGGCGAGAACCGCCGGCCGGCGCACGGCAAGGGCGGCTTCGGTGGCGGCTTCCGTGAGCGCGCCGAGGGCGAGCGCGAGCCGCGCGGCGCCGGCTTCTCCGGGCGTTCCGAGGGCGCACCCCGCGGCAAGAGCTTCGGGGGCAAGAGTTTCGGCGACCGGCAGGAGCGCCGGGGGCCGCCGAAGGAAGGCTTCAAGGGCGGCCCGCGTCCTGGCGGCTCCAAGGGCGCCAAGCCCTTCGGCAAGGGTCCCCGCGCGGGCGGCCCCCGGCCGGGTGGTCCCGGCAAAGGCGGCGGCCGCCCCTCCGCCCCGCGCGGCAAGCGCTGAGGCGCGGGGCCTGCCATGCGCATTGTCGGCGGCACGCTGAAAGGGCGGGTGCTGAAGGGCCCCCCCTCCAGCGCCACCCGCCCCACCTCAGACCGGCTGCGCGAAAGCCTGTTCAACGTGCTCGCCCACGCCTATGACGACCCTTGCGCGGGCGCGCGGGTGCTCGATCTCTTCTCCGGCACGGGGGCGCTCGCCATCGAGGCGCTCTCGCGCGGGGCGCGCTTCGCGCTGATGGTGGAGGAGGCCGCCGGCGCGCGCAGCGTGATCCGCGAGAATGTGGAGGCGCTGGGCCTCACCGGCGTCACCAGGATATTCCGGCGCGATGCCACCAAACTCGGCCCCGGCGAGCCTCATACCCTCGTGTTCTGCGACCCGCCCTACGGCAAGGGGCTGGCCGAGGCCGCCCTCGCCTCGGCGCGCGCCGGCGGATGGCTCGCGCCGGCGGCGTTGCTGGTGGTGGAGGAGCGCACCGGCGCCTTCATCGTTCCGGAAGGCTTCCGGGAGCTGGAGCGCCGGCCCTATGACGAGAGCGAGCTGATCTTCCTGGAGCTGGACGCGGCGGCCTGAGCGGCCCAGGCCGCGATACCCCCGTGCCTCTCCCGCGCAAGCCGCGCACCCGTTCATGGGAAAGCGCGAACGCCCCAAGACATGAGCGCGCCGGAGATGCCCCGCTCCTTGCGTGAGCGCTCATGCCGTGCTCCGGCTCATGAGAGAGCGCCCCCGATCTTCCGCGTTTCCCCCGCGGGCCGACATCGGCCCCGCCCGAGGTGCCCTATCGCTCGGAGCGCATGATGACGGCCATCAGCTCGGCGACCTTGCGACGCTGGTCCTCCGCGTCGCCGGCGCGGATGGCGTGCTCCACGCAATGGCCCACGTGATCGCGCAGCACCTCCTCCTCCACCCGCTTCAGGGCGGCGCGGACAGCCGAGATCTGGGTGATGACGTCAATGCAGTAGCGATCCTCCTCCACCATGCGGGAGAGGCCGCGCACCTGGCCCTCGATGCGGCTCAGGCGCTTCTGGACTTGTTCCTTCGTCGGGCTGCGCATGCCTTGCCATATACCCCCATCGGGTATATTGAACAAGCAGCATACCCCCTGGGGGTTTAGAATTGATTTGAATTCTTCCGGGCGTGAGCCAGCTCAAGGCCGCGAGGAGCGGATGGGCCGAGGCTTCGCCCCGCTTTGCGAGAGCCGAGAGGACACGGCCATGGCCCACACACCCGAACAGACCGGCGCTTCCGATTGCTGCGGCGGCAAGGCCGCGCCGGCGGCGACCGCCATCGATCCGGTCTGCGGCATGCAGGTTCCCGCCACCGCCGGGCAGCCCACAAGCACCTTCGAGGGCAAAGCCTATTTCTTCTGCTGCGAAGGCTGCAAGACAACCTTCGATGCGGACCCGGCACGCGCCATCGCCAACGCGCCGGCGCCGCTGGAGCTGCCTGCGGCCGGGGCGGGAGCCGCGCCCAAGGCCGGCGCCTGCTGCGGCGGTCATGACCACGCGGGACACGACCACGCGGCACATGACCATACGGGGCATGACCACTCCGCCCATGCCGCGCCCGCCGCCGCCAAGGTGAAGGACCCGGTCTGCGGCATGGACGTGGACCCCTCCCCCGAGGCCGGCAAGCCGAGCAGCACCTATGGCGGCAAGAGCTTCCATTTCTGCTGCAACGGCTGCAAGACCAAGTTCGAGGCCAACCCGGAGCAATATCTCGCCCCGGTCGTCGATCCCGTCTGCGGCATGAGCGTGGAGCCGGGAACCGCGAAATACGCCGCCCGCCACGCCGGCAAGACCTATTTCTTCTGCTCGTCCTCCTGCGAGACCAAGTTCAAGGCCGATCCCGCCGTCTACACCGGCGAGAAGGCGCCCCCGCCCCCCGCCGAGGTGCCCGAGGGCACCATCTACACCTGCCCCATGGACCCCGAGATCCGGCAGGTGGGGCCCGGCATCTGCCCCATCTGCGGCATGGCGCTGGAGCCGGAGCTCGTCACCCTCGACGAGGGCCCGAACCACGAGTTGCAGGACATGACGCGCCGGTTCTGGATCGGCGTCGCGCTCACCCTCCCGGTGTTCGTGCTGGAGATGGGGCAGCATCTGCTGGGCCTGCACCTGCTGCCGCAGCAGATCTCGAATTATGTCCAGTTCCTGCTCGCCACCCCGGTGGTGCTGTGGGTGGGCAAGCCCTTCTTCGAGCGCGCATGGCTCTCGCTGAAGACGCGCAACTTCAACATGTTCACCCTCATCGGCATGGGCACGGGCGTCGCTTATGCCTATTCGCTGGTGGCCACCTTCCTGCCCGGCCTGTTCCCGGCCGAGTTCCACACCCATGACGGGGCGGTCGCGGTCTATTTCGAGGCGGCGGCGGTCATCACCGTTCTGGTGGCGCTCGGCCAGGTGCTGGAGCTGCGGGCGCGCGACCGCACATCCGGCGCCATCAGGTCGCTGCTCTCCCTCGCCCCCAAGACCGCCCTCCTCGTGCAGGCCGACGGCACCGACGCGGAGGTGGCGCTGGATCTCGTCGCCCCCGGCAACCTGCTGCGCGTGCGCCCCGGCGAGAAGGTGCCGGTGGACGGCATCGTCACCGAGGGCCGCGCGGTGGTGGACGAAAGCCTCGTCACCGGCGAAGCCATGCCCGTCTCCAAGGAAGCGGGCGAGCGCGTCATCGGCGGCACGGTGAATTCCTCCGGCGCCTTCGTGATGCGGGCCGACAAGGTGGGCCGCGACACCGTCCTCTCGCAGATCGTGCAGATGGTGGCCGCCGCCCAGCGCTCGCGCGCGCCCATTCAGCGCCTCGCCGATCAGGTCTCCGGCTGGTTCGTGCCGGCGGTCGTGGCGGCCGCCGCGGTGGCCTTCGCCGTGTGGCTGGCGGTGGGGCCGGAGCCGAGCCTTACCTTCGCGCTCATGGCCGCCGTCTCGGTGCTCATCATCGCCTGCCCCTGCGCGCTGGGGCTTGCCACGCCCATGTCCATCATGGTGGGCGTGGGGCGCGGCGCCCAGCTCGGCGTGCTCGTGAAGAACGCCGAGGCGCTGGAGCGCATGGAGAAAGTGGACGTGGTGGTGGTGGACAAGACCGGCACCCTCACCGAGGGCAAGCCCAAGGTGGTGGCGGTCCAGCCCCTGCGCGGCTTCGAGCCGAACGACGTGCTGCGGCTCGCCGCCAGCCTGGAGCGGTCCAGCGAGCATCCCCTCGCCGCCGCCATCGTCGCCGAGGCAAAGGCGCGCGACCTCGCCCTGGCCGAGCCCTCGGACGTGGAGAGCCCGGCCGGCAAGGGCATCTCCGGCGCCATCGAAGGGCGGGTCGTGGTCATCGGCCACGCCGCCTTCCTGGGCGAGCACAACGTGCATACCGACCACCTCACCGCCGCCGCCGAGCGCTACCAGAAGGAGGGCGCCACCGCCGTGCTGGTGGCGGTGGACGGCCACGCCGCCGGCGTCATCGCCGTCGCCGACCCGGTGAAGAGCACCACCGACGCCGCCCTGAAGCGCCTTGGCCGCGACGGCGTGCGCGTGGTGATGCTGACCGGAGACAACCGGACCACGGCGCTGGCCGTCGCCAAGCGGCTCGGCATCGAGGAGGTGGAGGCCGAGGTGCTGCCCGACCACAAGGCCGCGGTGGTGGAGCGCCTGCGCAAGGAGGGCCACGTGGTGGCCATGGCCGGCGACGGCGTGAACGACGCCCCCGCTTTGGCGGTGGCCGACGTGGGCATCGCCATGGGCACGGGCACGGACATCGCCATGGAAAGCGCCGGCATCACCCTGCTGAAGGGCGACCTGCTCGGCATCTGCCACGCCCGCTCGCTCTCCAGGGCGACCATGTCAAACATCCGCCGCAACCTGCTGTTCGCATTCATCTACAATGCGGCGGGCGTGCCCATCGCGGCGGGCATCCTCTATCCGGTCATCGGGCTGCTGCTGTCGCCCATGGTGGCGGCGGCGGCCATGGCGCTCTCCTCCGTGAGCGTCATCACCAACGCCCTGCTGCTGCGGGCATGGCGGCCGGAGTGAAAGGAAGGGGCGCCGCCCCGTCCGGTCACGAGCGGCTCACGCCGTCGGCCCCGGTCCGCGAGTGGCGCCGACGGGCTTGAGCAAAGGCCCATGAGCCACGCTTGCGGGCCTTCGGCATCAGCCGCTCGCAAGCGCGGCGATGACCGCGTTGAGCACCGGAAAGCCCTCGGCGGTCGCCATCAGCCGGGAGCCGCGCCGCATCACCAGCCCCTGCTCCTCCAGCGCGGCGATGCCCGCCTCCGCGAGCGGCCGGCCGGCGAGGCGGGCGTGGCGTTCGAGGTCCACGCCTTCCTTCAGGCGCAGGCCCATGAGCAGCATCTCATCCGCCTGTTCCGCGCGTGAGAGGAGCTCGTCGCTGACGATGCCGTGGCCGGCGCGTTCCACGTGGCCGAGCCAGGCGTCCGGCATCTTCTCCACATAGGTGGCGCGGCGCTCGCCCTCCACCGCGATGCGCCCGTGGGCGCCGGGGCCGATGCCGGCATAGGTGCCATAGCGCCAGTAGACGAGATTGTGCCGCGCTTCGGCGCCGGGCCGGGCGTGGTTGGAAATCTCGTAGGCGGGCAGGCCGGCGGCGGCGGTCACCTCCTGCGTCACGTCCCACAGGGCGCGGGAGAGGTCGTCGTCGGGCAATATGAGCTTGCCGGCGCCGTAGAGCCGCTCGAAGGGCGTGCCGGGCTCGATGGTGAGCTGGTAGAGCGAGAGGTGCTCGCACCCCTCGGCCAGCGCCCGCTCCAGCTCCCGCGCCCAGGCTTCCGGAGTCTGGCGCGGGCGGGCGTAGATGAGGTCGAACGACACCCGCTCGAACGCCGCGCGGGCGATGCCCACCGCCTTCAGCGCCTCCTCCACCGTGTGCATGCGGCCGAGGTTCCTCAGGTCGTCGTCCTCAAGCGCCTGCACGCCGAGGGAGACCCGGTTGACCCCCGCCGCCCCGTAGCCGTGGAAGCGCGCGGACTCCACCGAGGTGGGGTTGGCCTCCAGCGTGATCTCGGCGCCGGCGGCGAGCGGCCATGCCGCATCAATGGCCTCGAGGATGCCGCCCACCGTCTCCGGCGTCATCAGCGAGGGCGTGCCGCCGCCGAAGAACACGGTCTCCGCCCGCCGGGGGCCGGTGAGGGCGCGCATGTGGGCGATCTCCCGCCGGTAGGCGGAAAGAAAGCGCTCCTGGTCCGGCGCCTCGCGCCGCACATGGGAGTTGAAGTCGCAATAGGGGCACTTGGCGAGGCAGAACGGCCAATGCACGTAGACGCCGAAGCCGCCCTCGGCGGACGTGTCCGCCCCCTCCCCCGCCAGCGGAGGAAGGTGCGTCGCGCGCGGTGAATGGGGGGCGCCCAAGTCCGCAGTCTCCACCGTCACGCCTTGAGACACGCCTGGGAGAGCTGCAGGAAGGCACGGGCGCGGTGCGACAGGCCGAAGCCCCTGGGCGGCATGGAGTGCTTCTCCTCCGCCGTCATCTCCGCGAAAGTGCGGGTGTGGCCCTCGGGCACGAACATGGGATCGTAGCCGAAGCCCTTGGCGCCGCGCGGCGGCCACACCAGCGAGCCTTCCACCACGCCCCGGAACTCCTCCAGGTGCCCGTCCGGCCAGGCGATGCACAGGGCCGAGACGAAGCGCGCCCGGCGCTGTTCGGGCGCGGTGGCGCCGGCCTTCTCCAGCTCGGCCTGGACCTTCTCCATGGCCATCTCGAAGTCGCGGTCCGGCCCCGCCCAGCGGGCGGTGTGGATGCCCGGCGCGCCACCGAGCGCATCCACCACGAGGCCGGAATCGTCCGCGAAGGCGGGGAGCTGCGCCGCGCCCGCCGCCGCCTCGGCCTTCAGCCGGGCATTGCCCTCGAAGGTGTCGGCGGTTTCCTCGGGCTCGGGCAGGCCGAGCTCGCCGGCGGAGACCGCATCCACCCCGAACGGCTCCAGCAGCATGCGCATCTCGATGAGCTTGCCGGGATTGTGGGTGGCGACCACGAGCCGCCCGGTGAGGATGCGGTGGGCCATCAGGCGATCGCCTTCTTCTGCAGTTCCACCAGTTGCTCCACCCCGCTGCGGGCGAGGCCGAGCAGGGAGAGAAGCTCGTCCTGCGAGAACGGGGTCTTCTCGGCCGTGCCCTGGATCTCGACGATGCCGCCGGAGCCGGTCATCACGAAGTTGGCGTCGGTCTCGGCCACCGAATCCTCGGCATAGTCGAGGTCGAGCACCGGCGTGCCCTCGTAGATGCCGCAGGAGACGGCCGCCACGTGCTCCTTCAGGGGCATCTCGCGGATCATGGAGCGCGCGCGCATCCAGGAGAGGCAGTCGTGGAGCGCGATCCAGGCGCCGGTGATGGAGGCGGTGCGGGTGCCGCCGTCGGCCTGGAGCACGTCGCAGTCGATGGTGATCTGCTTCTCGCCCATGGCGACGAGATCCGTCACCGAGCGCAGGGAGCGGCCGATCAGGCGCTGAATCTCCTGGGTGCGGCCGGAGGGGCGCCCGGTGGTGGATTCGCGCCGGGTGCGGTCATGGGTGGCACGCGGCAGCATGGAATATTCGGCGGTGACCCAGCCCCGGCCCTGGCCCTTCAGCCACGGCGGCAGGCGCTCTTCCAGGGTGGCGGAAACCAGCACGTGGGTGTCGCCGAACTTCACGAGGCAGGAGCCTTCCGCGTGGCGCATCACGCCCCGTTCGAATGAAACGGCGCGCATCTCGTTGCTGGCGCGCTTGCTGGGGCGCATGGCGTATTCCTTCATGTCTCTCGCTTCGGGCGCTCCTTTTGGAGCGGCGGGGGCGAAACCGCAAGGGCGGGACGGCTGCAACACGCTTGAAGCGGAGGGCGGGAGGCGACACATATAGGGCAGCCGCCCCCGCGGCCGCCGCGTGCGGGATGGCCCCAGACAAGGCGTGCGCATCCGTGGCGATCGATCCTCTCTTCTCCCTGTCCTCCGGCGCCCTCGCGCAGATCGACGCCCGCGCGCGCGAGATCTTCCGCCAGATCGTGGAGAGCTATCTCGCCACCGGCGAGCCCGTGGGCTCGCGCAACATCTCCCGCCTCATCCCCATGACGCTTTCGCCCGCCTCGGTGCGCAACGTGATGGCGGACCTGGAGGCGGCGGGCCTCATCTATGCGCCCCACACCAGCGCCGGGCGCCTGCCCACGGAACGGGGCCTGCGCTTCTTCGTGGACGCCCTGATGGAGGTGGGCGACGTCAACGAGCGCGACCGCACCAGCATCGAGACCCAGGTGATGGCCGCCGCCCGCAACACCACCGTGGAAGGGGTGCTGCAGGAGGCGTCCACCCTGCTCTCCGGCCTCGCGCGGGGGGCGGGCGTGGTCACCGCCACCAAGACCGACCCGCGCCTGAAGCATGTGGAGTTCGTGCCCCTCGACCCCGGCCGGGCGCTGGTGATCCTCGTCTCCGAGGACGGGCAGGTGGAGAACCGGGCGGTGGGGCTGCCGCCGGGCCTGCCGGTGTCCGCCCTCACGGAAGCCACCAACTTCCTCAATGCCCACATCCGCGGCCGCACCCTGGCGGAGGCGCGGGCGGAAATGGAGAGCCTGCTCGCCGAGCTGCGGCGCGACCTCGACGCCATCACCGCGCGGGTGGTGGAGGAAGGGCTCGCCTCCTGGTCCGGCGACGACCCGGCTGAGCGCAAGCTGATCGTGCGCGGGCAGGCAAAGCTGCTGGAGGACCTCCACGCGTTGGAGGACCTGGAGCGCATCCGCCTGCTGTTCGACGACCTCGAGTCGAAGCGCGAGGTGGTGGACCTCCTGGGCCGCGCCGAGGAAGCGCAGGCGCTGCGCATCTTCATCGGCTCGGAGAACCGGTTGTTCTCCCTGTCCGGCTCCTCCACCATCGTGGCCCCCTACCGCGACGGCCAGGGGCGGGTTTTGGGCGTGCTCGGCGTCATCGGGCCCACACGGCTCAATTATGGGCGCATCGTGCCCATGGTGGACTTCACCGCCCGCCTCGTGAGCCGGGTGCTCGGCGCGCCGGGAGCGGGCGACGCGGCCTGATGGCGCGTCCCCATCTGATCGCGCAGGCTTGATTTTTGCCCTCCGCGCTCCGATATGCCGTGGGATCAACGGCAGGTCCGCACGGACCTTCTCCAGCCAAAAAGGAAAGACCGGATGAGCGAGCAGACGCGCGCGCCGGAGACCGGCGACGGCATCGAGGACACGGGGCTCAATCAGGCGGGCGCTCCCGAGGCGGGCGCTCCGGCAGAGCCCTCGCTACAGGCAGAGAAAGAGCGCCTGGAGGCGGAGATCGCCGCGCTGAAGGACAAGTATCTGCGCGCCTTCGCCGAGGCCGAGAACGTGCGCCGCCGCGCCGACAAGGAAATCGCCGACGTCAAGGTCTACGGCATCGCCTCCTTCGCCCGCGACATGCTGACGGTCGCCGACGACCTCAGCCGCGCCCTCTCCGCCGTGGACGATGAGACCAAGGACCAGGCCGAGGGCGCCGTGAAGGCGCTGCTCGAAGGCATCGAGATCACCGAGCGCGGCCTTGCCCAGGCGCTGGAAAAGCACAAGATCCGCCGCATCGAGCCGCGCGGCGAGAAGTTCGACCCCAACCTGCACCAAGCCATGTTCGAGGTGCCGGACCCGTCCGTGCCCAACGGCACGGTGGTGCAGGTGGTGCAGGCCGGCTACGTCATCGGTGAGCGCGTGCTGCGCCCGGCCATGGTGGGCGTCGCCCGCGGCGGCCCCAAGGCCGAGGCCCCCGCGCCCGAGGCCAAGCCGGAAGGCCAGGCCTGACGGCAAGGCAGCGACGGGCGGGCTTGCGGTCCGCCCGGAGCCAGTCTCTGGCGGGGAGCGAGGGGGATCATCCAGGCGCGAAAGTTCCGCCCCCCGTGGAAGTCCCCATTCCCCAACATCCTTAAGAGCACCGCAAGTGGCGTGTTGTGGCTTGGGCCTGCGGCGCCGCGCGGTCGCTAGCGGGCGCCAGCCCCCCTTCCGCCCGCTCCAGCTCGCGGACATCGCTCTATATCTTTGGGTTGACGCGCCTTCCCCACGCGAGCCGACATCCACTTCGCGCGAACGCGCTCCATCTGCCGACGCACGATCCTCTGCGCGCAAGCCGGCCGGACGCGCCGCCCGAATGCGCTTCAGGTGCGCTCCCGGAGCAGGGCGGGATGGCGCGCCACTCCGTCGCCGGAAGCGAGGCCGTCCCCGCCCGCACGACCGTTCACGATGGTGACGAGGGCGTCCGCAATCATGCGGCCGGTAAAGGGCTTGGCCACGCGCGGACGGTCTGCCAGGGCGCGCGGCACGGGCTCCCGTCCGGTGAAGGCGGAGCAGAACACGAAAGGCACGCCCCGGTCCGCCAGCATAGCCGCCGCGGGAAAGACGCTCTCGCTGCCGAGGCTCACATCCAGAAGGGCTGCATCAAGGCTTTCGCTGCCGGCTGCCGCCATGGCCGCCGAGAGGCTCGCCACGGGCCCCACCACATCGCACCCGAGGGTACGCAGCTCACCTTCCAGGCCCAGGGCGACCAGGAACTCGTCTTCCACGACGAGCACCCGCAATCCCGCGAGGTCCATGGTGTCACGCCTTTCGCCCGTGGGCCACGGCGCGTGAACGCCGCGGCGCCTTTCCCGGCCCTCCCCTCCGGCCGCCCCGGCACGAGGACGGGGCTGGACCGGCAGGCTTCGGCCGTTTTCCGCTCAACGGGCGGCGGGGGCGAAAGTTCCCTGGGTCTTTAGGCGTAAGGCTCCGACACGAAAGGCTTCGCCATCACGCAGCGGGCCGCGCGATGGCGAAAGCGGAACGATCAGTCCTTGGCGCGTTCCACGTAGGAGCCGTCAGCGGTCATCACGACCACGCGGGTGCCGGAGGAAACGTGCGGGGGGACCATGGTGCGCACGCCGTTGGAAAGCACGGCCGGCTTGTAGGAGGAAGAGGCGGTCTGGCCCTTCACGGTGGGCTCGGTGTCCACGATCTCCAGGGTGACGCGCGCCGGCAGCTCGATGGCGATGGGGTTGCCATTGTGGGTGGAAAGCATGCACTCCATGCCTTCCTGCAGATACACGGCAAGGTCGCCCATCACTTCCTTGGAGACCGTCACCTGATCGAAGGTCTCGGGATTCATGAAGGTATAGCCTTCCGAATCCTCGTAAAGGAAGGTGTGCGGGCGGTCTTCCACGAAGGCGCGCTCCACCTGCTCGGTGGTACGGTAACGCTCGGAGATCTTCACGCCATCGGAGATGCGGCGCATGTCGAGCTGCGTGACCGGCGTGCCCTTGCCGGGATGGATGTTCTCGGCGGTGAGCACCACATAGAGCTTGTCGTCGATATCGACCACATTGCCTTTGCGCAGGGAGCTGGCGATGACCTTGACCACGTCGCGTCTTCCTCGAACTTCTCGCGGCGGCACGCCGCTTATCTTCGTCGGCGCGCACCATACCCATCTTGACGCCGAGCGCCACCCTCGCGGAGGCGTTTCGGATGCCCAATCCGGCTTGTGAAGGACGTTTCCCCGTGAAACTGGTATCTGGCTCCGGCCAAAGCCCCTGGTGGGACCGGGAGGTCCACGCCGACCGCCGCCCCTTTCTCCTGGCCCGGGGCCGCATCACGGCGGCGGTGCGGGCCTGGTTCCTGGCGCGGGATTTCATGGAGGTGGAAACGCCCGTCCTCCAGGTCTCGCCCGGCAATGAGGCGCACCTGCACGCCTTCGCGACCGAGATCATCGCGCCGGACGGCGACCGCCGCACGCTCCACCTGCGCACCTCGCCCGAATTCGCCGCGAAGAAGCTGCTGGCGGCGGGCGAGCCGCGCATCTTCGAGCTGGCGCGCGTGTTTCGGAACCGGGAGCGGGGCATGGCCCACCATCCCGAGTTCACCATGCTGGAATGGTACCGGGCAGGCGCCTCCTACGCGGAGCTGATGGAGGATTGCACCGCGCTGCTGCAACTCGCCGCCCGTACGGGCGGCGTTGGCGCTTTCGCCTATCGCGGCGCGGCGTGCGATCCGTTCGCGGAGCCCGAGCGCCTCACCCTCACTGAGGCGTTCGCGCGCCATGCGGGCATCGACCTGCCCGCCACCCTGCCCGCCCCCGGGCTGCCCACGGACCCGGCGCCGCTCGCGGCGGCCGCCCGCTCCGCCGGCATCCGCGTGGCGGCGGACGACGGCTGGGCGGATATCTTCTCGAAAGTGCTGGTGGAGCGGGTGGAGCCCCACCTTGGCATGGGGCGCCCCACCTTCCTGTGCGACTACCCGCTGACCGAGGCCGCCCTGGCGCGCCCCAAGGCCGAAGACCCGCGCTTCGCCGAGCGGTTCGAGTTCTATGCCTGCGGGCTGGAGCTGGCCAACGCCTTCGGCGAACTCACCGACCCCGCCGAGCAGCGCCGGCGCTTCGCCCACGAGATGGAGCTCAAGAGCCGCCTCTACGGCGAGCGCTATCCCCTCGACGAGGACTTCCTGGCCGCGCTGGCGCAGATGCCCGATGCCGCCGGCTGCGCCCTGGGCTTCGACCGGCTGGCGATGCTGGCGACGGGCGCCCGGCGCATTGAGGACGTGCTGTGGGCGCCGGTGGCGGCGCCCTGAGGCCCGAGCGTTTTCGAGCGAAGCGGAAGCCGACTCGCGCACGAGGAAAACGCATCAATCCATGAGACCGGAGGGCTTCCCCGATCCATGAAACGGGAACCCCCTTCAGGGCGCGCTCAGGAAATCTCGAACAGGGTCGAGAAGCCGGAGATGTCGAACACCTCACGGATCTGCGGCTGAAGCGAGGTGAGCGCCAGCCGGCGCTTGGCATTGCGCATGGCCTTGCCCGCCACCAGCAGGGCGCGCAGGCCGGAGGAGGAGACATAGTCCACCCCGGCGAGATTGACGACGATGGCGCCGTCGCTCATGGAGACCACGTCCATCAGGCTGGTCTCGAATGGCTTGGCGTTCGGCGTGTCGAGCCGCCCCGCCACCTTCAGCAGGATTCCGCCGTCCACCTGCTCACGCTCAATGTGCATGGATGCCGTCCTGCTCCGCTGACATCGTCTCGTCACTGGCCTTATCGTCATTCGCGACCGGGCGCAACGCCACCGCAGTTCTGCGGATCAGCCAGATCGCGCGTTCGAACAGGCTGGTGGCCAGCAGCAGGCGGCGCGCATCCTCGCCCGTGCCGATGCTGGCCCCCACCAGGCTGCGGCGAATGCGCGTCAGCAGTTCGCTGCGGTCGGCGGTCAGCGTCGCGATGACCTCGTAATCGTCGGCGCCCTCTGCGTCCGCCAGGGACAGGACGATCACGCGCAGCGACTCGGAAAGGTTGAAGGCGAGCTGGGGCGGGGTGTCGTAGCTCTCCACCACCTCGGCAAAATCGTGCAGCGTGTCCTGCAGCACGCGGATCATTTCCATCAGCGCCTGCTGCTGGAGCGCGATGTCGAGGGTTTCGCGCTCCGGCGCCCGGCCGATGAGATCGGTCAGGAAGCCCTCGGTGGTGCGCGCGATGGAGGCCGCGCCGCGCCACAGGGCCAGCCGCTCGCCCGCGCCCGGCGCCTCCGCCACGTCGAGGTCCGGCAGCAGGGTGGGCAGAAGCTGGATCAGCCGCCGGATCTCCTTCTCCGAAAGGTCGAGCGCGGTGGCTGGCGCCTCCAGGGCGCGATCGTGGACATAGCGCGGGCGCGAGGCGCCGTCTTCCAGCGTGGGCGGACTGAAGCGAATGGCGATCGCCTCGGCGGCGGCGCGCCCGAAGGCCACCGGCACTGCGCCCGCGAGCTGAAGGGCGAGGAACAGCAGCGAAAGCGACAGCGCCGCCTTGCCCCCGCCAAGGGCGGCAAGGGTCGCCGCGGGATCTCCTCCCGCCAGGCCGGCGCCTAGCCACACCGCAAGCACCGCCACGCAGCCGATGAGCTTCACCAGGATGTGGGCATAGCAGAGCTGCCGCCCGGTGCCTTCCAGCCCCCCGGCGGCCACCAGGGTCGCGAGGCCGGAGCCCAGATTGGCGCCAAGCACCACGTAGAAGGCGGAATCGAGCCCCAGCACCGCCGACTGCAGCAGCGCCAGAACCAGAATGGTGGGCGTGGAGGAGGACTGGCTGAGGGCGGCCGCCGCCAGGCCGAGCGCGAAGCCCACCCAGGGCGTGAGGCCGCCATCGATGAAAGCGGCAAGAGCGGCGGGATCGATGGCGCGGGGCCCCTGCTTGATGAAGTCGAGCCCCAGCAGCGCCAGCGCCAGGCCCAGCGCCACGCCCATCCACTCGCGCCAGGCCGGGCGGCGATCAAGCCGGAGCTGGAAGCCGAACCCCACCAGCGCCAGGAGGTAAAATATAACCAAACGGAAATCGATGGCGGCAACGAACACCAGCGCCGCAGTGCCCACATTGGCGCCGGCCACCACCGGAATGGCATCCCGCGTGGTGAGCACGCCGCCGCGCACGAGATTGCCGCAGATGATGGCAACCGCGTTGCTGGACTGGGTGGCCGCGCCGGCAAGGCTGCCGGAGACGAGCCCGGTCAAGGGCGAGCGGGTGGCACGGCGCAGCAGATGCCGCACGCCGCGACCCGTGGCCTGCTGGAGATGGGACGAAAGCGACTTGAGGCCGACGAACAGCAGCCCGAGGCCGGCGAGGATTTCCGCCAAGATCAACATGAGCGCGTCATGGGCATGCCGGCCCGTGTCCCCCGTGCCCGTGCGGTGAGCCCACGCGCCAGCACGGCTTTCGGCGCGGGCGACCGCGGCCAATGGCGGCACGCGGCGCAGCGTTTCAGATGCAGAGGCGCTGTCATACCGGCGTCTCATGACATCTTTGCGACGCCACTCAAAACCACCCGGCACCAGTTTCCATAAGGGTTTAGGTGTGAGGCCACCTCACGCAAGGGGAAGCGCCCGCGCCACCCGACACGCTCATCCCCACCTCCTCGAAGGCAGCCCCCGCCGCGCGCAAGCGCCTATTGGACGGCCGGGGCCGCCACCATGGTCAGGCGGTTCTCGTTCCCCTCCCGGCGATAGACCAGGCTCTCGAGGAAATGGCGCATGAGCTGCACCCCATGGCCGCCGATCCTGGCATCCTCGATGGCGGCGACCGCCTCCGGCTCGGCGATGGTGGTGGGGTCGAAGGCGATGCCGTTGTCGATGAGCTCGACAGCCACCCGCCCGCCCGGCATCCGGTGGACCTCGACGCGGATGTCCGGATCGTGCGCCACTTGGTGGAAGCCGTAGGAGATGACGTTGGTCAGCGCCTCCTCTAGCGAAAGCTCAAGGCCGAAACGCATGGCCTGCGGCCAATCTTCCTTCTCGGCCATGGCGCCGAGCCAGGAGGTGACATCCGAAATGGAGGCGATGTCCGCGCCGACCCGCAGCGCAGAGATCAGGGTGTCGGTGGCGGGGGGCGTCATCATCACCGCAGCTCAGGTCGGGGCCGCGCTGGCGGCGCCCGCCGCAAAGCCCCCTCGCACGGCGGCGCCCCTGCGCGCAAAAGTGCGGAGGCCGATCGAGACGATGAGGGCGGTTTCCGGCGCCCGCGATGAGTTTTCCGTCTTCATTCCCGCGGAACTTTCGAACTGGGGCCACCGCGCGCCGGCCTAAACGGCGGCTCGCCTCTCGCTTCACCCGCGAAATGCAGTCTAAAGCATTTCCGCGTCCCGTTGAATTGCAAAAATGCTTCGGGGTTGCTGAGGCGTGTGCGGTCTTCAGGCGCCCGCGGGCAGCGGCCGCGCGAACATCACGCCCACGGTACCGCTGGGCAGGCGCGTGCGCGCATAGCCGCGCCAACCTTCGGCGAAAAGCGCCCTCTGCCGGTCGAAATCGAGCGGATCAGCGACCACCACCACCTCGGGGTCGTGGCGGGAGCCGTCGCGCAGCATCACGTAGCGGGCGTAGCCGCCGAAGAAGAGCTCGATGCCGACAATGGGAAAGCCGCCGGAGAGCAGGTTCGACCAGCTGCCCGGATTGACCGGCGCCGCCGTGGAGAACAGCACCATGTCACGTGGGGCGATGGCCACCCGCTCGGCGATGGTCATACGCTGCAGCCCATGGCCCCGGTAATCCGGATGCACGGAGGCCCCCGCGAGCCGCCCCACGGGGGTTCCGGCCGGCAGGTTCAGCAGCCGGTGCGGGCCGTCCTCGGGGGTGTGGTCGTGCTGGAGGATGCCGTAGGCGACGAGATCGGCCCCTTCGAACAGGCCGATGGTGCGCCCGCGCCCGGCGAGGATGCCCTCGAAATAGGCGCGACTTTCGGGCTTTACGATCTCCGGCCGGGCGACGGGACCGATGGAGAGGCGGTGCAGGGCCTCCATCGCGTCGAGGTCGTCGGGCCCGAGCTCGCGAGAGCGGACGGAGTGCATCGGTTGGGCAGCGCTGAGAGCCATGATCAGGTGATCACTTCCGCGTAGTTGAGCATCGCGATGGGCGGGTAGACGCCAAGCTGCCTGGCCACGGACATGTTGATGATGAGGGCAAAGCGCTTCAGCGTCTCGATGGGGATCTTCTGGGGCGGCACATGCTCCACCAGGATCTCGGCGGCCTTGGAGCCGGCGAGCTGGCCCACGGAATAATAGCGGCTGACGAGCCCCACCAGCCCCTGCCCCTCGCGCAGGAAGAACTCGGTGGCGCCGAAAGTGGGCAGCCGCGCGCTGACGGCGGCCGGCCCCACCCGGCGGAAGATGGAGGCGAGGAAGGTATCGGCCGGCAGGTAGAGCCAGTCCGCGCCCTTCTCCTTCAGCCCGCGCACGAAATCCTCGACCCCGTCGCCGGTGGCGCGGGTGCCCTGCATGGCGAGCGGCTGCTCCAGCACCTCGGCGCCGATGCCCTTGCAGAAGGCGCGCATCTCCTCGACGATGGCGAGCGAATTGCTCTCGTTGGGCGAATAGATCACGCCCACCTTCTGGAATGCGCGATAGCTCTGCATGGCGCGCATCTGCACGTCGGTGGGCACCACGTGCACGGCGCCGGTGACGTTCCGGCCGGAAGAGGAGAGCGAGGGCGCGATCTTCACCTGCACCGGCGCCGCCACCAGGGCGAACACCACCGGAATGTCGCGCACATAGGGGGCGTCCGCCGGCGCGTCGTAGGGTCCCACCACAGCCAGGGTGTTGGGCGTGCCGTAGGTATAGATGAGGTCCGGCTTGAAGCTGGGCAGCACCTCGTCGAGGATGGGCCGCACCCGCGCCGGATCGCGCTCCACGTCACGGGTGAGGAACTCCACCGCGATCTCGTTGGCCGCGAAATAATCGCGGAAGCCGCGCTCCACGTCGGTCTCGCCGCGGAAGGTCAGCATCAGGATGCGAAAGGCGCGCTCCTGCCGCTCGGCGCGCGCGGGGTGCCCGAGGAGCCCGGCGGCGCCCGCCCCGAGCCCGAGGGAGAGAAGGGTACGACGGTCCATCATACGGGACTCCCTTCCGAGGAGGCCGCGCGGGTGGCGCGGCGTGCGCCTGACGGGGCGAGGCGCTGCCCGGATAGCGCAAATACCAGCGCCCCCGCCACAACCACGGCGCCCATCAGCGCGGTTGTAAAGGAAAATCCGATCGCCGCCATCAGAATGCCGGCGCCCGCCGGCCCGGCCGCGTTGCCCGAGCGCTCCACCAGCCTGAACAGGCCCAGAACGCCGGCCGGGCTGAACCCGCCGCTGGCCGCCGTGTCCGCCACCAGCGCAGACTGGGAGGCGATGGAGAGCGCCTGCCCGAGCCCGAGCATCGCCAGCGCGAACACGATGAGCCCCACGGAGGGATGGAGCGGCATCACCAACGCCCCGAGCCCGGCGACCAGCCCGCCCGCCACCACGAAGGCGGCGCGCGCCTGCAGCCGGTCCGCCAGCGCCGCGAATACCGGCACCGCCACCACCATGAGCAGCGGATAGATCATCTGGAAGCGGCCGATGGCCGCCGCCGAATAGCCCTGCCGCTGCAGCTCCAGCGGCACCAGCAGCAGGCACAGGGCCGCGAACAGCAGCTTCGCCGGAAACGCGCAGCCCAGGAGCAGCGCCATCAGCCGCGGGGCGCGGGCGGCCTGCGCCAGGTCCGCGAGCCCCACCTTCACGTGCGCGGCACGGCGCGGCGCGCGCGGCACCACCAGCAACGCCACCGCGAGCGCCACCAGCGCCAGGACAGCGGAAGCGCCGAGCGCGGCCGAAGGCCCGAGCCGGTCGGCGATGACGCCGCCGATGGGCGGCCCGCACAGGCAGGCCACCATGATCGCGCGCACGAACACCGCCAGCGCCGCGCTGCGCCCGGCACCCTGGGAGTGGTCCACCACGTGTCCCTGGGCCGAGACAAACACCAGCGCATAGCCCACTCCGGAGACGATGCGCGCGGCGAGGAAGAGGACATAGTCCGTGCTCAGGGCTGAAAGAGCATAGCCCACAGCCGCCACAGCCGCGCCGAGCACGAAGCCGGAGCGGCGCCCGAGGCGCTCGGAGAGGCCCGCGAACGGAATCTGGCACAGGGCCACCACCGCCATGAAGGCGACGATGGGCAGGCTCGCGGCCGTATCGGGGCCGAGCCCGCCGCCGGCCGGCGCCAGCGACTGCGCCAGCCGCGGCAGGAAGGGACGGGTCAATTCCTCGGTGAGCATGAACAGGAACAAGGCGGGGCGGATGGCCCCGGCGAGCCCGTTCTCGCCGGCCTCCACATCGCCGATGCCGGTGCGGGCGGCAAGGGCGTCGAGGCGGGATGCCAGCGCCGCGTCGCCCCGGGCGCGGGCGCTCTCGCGGGCCGCCTCATGGGAGGCGCCGAGCCGGGCGACCTGCGCGTCCACCGGCGCCACCAGCCCCTCCGCCTCGGTTCCGGCGCCGCTGCGATAGAGCGCGAGCCGCCCTCGCGCGAGAGAGCGCACCCGCTGCTCCACCGCCGCCATGGCCTCGATGCCGCGGGTGCCCACCACCAGCGCCACCAACTCCAGCGCCACCAGCAGCGCCACCACGCCGATAAAGGCGACATCCACCAGTACAGCGGCCACCTGCGCCCACACCACCGAGGGATCGATGGTGATGGCGATCTCGCCCACGGCGGCCCCGTCGCGCATTACTGGAACGCGCACCACCGTCGGCGCGTCGAGCCCCGCGACTGCACCGGAGCGGGCGCCCCCGCCGCCAGCGAGCGACAGCTCAATCTCAGCGAACTCGGCGTTGGCGGCCCGGAGCTCGTCGAAATAGGGGCCGACCCCCACCAGGCGGTCGAGGGGGATGCCAGCGGCGTCCGCCCGCTCCACCAGGGCCGCGGCGGAGCGCCCCACGCTCTCAGCTTTCACCAGGATGGCGGGAACGATGGTGTGCTCGGCCGCCTTGTGTGCGCCCCAGGCGATGAGCCCCAGCGCCGCGCACAGGATGAGCGCGATGGCGACGGTGATCCCCGCGCGAAGCCCGATCATCGACCATCCTTTCCGAAACCGGCGCCCGCAGCCGGCGCGCCGTGCGCGGCCAGCGCATGCACCGCCTCGGCCTCGGCGAGGGCGGCGCGCGCCGCCGGCGGCCAGCAGGCTGGATCGCGGGCGCGGCGGGCGGCGCGCCGCAGGGCCGCCGCCAGCAGCAGCCCCACCGCGATGGTGGCGAGGCAGGCGCCGGCCAGCGCCGGCCAGGCGATTCGCCACAGGTCGCGCCGCAGCGCGTCCTCCCCCTGCGCGAGCACCTGGGGATCGTAACGCATGACCACCCGGCCGATGGATTCGTCAAGATCGTTGCGCACGGCGCGGCGCACCGCATGGGGCTGCGCCCCATCCGCGCGCGTACCCACGCGCGCCGCATCGCTGGAGAACACCACCGCCCCATGCTCGTCCACGAAATCGATGGAGGTGAGCGCCGGCTCGATGCGCGCCTCCCGCTCCAGCAGGGACGGCAGGGTCGCCTGCGCTGCTGGCGCGATGCCAAGGGACGCCGCCCGCTCCACCACCGCGGCCAACCGCTCCGCAGTGACGACGAATCGGGCCTCCACGGCGGAGCGGTATGC
Organism: Xanthobacter sediminis; assembly: GCF_043195015.1. Taxonomy (NCBI): domain Bacteria; kingdom Pseudomonadati; phylum Pseudomonadota; class Alphaproteobacteria; order Hyphomicrobiales; family Xanthobacteraceae; genus Xanthobacter; species Xanthobacter sediminis. Next base: position 46,454 of record NZ_JBAFWH010000011.1, on the reverse strand, counting down.
CTTCACCAGCGTGATAGACGAGAAGTAGGCGCCGAAGGCGATGCAGGAGGCTGCAATCAGGGCAAACACGCCAATGAGCCACAGCGCAGTGCGCGTCATGCGCGGATTCCTCCAAATGGAGTACAGGGTACCATGCCGGACTCCCAAGGAGATGGGAAGCATCCTGAGATTGCAGGTTTTTTTAGACCTTGGCCGGATTTTCTCTGGTTTGGTGACGCTCGTGCGTTTAACGTCCGGGCCATCGGTTCAGCAAAGTATATTCCATGACGTTCGTGAGCCGGCTGGCATTGGTCATGATATCGGCGGTGGTCGCTACGGTGGTGGCGGTCGCCGTCATTTGTTTTGCCGCGAGCGAGCGCGTCAATACCGAGATCGAGCGCGCGCGCGTGGCAAATTTGTTGACGAACCTGCGCACGGCGACCGAGGCCAACCTCTCCATCGGCCTCGCGCTCGACCAGATCTCTCCGCTCCAGGAGCGGATCGAGCGCGAGAAGGCAGGCGACGCCGCCGTCCTGGCCGTCGATATCTTCAACGCCGCCGGCCGCACCTTCTATTCCACGGATCGCAGCATGATCGGCGAGAACGTGCCCGCCGGCTGGGTGAGCCGCCTCCCGGAGAGCGGCATCTGGAGCACCGTCGAGCGCGGCGACACCGTGTTCGGAACCCATTTCGAGAATGATCTCGGCCTCGCCGGCGGCATATCCATCACCACCTCGGACCGCACGCGGATCGCGCGCAGCGAATCGCTGGGCCTGTCCCTGTCGGGCCTCGCCATCGGTTTCGCGGTGGCGGCCGGCGCGGCGGCCGGCGTTGCCGCACTCGCCATCGGTCATGTCATGTCACGTCCGTTCGAGCGCGCCGCGGGCATTCTTTCCGGCGACATCGCCGGCGCCACTGGCGCCACCGGCCTGCCCCGGCTCGCCCTGGACGCTCAGCAGAGCTGGAGTGATGCCGCCGCGCGCGTGGACCGGGGCCTCAGCCAGCTCGGAGCCCTCGACGATGCGACCTGATCCGGCGCGGGCGCGCCTCATCGCCAGCGTCGTCGCGTTCGTGGCGACCCTCGTCGTGGGCGGCATCGCCGCCGGCCTCCTCACCTCGGCCTTCAGGGCGCGGGTGGAGGACGGGGCGCGCCGCGATGCGCTGGTCATCGGCACGTCCGTCGCCCGCGCGCTCGCGCAGCAGTTCGAGAAGGCCGAGCGATTCGGCATCCCCCTGAAGCTGCTGCCGGGGGTCGAGGCGCATCTGACGGAGACGCTCGCCGGCACGCCCGGCATCACCCAGATCATCCTGCGCGGGCCCGACGGGCGGGAGATCCGCAGCGCCACCGGCGACGAGCCGGGCGTCGATTCCACGCACGCGCCGGTGATCGTGAACGGCACCCCGGTCGCCACCGTGGAGGTGGCCACCAATCCTGCGGCCCTCTCCAACGGCTTCACAGGCATCGGCATGCAGGCGGCGGTGGCGGCCTTCATCTTCGCCGCGCTCGCCGCGCTTGCGGCGGGAGTCACCGCCGGCCTCGCCCTCGACCGGGCCGAGGCACGCCTCGGCGCCGCCCTGCGCCGCGCCGCCGCCGGCGATTTCGAGCCCGAGCCCGGCGCCGGCCGCCAGCGCGGCGCCGTGGGCAGGGCCTTCCGCGCGCTGGCCCTCGGCAACCGGCAGACGCGCGACCGCCGCGCCGTGTTCGAGGCCTATGCGGAGGAGCTCCTGGCCGTGGATTTCGACGGCTCCCTGCGGCCGGACGTGGAGCGCCTGCGGCGCGAGGTGATCGGCGTGCCACCCGCACCGGGCGAACAGCCGGACCCGGGCCGCGGCAAGAGCAAGGAGCACACCGTCAAGGGCGGCCGAAGCGGGCTCGCCGCGCGCGGCGAGCAATGGGGCGACTGATGCTGCTACGCACCCGCATCACCCTCATCGTCGCCCTCGCCTTCATCGCGCTGATGGTCGGCCTCTGGGGCGCCACCCTGTTGCGCGACCGCGTGGCGGAGAACCGGGAGAACCAGGTCGCCATCGCCGGCCAGACCGTGCTGTGGCGGGAAATCGTCGCCTTCCAGACCTCCAACCTCTCGCGCATCCTGGAGCGGGTGGATTCGTCGGCGGCCTTCCGCATCGCGCTCGGCTTCGCGGACCATCCCGGTATCGCCGCCGCCCTCAAGGAGACGGGGGTGGACATCGCCGACCCGGAAACCGCCTTCGAGGTGGTGGGCGCGGACCACGAGCTTATCTTCAGCAGCGGCGGCTCCAAGCGCAACCGCAGCATCCTCGACGCCGGCAGCCTCGACCAGGCGCTGAAGAGCAAGGCCATCACCGGCCTGCGACAGGTGGGCGCGAGCCGCATCGTCGTGCTGTCCACCCGCACCGTGCTGCTGCCGAACAAGGGTCCCGCCGTGCTCGTGCTCGGTCGCGACGCCAGCATCGGCATGGATCGGTTCGCCCGCGGCATCGGCGCCTCCACCACCCTCGTCACCGTACGCGGGCGGGTGGTGGCGAGCACCGACATCCGCCTGTGGGAGCGAGCCAAGCTCGACATCGCCCCGCGCCAGGCCATGGCCGACCGCGCGGAGATCCAGGGCCACAGTTACAATGTCATCTCCATCCCGATGGAGGATGTGGGCGGCGGCACCATCGGCGCCCTGGTGAGCCTCATCGACACCACCGAAACCCTGAAGGAGACGGGCTTCATCCGCCACGCCGCCATTGCCGGTGCGGTCGCGGTGCTCCTGCTCGGCGTCATCGGGCTCAACCTCTTCCTGTGGTATAGCTTCCGCCCTCTGGAAGAGGCCATCGACGTACTGCAGGCGCTGGCGCGCGGCGACACCTCGGTAACGGTGGAGCACACCGGCTCCGACGAGATCGGCCGCATCGCCTCCGCCGTGCTGGCCCTGCGCGCCAACGTGCAGGCATTGGCGGAAGCGCGGCGCCAGCGCGAGCGGGTGCGCCGCCGCCAGGGCGCGGTGATCTCCAGCGAGCTGAAATCCCTGGCCGATTCCATCGACCCCACCGACCGCGAGGAGGTGCTCTCCCTGCTCGCCGACAACTCTCGGCAGGAGAAGGACGACGAGCTGAAGCGCGTGGCGCGGGTGCTGCACGATCTCTCCCGCCGCATCGTCGAGCAGCACACCCGCTTGTCCTCCATGGTGGTGGAACTACGCGAGGCCCTCATCACCAAGACCAAGCTCGCCGGCCTGCAGCAGGAGCTGGAGATCGCGCGGCAGGTGCAGCTCGCCATCCTGCCCAAGGAGTTCCCGGCCGACGCCCGCGTCGCCGTGCACGGGCAGATGACCCCCGCGCGCGAGGTGGGCGGCGACTTCTACGACTACTTCATGATCGACGATCGCACCCTCGGCTTCGTGGTGGCGGACGTTTCCGGCAAGGGCGTGCCGGCGGCCCTGTTCATGGCCATCTCCCGCACGCTGCTGCGCTCCACCGCCTTGTTCGAGCGCTCGCCGGCGGGCTGCATCCGCCGCCTGAACGACCTCCTGGCCGTGGAGAACGACCAGGTGCTGTTCGTTACCGTGCTCTACGGCGTGCTCGACCTCAACACCGGGCGCGTGACCTACGTGAACGCCGGGCACAACCTGCCCTATCAGGTCCATGGTAACGGCGCGGTGGCCAGCGTGCCCTCAACCGGGGGCATGGCGGTGGCGGTGCTGGAGGGCTTCGTCTACACCGAGCGCACCTTCCAGCTTGAGCCGGGAGACACCCTTTTCCTCTACACCGACGGGGTCACGGAAGCCTTCGACGTGGATGAGAACCCCTATGGGGAAAAGCGCCTGGAGACGCTGCTGGCGAGCGGCGCCAGCGAATGGTCCGTGCACGAGCTCTCCGAGCGAGTGCTGGCCTCCGTCCACGTGTTCGAGCGCGGGGCGCCGCAGGCCGACGACATCACCTGCCTGACACTGCGTTATTTCGGCGGCAAGGGCGCGTCGCACGGCGCCTGACCACCAGCCGGCTCACACGGGCATCCGCCGGAAGGCGGGCGCCGCCGCAGCAAGGACAGGAACGGGACAACGGCGATATCGCCAGCGGAGCGCGCCGCGCGCAGGCGCCCCTCCCGGTCACAGGCTCCTGTCGCGGATTAAGGCAGCAGCGCGTGAGCCGGCCGCCCGCGGCGCGAGGTTGGCGCGGTTTCGCGCGAAGCGGCAGGCGGTTCGCGGCAAGAAAAGGCGAGAGCTCAACGCTCTGGAGTATTTCCCCGGGGAGCCAGCGCGGACGGAAGACGCCCCAGACCGCGTGGCGCTTGAGCCAACCGCGGTCCAGGACCGGGCCGATGGCATCAGAAGCCCGCCGCCCTGCAGCGCAGCCATGTTCCGACATTCCAGGATGAGCGCCAGAGCTGGCCCCGCGCAGGCAGGGCCCGGCCATCGGCGCTCACCGCGGAAGAAACGCCCGCCCTCAGAGGCCGGGCACCACCTTGCCCGGATTCATGATGCCGAGCGGGTCCAGCGCCTTCTTCAGCGATGCCATCACCTCGATGGCCACCGGGTCCTTGTAGAGGGGCAGCTCGTCCCGCTTCAGGATGCCGATGCCGTGCTCGGCGGAGATGGAGCCGCCCATGCCCGCCACGAGATCATGGACGAGGCGGTTGAACGCCTCCCAGGTGTCGAGAAAGGCCTGCTTGTCCATGCCCGCGGGCTGGCTGATGTTGAAGTGGATGTTGCCGTCGCCCATGTGGCCGAACGGACAGGGGCGCAGGCCCGGCATGTGCTCCACGCACAGGCGGCTCGCCTCCTCGATGAAGCGCGGCACTAGCGACACCGGCACGGAAACGTCGTGCTTGATGGAGCCGCCCTCGAACTTCTGCGCCTCGGAGAGGGATTCACGCAGCTTCCACAGAGCCTGGGACTGCGCCTCACTGGAGGCGATCACCGCATCCTCGATCTCCCCGGCCTCGAACGCCTCTCCCAGAACGCCCTCGGCGAGGGCGGGAAGGTCGTCGTCGCGGCGGGTGGAGGTGAGTTCCGCCAGCACATAGAAAGCATGCGCCTCGGAGAACGGCCGCGCCGTGCCGGGCACGTGCTTCAGCACCGTCTCCAGCCCGAACTCGGAGAGGAACTCGAAGCCGGTGAGAGCATCTCCAGCCACGCTGCGCAGGCGGTTGAGCAAAGCGAGCGCGGCATGGGGATCGGCGAGGCCGACAAAGGTGGTGGTGCGCTGGCGCGGCGCCGGGAACAGCCGCAGCGAAGCCGCCGTGATGATCCCGAGCGTGCCTTCGGCGCCGATGAAGAGGTCCTTCAGGTCGTAGCCGGTATTGTCCTTGCGCAGGCGCGAGAGGCCGTTCCAGATGCGCCCGTCCGGCAGCACCACCTCCAGGCCGAACGCCAGCTCTCGCATGTTGCCGTAGCGCAGCACGGCCGTGCCGCCGGCATTGGTGGAAAGATTGCCGCCGATCTGGCAGGTGCCCTCGGACGCGATGGAGAGGGGGAACAGGCACCCCTTCTCCGCCGCCGCCTGCTGCACCTGGAACAGCGTGCAGCCCGCCTCCGCCACAACGGTAAGGTCGGTGGCGTCGAGGCTGCGGATGCGGTTCATACGCGAGAAGCCGATGAGGAGCGCGCCGAACGGCACCTGCCCGCCCACGAGGCCGGTGTTGCCGCCCTGGGGTACCAGCGCCACCCCGGCGGCCGCGCATTCCGTCACGATGAACGCCACCTCGGCGGTGTCCGCCGGCTTCAGCAGCGCAGGCGTCGCGCCATGGTAGAGGCCCCGACCCTCCACCAGCAGGGGCGCGAGCTCCGCGGGATCGGTGACGACGTTGCGCGCGCCGATGCGCGCGGCGATGCGCTCGAGCAGGGCCTGCAGGCGGCCGGCATCGAACAGGAGGGGGGCGGGAGCAGCGGTAGACATGGCGCGCAAGGTGCCCCACCCCTCGCCCCGCCGCAAGGGCGGATGACGCCGCGCCCGGCACTGGCGGGCTTTCATTTTGCCGCGTCTTGGGGAAGAAGAAGCGCCCGTGCCATCGCTCCGGAGACTGACGTGACAGAACGCATCCTCATCGCCCGCATTGGCGCTCCCCATGGGGTGAAGGGCGAGGTGCGCCTGTTCATCTTCGCCGAGGACCCGGAGGCGGTTCTCGACTACGCCCCCCTCACCGATGCCGAGGGGCGCCGCGCCTTCACCCTCACGGCCCTGCGTCCGGCGAAGGAGCACTTCGTGGCGCGCATCAAGGGCGTGGACGACCGCACCGCGGCCGAGGCCCTCACCAACGTGGACCTCTATGTGCCGCGCGACGTGCTGCCGGAGACCGAGGACGATGACACCTTCTACCACGCGGACCTTCTGGGTCTGCGCGTGGAGAACGAGGCCGGCGAGGCCATCGGCACCGTGGTGGCCCTGCACGACTTCGGCGCCGGCGACGTGCTGGAATATACCCCCGCGGCAGCCGCGCGCGGCCGCACGCTCATGGTGCCCTTCACCCGCCTCGCGGTGCCGGTGGTGGACGTGGCCGCCGGGCGCGTGGTGCTGGCCGCCGATTTCATCGACGCCGGCACCGAGCGGCCGGAGCCCGGCGAGGATACGCAGGGCTGAGCCCGCGCCCGCCCCGCCTGCCCGCGCCACCCTGAACCCAAACGAAAACGCCGGCCCGAGGGCCGGCGTTCGCATTCAGGACGACGTACCGCTCAGTAGCGGTACTGCTCGGGCTTGAAGGGGCCGGTCTGCGGCACGCCGATGTAGGCGGACTGCTGATCGGACAGCTTGGTGAGCTTGGCGCCGACCTTGTCGAGATGCAGCGAGGCCACCTTCTCGTCGAGGTGCTTGGGCAGGGTGAACACCTTCTTCTCATACTGCCCGGGCTTGGTGAACAGCTCGATCTGCGCCAGCGTCTGGTTGGTGAAGGAGGCGCTCATCACGAAGCTCGGGTGGCCGGTGGCGTTGCCGAGGTTCACCAGGCGGCCCTCGGAGAGCAGGATGATGCGCTTGCCGTCGGTGAACTCAACCTCGTCCACCTGCGGCTTCACATTGTGCCACTTGAAGTTCTTCAGGCCGGCGACCTGGATCTCGCTGTCGAAGTGGCCGATGTTGCAGACGATGGCGCGGTCCTTCATGGCGCGCATGTGGTCCACGGTGATGACGTCCACGTTGCCGGTCGCGGTCACGAAGATGTCGGCGCGGGGCGCGGCGTCTTCCATGGTCACCACTTCGTAGCCCTCCATCGCGGCCTGGAGCGCGCAGATGGGGTCGATCTCGGAGACCAGCACGCGGCAGCCCGCATTGCGCAGCGAGGCGGCCGAGCCCTTGCCCACGTCGCCGAAGCCGGCGACCATGGCGACCTTGCCGGCCATCATCACGTCGGTGCCGCGGCGGATGCCGTCCACCAGCGACTCACGGCAGCCATAAAGGTTGTCGAACTTCGACTTGGTGACGCTGTCGTTCACGTTGATGGCGGGCCACAGCAGGGTGCCCTTCTTCTGCATCTCGTAGAGACGGTGCACGCCGGTGGTGGTCTCTTCCGTCACGCCGCGGATGTTGGTGGCGAGCTGGGTGTACCAGCCGGGCTTGTGCTTCAGACGGCGCTTGATGGCCGCGAACAGCACTTCCTCTTCCTCGTTGGACGGAGTGTCGAGGAAAGCGGTGTCGCCGCTCTCCGCGCGCTTGCCGAGGTGGACGAGCACGGTGGCGTCGCCGCCGTCGTCCAGGATCATGTTGGGGGTGCCGCCGTCGGCCCACTCGAAGATGCGGTGGGTGTATTCCCAGTAGTCTTCCAGGCTCTCGCCCTTCACGGCGAACACCGGGGTGCCGGCCGCGGCGATGGCGGCGGCGGCGTGGTCCTGAGTGGAGTAGATGTTGCAGGAGGCCCAGCGGACATCGGCGCCGAGCGCCTTCAGCGTCTCGATGAGAACGCCGGTCTGGATGGTCATGTGCAGCGAACCGGCGATACGCGCGCCCTTCAGCGGCTGCGCGGGGCCGTATTCGGCGCGGGTGGCCATGAGGCCGGGCATCTCGATTTCGGCGATGTCCAGTTCCTTGCGGCCCCAGTCGGCAAGGTTGATGTCTTTCACGACGTAATCGTTGCTCATGGCTCACTCCGCGAGAAATCGCCTGCTCCGAACCGGGCGCGCAGCAAAAAGGGGCGCGGCATCGGGCTCGGCAGGCGGGCAATTAGCACGGCGCGCCGAAAGCGGCAATCAAGACATAAAGAAATGTTTATATCACCCGCGCAACGCGGCGGGGAATGACCTGCCCCACAGCCCTGTGCAAACGCGGGCTGGTCGCATTGACGACAGGCGCGCTTTGATTCTTACAAAAATTGTGATATATGGCACTTTACAGTCGATTGCTTCCATCAATGCTGCAAGCGCGCATACCATCGCGCAATCTCGGATTACCCCCAAACGGGCACCCAGGCTTTCGAGATCACAGGAGCTTCTGGAGCACTGAAGCGAGATCTGCGTGTCAACCGCCGGGCCACGAGCCCAGGGGGCGTGACGCGGCAGCTTGTTATGGCCTTCGACTGGCAAAACGGGTCGTCGGGCGTCCGGCCGCGACCCATGTCCACAGCGCAAGGCGCACCGCGCCCCGGTGACCGGACCGGGACGTCACGCGCGCCATCAGATCCGGCCTCCGGGGCGGATCGGGAGTGGTCAAGAGCATGTCGACCAAGAAGAACGCGCAGACCCGTCTCGGCTTCAAGACGGGTGAGCACATTGTCTACCCGTCGCATGGCGTCGGCCGAATCATGGCCATTGAGGAACAGGAAGTCGCCGGTTTCAAGCTCGAACTGTTCGTTATCTCCTTCGAAAAAGACAAGATGACGCTGCGGGTGCCTGTACCCAAGATTGCCAGCGTCGGCATGCGCAAGCTTTCCGAGACCAACATCGTCGAAAAATCGCTCGAAACCCTCCAGGGCCGCGCTCGCATCAAGCGCACCATGTGGAGCCGCCGGGCCCAGGAGTATGAGGCCAAGATCAATTCCGGCGATCTCGTCGCCATCTCCGAGGTGGTGCGCGACCTCTACCGCTCCGACACCCAGCCCGAGCAGTCCTACTCCGAGCGCCAGCTCTATGAGGCCGCGCTCGACCGCATGGCCCGTGAGCTCTCGGCAGTGCAGAACATCACCGAGACCGAGGCGGTGAAGCTCATCGAGCAGAACCTGCTGAAGGGCCCGCGCCGCGGCGCCGCCAAGGCCGCCGACGAGGCGGAAATGGACTCCGAGATGGACGCGGAAGAGGCGGCCTGAGCCCCTCTCCCTACGCCTTCGATCATGCTCAAGGCCCGGCTCTGCCGGGCCTTTTGCTTTTGCGGCGACATCGGCGGGTGCCGGCTGCCCTGCGCGCGCCGGGCCTGTTCGCGGGCGAGCCATTGCAGGCACCCGACCGCCACGCCGAAAGCCCGGCGGCACCGGGTTCCGGCCCCTCGCCCGGATGGGAACCGCGGCAACGGCGCGGCGTTCATCTTCACGGGGCTCAATTTGGAGGACCGCACATGGCAACGCGCGACCAGGACCAGCGCCCGCCGCAGCCCAACCCCGGCCAGAAGCCGCAGACCCCCGACGCCCAGCGCGGCAGCGAGCGCCAGCAGCAGCAGGCCCAGATGCCCGGCCAGAAGGGTGGCCAGCAGGGCGAGAACAAGGGCGGCCAGCAGCAGGGTGGCCAGCACAACCCGCAACGCAAGGACGACGAGCGGCACGGCCAGCGCTGACCTCTCGTCGGAGATGATGCGCAAGCGCATCCGGTGCCACTCCCGGCTTCGGCCGGGGGTGGCGGAAGCTAAAGACGCGCCGCTCAGGCGCCCGCCGCGCCGCCATCCGCCCGTGGATCATGGGCACCTTCGAGCCCGCCTCGCCCATGCAGAATCACCGCGCCCGCATGACCCATGGTGTTTGAGTAGGCCTCCGGCAGCACCACCAGATCGTGGCCCGCCGCCGTGAGACGTTCCACCAGCCCCTCCTCGAAACGGGATTCCAGCCTCAGCCGCGTTTCCGGCGCGCCCCAGGTGCGGCCCAGCAGCCACCGCGGCCGGGCGATCGCCTCCCCCAGCGGCACGCTGAACAGCACATGGCGCGTGAACACCGCCGACTGGGTCTGCGGCTGGCCCTCCCCGCCCATGGTGCCGAAGCCCATCACCCGCCCGTCGCGCAGCACCGCCAGCGCCGGATTGAGCGTGTGGAACGGCCGCCGGCCGGGCGCCAGCGCGTTGAGCGCCTTGGGATCGAGGGCGAAGCTCGCGCCCCGGTTCTGCATCAGCACCCCAGTGGACGGCAGCACGCAGCCCGAGCCGAATTCGAAATAGATGGACTGGATATAGGACACCACCAGCCCGGAGGCATCCGCCGCCCCGAGCCAGATGGTGTCGCCCGCCTGGGCCGGGCGCGGCCACGCCAGCGCGCGGCGCGGATCGATCCGGGCCGCGCGGGCATCGAGGTCATCAGACGAGAGCAGGCGACCGAGATCGGCGGTGACGCGCTCGGGGTCGCACACCACCTTGTCGCGCACCAGGAAGGCCTGCTTGGTGGCCTCCACCAGACCGTGGATGTGGCTGAAGGTTTCGGCGCCCTCGCACTTCAGGCGAGCAAACAGGCCGAGAATCAGGAGCGATGCGAGCCCCTGGGTGGGTGGCGGCGCATTGAAGACATCGCCCTGCGGCAAGCTCACCTTCAGCGGCTCCCGCGCCTGCGCCGCAAAGGCGGAAAGATCCTCCCGCCGCACCGGACTGCCGATGCGCTCCAGGTCCGCCGCCATCTCGCGGCCCACGTCGCCGCGATAGAAATCGTCGAGCCCGGCACGTGCAAGGTGCTCCAGCGTGTCGGCCAGCCGCTCCTGGCGCAGCAGAGCGCCTTCCGCCGGCGGCGCGCCCTGCGGCAGGAACACCGGCGTGAAGCCCGGCAGATCCCTCAGCTCGGCGGCCTTCTCGGCTGTGAGCCGGGCCTGCGAGGCCGTGACGGGGTTGCCCTCGCGGGCATGCCGGATGGCCGCCTCCAACAGGCGCGGCAGGTCCATGCGCCCGCCGTGGGCGCGCGCGGCATCCAGCGCCAGCCGCCAGCCGCCCACCGCGCCCGGCACCGTGAGCGCCGCCAGCGGGCCGCGCGCGGGCACGCTCTCGTGACCGAGATCCCGGTAATGGGCGATGGTGGCCTCGCGCCCCGCAGGGCCGCATGCTTCCAGATAGCGCACCCGGCCGGAGGGCTCGCGCACCAGCCAGAAGCCGTCGCCGCCCAGGTGGTTCATGTGCGGATAGACCACCGCGATGGCGGCGGCCGCGGCCACCGCAGCCTCGATGGCGTTGCCTCCCTCCGCCAGCACCTGCCGCCCGGCCTCCACCGCCAGCGCGTGGGGCGCCGCCACGATGCCGCGGCGGGCGTGGACACTTTCATATGCGCTGGCGGGCAGCATCGCGAACTCCGGGGCGGGACGTGGGCTGTGGGGCCGGGAGCCTTGACCGCGCCCTGCGGGCAGGTCAAGTTCCCGGCCAAAGGAAGGCTCCGGCATGCGCCGGGCCGTCGAGGAGAGATGAATGACGCGGCCCGCGGTCCCCGGATCGGTGAACTGGAGCAACATGCTGACGGTGGGCAGCGCGGCGATTCTCATCGCCACCCAGGCCATCGCCACCGCCGTCGCCGCCGGCTGGGCCCTCGCCGGCCTCTTCAACATGGGCGACCTCGGCGAATATGCGCTGATGGCGATCTTCGGCCTCGCCGGCGTCTATGCCTCGATCGCCTATTTCCGCAAGGCGACACGCAGCGAGCCCCTGCGCCACTGACCCGCGGCCTCACGGCGCAAGGCGCGTCACCACCTGCACGAGGGGCGGGCGCGGGCGGTCCGCCACCCGTTCGGCCGGACGGCCGATGTGGAAGAAGCCGGCCACCGTCTCCCCCTCCCCGACTCCGAGCAGCGCCGCCGCTTCCCGGTCGCGGCCCGGCCACTTCAGCAGCCACAGCGCGGAAAAACCCAGCGCCTCCGCCGCATGCATCAGGTTCATGCCCACGGCGCCCGCAGAAAGCACTTGGTTGAACACCGGAATCTTCGCTGCGGAATCGGGCCGGCTCACCAGCACAACGGTCAACGGAGCCCGCAGGAGGTAGTCGCGCCACATGTGCGCCTTCTCCGCCGGCAGGTCCGGCACCTGACGGGCATAGAGCGCGTCGAGCCGCGCGCCGGCCGCCGCACGGGCCTCCCCCTCCACAACTATGAAGCGCCAGGGCACGAGCCGTCCGTGGTCCGGCACGCGGGCGGCAATGGCGAGCATGCGATCCAGCGTCGCAGCATCGGGCCCCGGCCCCACCAGAGAGCGCAGCGGCAGAGAGCGCCTGTGCTCCAGCAGCCACAACGCTTCCGGTACCGACACGGTGGCAAGCGGCGTCCGGTCGTGGCTTGGCGACGGCTGGTGGTCATGGGGCTGTTGCTCTTTGTTCATAACGAACATCCTCCGATCCCGCCGCCACCTGGGTGGTGCGACCCGTCTTGCAAAAATGACACCCCGACTTCAACTTTTTGTGATCGCAACCAGGAGCCGGCAGTCGAGGCCTCCGCCCGTGGACCTGGCAGGCGCAGAATACCCTCTATGCAGCAAGATCGAGCGCCATCAATATACCGGGCGGCGGCCGTGCCACGCCTCCCCCGCCCGGCGGGCGCCCGCCGGGCGGGGCCCGGTGTCCACGCAACGCGAACCACGATGCTGCAACGCAACCGCAGGCGAAATCATTGACTTGCGGGCAAGTCCCGCTCGGGATGCCGCATTGCGGCGTGCGCTACCAGAGCGTGCGGTGCCATCCGCCGCCAGAGACACGCCCTAGTTGCTTCGCCGGCGCATTAAAATCGTGTGCGCCGCCGGGAACGCTGATCGCGCCGCCGTGCAAGAGTTCAACATTCATGTACCAAGTGGAACCAAATGTGTGTTAGTGTCATTGGTGGCTGGCAGAGCGCGTGCAGCGGAGTTGTTTGGACGCGAATTTGCCACCTTGTCCATTAGGCTACGAGGCAAGAAGCGGGTGGCTGGGTTGAGCGTCGTGCGAAGGCGGAGGTCAAATCCCCCAAGACGTGCAAGTTAATCTGCACAATAGACGCGTTTTAATTCAGCAGTGGTGGATGGCCTAAGCCCAAATTGGCGAATGACCTCAACGGAATTACACATGAGCCGTAACCGAGACTTCCGAGAGCCGCGCCGCCGTGGCTTTGACGACGACTTTGCGCCGCCGCGTGATCGCGGCTTCGGAGGGGACCGTCCGTTTTCATCGCCGAGCAGCTTCAGCGCCCCCGCTCCCTCCGGCCCGCCCATCGACGCCACGGTGAAGTGGTTCAACCCGGAAAAGGGTTTCGGCTTCGTGGAGCTGTCCGACGGGTCGGGTGACGTGTTCCTGCACGCCCGTGCCCTTGAGGCCGCCGGCCAGGAAAGCGTGCCTCCCGGCTCCAAGCTTTCCGTGCGCGTGGGCCAGGGCCAGAAGGGCCGGCAGGTGACCGAGGTGCTCGACGTCGACACCTCCACCGCCGAGGCCGCCCCGCCGCGCCGCAGCTTCGGCGCTGGTCCCGGTGCCGGCCCCGGCGCCGGTCCGCGCATGGGCGGCGGTGGCCCCCGTGCCGCCACCGGCCCCACCGAGGAGCGCGTGGGCACCGTGAAGTGGTATAACCCCGACAAGGGGTTCGGCTTCATCGCGGTGGAAGGCGGCGGCAAGGACGTGTTCGTCCACGTGACCGTCATCTCCCGCTCCGGCCTCACCGATCTGGCCGAAGGCCAGCGGGTGGTGGTGCAGGTGGGTCAGGGCCCGAAGGGTCCCGAGGCCCGCGGCATCGAACTGGCCGACTGATCTGAGATCCCGTGCTGTGCGCACCACCGGAAACGGTGGTGCGCACAGTCGTTTTCAGTTGCTGCGTGGCGGATTCGCAGGCTCGCGGCGCTCGTCTCTTCGTCATGAGCCCTGAGTTCTCCCCGGCTCACCCTGGTCGATCATGTTCCCGCAGCATGCTGCGACGCGACCGGACTCAAAGTTTGAGCCGCAGGCGTCGGCAGGGCGACTGCGCGCAGGAAGAATCCCCCTTTTCCGGTGACGCGGGGCTGGTCCGCGGCGGAAAAGCGTGCCACACCCAATTTCCGAAGCCGCAGCCGGGTTCAGGGCGCGCTCCAGGATGAAACGCTTGGGATCCGGCGCTTTTGAGACGGCCTCGACATCTCTCGCGGAGCCGCGCACGCGGCCGGATCCGTCATTTTCCCCACCGCGCATCTCGTTGGAGTAGCGAAAAAAAATGTCGCAAACGGTAGAGGCCGACCTTCTGAGCCTCCTCGAACGCCTCAAGACCGCCCAGCGCGACCTTCTGCTGACCGCAGCCAAGAGCCGCACGCTCCCCTCCGATGGCATGCTGCGCAAGATCTCGGAGCTTGAAGGCGCCATCGCCGCTGCCGAGGCGCTCATCCAGGAAGAGCACGACCGTCCCTAAGGGCACTGCAGGCCGTGCCGCCATCCGCAGTCTCGCGCCCCTGCGACACGGCATCGACGGGACCTCACCGGCCATGACCGGAATGCCAGCCGGCTCTGTATTTGTGTGAAGATCGCGACAGCCGGCGCCGACCGCCCTGAGCTCAATGCAGCGGGGCCTTGATGCTTCAAGCTCCTGCCTTTCGCGTACAGGCGTTCAGCCTCAGGCGGCGAGGTCCAGCGCCTGCCGCTCGAACAGGGCGCGGTAGAGCCCGCCCTCGCGGCGCACCAGGTCCTCGTGGCTGCCCTCCTCGGCGATGCGGCCGCGATCGAACACCAGCAGGCGGTCGAGAGCCCGCACCGTGGAAAGCCGGTGGGCGATGACGAGGGTGGTGCGCCCCTCCATCAGCCGCTCCATGGCCTCCTGGATCAGCGCCTCCGATTCGGAATCGAGGCTGGAGGTGGCCTCGTCCAGGATCAGGATGGGCGCGTCGGCCAGGAAGGCGCGGGCGATGGCCACCCGCTGGCGCTCGCCGCCGGAGAGCTTCACTCCGCGCTCGCCCACCAGCGTTGCATAGCCACGCGGCAGGCGTTCGATGAAATCCGCCGCATGGGCGAGCTTCGCCGCCCGCTCGATCTCTGCGAAGGAGGCGTCCGGCCGGCCGTAGGCGATGTTTTCCATGAGCGAGCGGTGGAACAGCACGGGCTCCTGCTGCACCACCGCGATCGCCCGCCGCAGCGAGGCCTGCGTGACCTCCCGCACATCCTGCCCATCCACCACGACACGCCCGCCGCTGACATCGTAGAGGCGCTGGATGAGCTTCACGAAGGTGGTCTTGCCGGAGCCGGAATGCCCCACCAGCCCCACCCGCTCGCCGCCTGCGATGGGGACCGACAGATCGCGATAGAGCGGCTTGGCATGGACGCCGTAGTGGAACGTGACATGCTCGAAGGCGATCCGCCCCTCCTCCACCCGCGCGGCCGGCGCGCCTGGCCGGTCGGCGATGGCGGCCTGCTGCCGGTCGAGCGCCACCAGCTCCTCCAGGTCGTTCAGCGAGCGCTGGAGGTTGTGCACGTGCATGCCGATATCGCGCAGGTAGGAATGCACCACGAAATAGGTGGTGAGCACATAGGCCACATCGCCGGGGCTCGCCTCGCCCCGCCACCACAGCACCAGCACCGCGCCGATGATAGCGGCGCGGAGCGCCAGCAGCATAACCAGCTGGAAGGTGCCAGCCCAGGTGCCGCGCATCCAGGTGCGCTGGGTGCGCCCCCGCCACTTGCCCAGCGCAAGGGTGAGCCGCGCCTCCTCCCGCGCCTCCGCGCCGAAGCCCTTCACCACCGGGTTGCAGCCCACCGCATCCGCCAGCACGCCGCCCACTCGCGTGTCCCATGCGTTGGAAAGCCGGGCGGAAGGTGCCACCATCCTGACCGACAGCACCAGCGTGAGCGCCACGAACACCGCCGCGCCCACGGCCACGATGAGCCCCATCACCGGCCAGTAGACCCCGAGCAGCGCCGCCGAACCGGCAAGCGCCACCACCGAGGGCAGCAGCGCGATGAGGATGGTGTCGTCCAGAAGATCGAGCGACCACATCCCCCGCGAGATCTTGCGCACGGTGGAGCCGACAAAGGTGTTGGCGTGCCAGTCGGACGAGAAGCGCTGCACCCGCGCGAAGGCCTCGGCGGCCATGTCCGCCATGCTGCCGAGGGTAAGCCGCACCAAGGTCTCGAACGAGAGGTGCCGCGCCACCAGCATGCCGGCGCCCAGCGCCAGCATGGCGAGGAAGGCCTCGACGGCGGCGGCACGGGCTGCCTCCCGCTCCGCCGCCGGAGCGGCCACCGCCTCCACCAGCCGGCCGGCGAACACCGGCACGAACACCTCGCACAGCACGGAAACGAGCACCGCCCCGGCCGTCCCGGCGATCAGCCACGGCCGGCGCCGCCAGTGGCGCCACAGGAAGGAAAGCACGGCGCCGGTGCCGGCAGCCTGGGAAGAAGAAAGCGACATGTCGTGATCCGGCGGCGCGCGGCGCCCGGCCGGTCCCTGGGAATGCAAAGGGGAAAATGGCGCGGGGGCGCCATGGCGTGAAGCGGGGGACGCGCGAAACCGGCCAGAGGCCCCGCCGGATATCGGCACGAGATGCGGCATCCAGCCGGCTTCGCCAGGGTGGAGCCTCTCGAACGGGGCCTTCCGCGAATCGCGCTCCGGCTGGCCAGCCAGCACGCAACCGGCCCCGCCGGCTCAGCCGGCCGAACCTCTCAGCAGGCGGCGCGGCGGCGCTGCAGCGGCGCGGGCACCGGGAAGGCGCAGTCGCGCATGACAAATCGCATGAATGGCGCCCTCCTCTGTCACGTTGGGGATGCCGCACCTTAGCCGCCCCCGCCGGCCCCGGCAACCGGCCGGCCGGTGCCTCCGGCGCTTGTGACGCGCCCCGCCCTCTTTCATCCCTGCGCGAGCGGGGATAAGGTCGCCGCGCTTTTTTGGAGCCTCTACAGGCAGAGCGACGACAGGCAGATCCATGGCGGACACCGGCATTCCTCACTTCTGCAACGACCTCGGACTCACGACGATCGAGGTCGGCAGCAAGGAGTTCATGTGCATCGGCGCGAAGCCGCCGTTCGACCACCCGCACATCTTCCTCGATCTGGGCGAGGATGCGGAGAAGGTCTGCCCCTACTGCTCCACGCTCTACCGCTACAATCCCGAACTCGCCCACGGCGCGGCGAAGCCCGAGGCCTGCGTCTGGCACGACTCGGACGAGACCTCCGCCGCCGCCTGATCCCTCCAGCCGGCCGCCGCGGCGGCCGGGACCGACATGCCCGACCCCATCCCCTTCCGCCCGAAGCCGCAGCTTGCGGCGCGCTCCGCCGTCATCGTCGGCGGCGGCATCGGCGGCCTTGCCTGCGCGATCGCCCTGCGCCGCGCCGGGGTCACCGTGCAGGTGGTGGAGCGGGCGAAGCGCCTGCGCGAGGTGGGCGCCGGGCTGCAGCTCACCCCCAACGCCACCCGCATCCTGCGCGATTTCGGCCTGCTGGACCGCCTCAAGGCGAGCGCCGTGGCGCCGAACGCCCTGGATGTGCGGGACGGTCGCACCGGCGCCACCCTCACCCGCACCGAATATGCCCCCGCAGCGGCCCGCTACGGCGCGCCCTTCCTGGTGGTGCACCGAGCCGACCTGCAGGGCCTGCTGGCGGAGGCCGCCGTCGAGGCGGGGGCCGCCGTCGCGCTCGGCGCGGACCTCACAGCGGTGGAGCCGGCCTTCGGCGGCGTGCGGGCGGTGGTGAACCAAGGCGGCGATCTCATCGCCCATGGCGCAGACATCCTGGTGGGGGCGGACGGCGTGCGCTCGGCGGTGCGCGCCCATCTCGGCGCCTCGGCCCCGCCCGTGTTCGCGCGGCGCGTCGCCTATCGCACCACGGTGAACCTGCCCGACGGCTACCCCAATGAGGTGCGCCTCTATCTCGGCCGCGACGCCCATCTGGTGGTCTATCCGGTCAAGGGCGGGGAAACGCTGAACCTCGTCGCCATCGTCAAGGAAACGAAGCCCGTCGCGCGCTGGAACGCGCCCGGCGAAGACGCGGCCGTACACCTCGCCTTCGCCGACTGGAACACGGACGTGCGCCGCCTGCTGGAGAGCGCGCCCCACTTCCTGTGCTGGGGCCTCTACGACATCGATCCCCTGCCGCGCTGGAGCGCCGGCCGGGTGACCCTGCTGGGCGATGCCGCCCACGCCATGCTGCCCTTCCTCGCCCAGGGCGCGGCGCAGGCCATCGAGGATGCAGCTGCCCTCGCTGGCGCCATCACCCGCCACCGCGATGCCGCCGGCGCCCTCAAGGCCTATGAGGGCGAGCGCATGGCCCGCACCGCGCGCATCCAGCGGGAAGCGCGCCGCAATGGCCTCATCTACCACCTCTCCGGCCCGCCGCGCTTCGCCCGAGACCTGGTGCTGCGCCGGCAGGGCGCGGCGTTGCTCGACCGCTACGGCTGGATCTACGGCGCCTGAGGAAGGAGCCCGCCATGCGGCGGGTACCCGGGAAACGATCGCGCACACGCTGCGACCTGACGGCCCGCGCCCCAGCGCGAGCCGCCGTCTTGCCACATGCGAAGAAGGCAGCGCCCTTCCGCCCGGCCACCGATGCCCTCAGACGACACCGCCCACCAGATGGCCGACGCCGGCCGTGACGGCCAGCGCGAGCGCACCCCAGAAGGCGACGCGCAGGGTGGGCTTCAGCACCGGCGCGCCACCCGCCTTCGCGCCCATGGCCCCCAGCACCGCCAGCAGCAGCAGCGAAACCACGGAGATCGCGATCACCTGCGCCCCCGCGGGCGTGAGCGCCGCGACGATGATGGGCACGATGGCACCGGCCGTGAAGGTGCCGGCCGAGGTGAGCGCCGCCTCGATGGGCCGTGCCACCACCACCTCGGAAATGCCCAGCTCGTCGCGGGCGTGGGCGCCCAGGGCATCCTTGGCCATGAGCTGCTCGGCCACCTGGGCGGCGAGCTTCGGCTCCACGCCGCGCGCCTCGTAGATGGCGGCGAGCTCGCGCTGCTCGTGATCGGGCATGGTGGCCAGCTCGCGCTTTTCCTGCGCGAGTTCCGCCGCCTCGGTGTCGGCCTGGGAGCTGACCGAAACATATTCGCCCGCCGCCATGGAGAGCGCGCCGGCCACGATGCCGGCAGTGCCGGCCACCAGCACGTCTTCCGAGGAGGTCGCCGCGGCGGCGACACCCACCATGAGGGACGAGATGGAGATGATGCCGTCATTGGCGCCGAGCACGGCGGCCCGGAGCCAGCCGATGCGATCGACGAGATGGCGCTCTGTATGCCTGGGTGGGTTCAAGATCAGTCCTCACTGAGGGATGCACGCCACGCGCCACGGCGCGCCGGCACCCCAGCGGCACGCCCGGACGGCGCGCGGAAACGCCGGCGCCCGTGCCCGAAGGCCCCTCCGCGCCAGCGCCGCACCAGCCCCGCGCGCCCTTCCTGCGCGGGACGCATGACGGCTTCAAGACGCCCGCACCTCAGCTCCGCGCGAACCGTTCGCGATCATGCGGCGCATCGAGATCCTGGAGCGGGCCCAGGGGCACGATGCCGGTGGGGTTGATGGCCTTGTGGCTCTCGTAATAGTGCCGCTTGATGTGGGTGAAATCCACCGTCGGCCGGATCTTGGGGTGTTGGTAGAGCGCCTTCAGGTAATTGAAGAGACTCGGGTAATCCGCGATGCGGCGGATGTTGCACTTGAAGTGGCCCACATAGACCGCATCGAACCGCACCAGCGTGGTGAAGAGGCGGATATCGGCCTCCGTCATCACGTCGCCCACCAGATAAGGATGGCGCGAGAGGTGGGCCTCGAGCACATCGAGCCGGCGGAACAGCACGCCCACCGCCTCTTCGTATGCGGCCTGGGTGGTGGCGAAGCCGGCCTTGTACACGCCGTTGTTCACCTCGTCGTAGACCACCTGGTTCACGGCATCGATCTCGGCGCGCAGCGGCTCGGGGCAGTAGTCGGCGGTCACGTCCGTGAAGGCGGCGAAAGCGGTGTTGAACATGCGGATGATCTCCGCCGATTCGTTGCTCACGATGGTGCCACGCACCTTGTCCCACAGCACCGGCACGGTCACCCGCCCGCTGTAGAGGGGGTCGGCGGCGGTGTAGATTTCATGGAGGCGGGTCTTGCCGAGCAGCGGATCGGGGGTCTCGAAGGTCCAGCCCTCCGATCCCATGTAGGGGTCCACCACACTCACCGAAATGACCTCTTCCAGGCCCTTCAGCGCCCGCATCACGAGGGTGCGGTGCGCCCATGGGCAGGCGAGCGACACGTAGAGGTGATAGCGCCCGGCGGCGGCCGGGAAGCCGCCCTCGCCGCTCGGCCCTGGCGCGCCGTCGGCGGTGACGAAGTTGCGGAAGCGCGAGGCCTGCCGCTCGAAGCGGCCGCCGGTGCGCGATGTGTCGTACCACTGGTCGTGCCAGACGCCGTCGATGAGAAGGCCCATGGGTGTCTCCTGTGCGTGGCCGTGCCCCTCCCCCGCGGGCGCGGCGGCGAAGGTGCCCCTCACATGGCGTCTCGCACGCGCGGCGGCCATAAGCGGGGCGGCAAACGCCGTTTGCGTGGCGGCATCGCTTTGCCGGCTCACCCCCCTGGACCACGGCGAGGGAGCGTGCTATCGCCCGCCGCGTTGAGGAAGGAACCCGTCGAGATGACCGCCCTGGTCCAAGGCCCGGCCCGCTGCCAGCAGCGACGACGAATGAACGCGGCGCGCCCCCGCGTCCGCTTCGCCCTGCCCGCCTGACGCTCCTTCGGCGACGCCCCGCGCGCCGGGGTCCGGGCGGAATGACCGCTCCTGCCCGAAAGCGCCCAAGGCCATCATGACCGAACTTCCCCTCACCATCGCCCTTGAGACCTCCCACGACGACGCGGCCGTGGAGCGGCTGCACGAGCGCACCTTCGGCCCCGGCCGGTTCTCGCGCACGGCCTTCCGCATCCGCGAGCAGAAAGGGCATGAGCGCGCCCTCTCCTTCACCGCGCGGGTGGGCACCATGCTGGTGGGCTCGGTGCGGCTCACGCAGGTGCGCATCGGCACCACTCCGGCGCTGCTGCTGGGCCCGCTCTCTGTGGAGCCGCCGTTCCAGTCGGTCGGCATCGGCGGACGCCTGATGGAGGACGCGCTGGAGGCGGCCCGCGCCGCCGGCCACCGGCTTGTGGTGCTGGTGGGCGACGAACCCTATTATGCCAAGTTCGGCTTCAAGCGCGTGCCGCCGGGCACCGTGACCCTGCCCGGCCCCGTGGACCCCGCGCGGCTGCTGGTGGCGGAACTCGCGGAGGGCGCCTTCGCCGGCGTTTCCGGCATGGTGAACGCCTGAGGCAGAACACGCCTGAGCCCCTCAGGCGATAAGCCCCAGCAGGCAGGCCAGCAGCACGGCGGCAAGGCCGAAATCGGAGACCATGGCGATGGTCTCCTTGCCGCCACGCGCTTTCTGCAGGGCATGCTGGATGCCCGCAAGGCCCAGGAACACCGCCCCCGCCAGCGCCGCCGGCACCAGGAACGACGGCCACGGCAACGAGAGCAGCGCCAGCAGCGCGATGGCGGCATTGGCGAAGCCAAGCTCCCGCACCACGATATGGGCGCGTGGGTCGTCAATGTGGAGGATGCGCGCGGTGAACTCCGGCTGCGTCATCTGCTTCACTGCCGCGAGCATGATGCGCACGCCGACGCCCCAGAAGGTGAACCACTTGGCCGCGAGCACCAGCGGCGCACCGCCATGCAGCGCCAGCTCCGCGCCGATGGAGAGAAGCGGCAGCACCGCCATGGTCGCCAGGATCACGCCGAGATACATGCCCCACCCCAGAATACGCCGGCAGAGCCCACCGCCGGACTGGGAGGCTACAGGGCTCGCGGGAGCGTGCAACCCCCTCCACCATGCCCTCAGGCGCCATGCTCCAGAAGGTCGGGCAGCCGCCGGGCGAGACTGCGCAGCACGCTTTCGGCGCCCTTGGACATGATGTCGAACACCTGGTCCGCCGCCGCATCGGCCGCGAAGCCCTCGTGCGTGAAGGTGAGGCGGGTGCCGTCCGCAGTGGGAGAGAGGGTCCAGGTCACCGTGGTGTCGATGTAGCGGCCGAAGCCCTTCAGCTCCTCATGGCCGCCGCGCCAGGAGAAGCGCAGCAGCTTTTCCGGTTCCACCTCCAGCACCTGGCACCGGAACTCGCCGTCCCAGCGCTCCACCGGCCGGCTCCATATGGTGAACTTGTGCCCCGGCGCGGGCTGGATGTCATTCGGGAAGAACCAGACCGCGAGCCATTCGGAATCGGTCATGGCCCGCCACACGACGTCCGGGGGAAATACGAGGTCGGCTTCCTTGCGAATGGCGCGGGTCTCGACGGAAGTGGTCACGGGGCAGCTCCGGTCTGGAGGGAAAGGGCTGTGGCGCCGGTGTCCTCCTGCGCCTCGGAAAGGGCGCCGTAGAGCCAGCGCCGCAGGTCCGAAGCGGCGAGCACTCCGGTGACGCGCGCCACCTCCCTCCGGCCATGCACGAGGCTCAGGGTCGGCACGGTGCGGATGCGGAAGTGCGCGGCGAGGTCGCTCTCGGCGTCGGTGTCCACGGTGGCGAACCGCACATGGGGCTCGAACTCGGCGGCGAGGGCCTCGAACACCGGCGCGAGGGCGCGGCAGGGGCCGCACCAGTCGGCCCGGAAATCGATGAGCAGGGGCAGGCCGCGCTCGGCGGTGTGGGCATCGAACCGGCCCGCCGTGAGCTCCAGCGGCCGGCCGGTGAAGAGAGCCCCGCCGCAGGCGCCGCAGCGGGCAGTGCGCAGCTCCACGCCCGCCGCCGGGGGAATGCGCGCGTCGCAATGGGGGCAGGCAATGCTCAAAGCACGCATGGAGACTCTCCTTCTGCAGCGGGCGCGGGCGGCGACACGCCGTCGAGGCGACACGCGAAGCGTGCGCGAAAGGCCGTCCAGCCGGCGGCATCGGGAAAATCCACCTTCGCCCACCATTCCGCTGTTTCTGTGCCGTCCGCCCAGTGGCGCTGCTCCGCGCACCAGCGCAGCTGAGGCCAGCGCGGGTTGCGCCCGACCCGCCCGGCATCGTCGCGCAGGGCGGGACGGCCGATGGCCTCGGAGAGGCCAGCCATCACCTCCGGCCGGAAGGTGAGCGCGAAGGCGATGCCGTGCCGGTTCAGCCGGTGCGGCGCGCGCAGCAGGTATTGCTCCAGGAGGGCGAAGCCGGGCGGACCATCCGGCGCGCGGAACTCACGCATCACCAGCAATCGAAAGCCGGACGGCCCTAACTCCGCGGGCACGGCGTGCACGGCGGTGGGCGTACCATGGAGCCGGGCGGCAGCCATCAGCCGGTCCTCCGGAAAGGGCCCGTCGCCCCGGCGCGCGCCCGTGCCAGGCCTCCGGCCGAACGACGGAAGGACGGAAGGCGGCAAGCGCCGATGTCGGTCGCGGGCTCCATGGCACCGAACGTGCAAGAATGCTGCCGCACCGCATGAGCGAGGCCCCGTGACCAGAACCGACTATATTCCCGAGCTGAGCGAGGTGCGCATGGTGCGCCGCGCGCCGGAGCATCCCCTCCCCTTCGCCGACGACGACCGCGCCTATGTGCGCGGTTGCCTTTCGGACCTCGAAACGGCTTTCGGCTTCACCGCTTTTCCGGGGCTCTCCTTCGATCAGGTCCCGGCCCGCACGCTGATCTCGCACTTCATCACGTGGTGGCGCACGCTGGAGCCGCTCACCCCCGCCCAGGCGGAAGCCCACGCCCGGCTCCCGGCCGCCATCCGCCTGATCGACACCGTTTCCATCTGGCTGGAAGAGCAGGCGCAGCGCCGCCCGCCCGTCGGGCGCTGAGGGGGCCTCACCCCGCCGAAGGATCCGGC
The DNA here is from genome assembly GCF_043195015.1 of Xanthobacter sediminis. Lineage (NCBI taxonomy): Bacteria > Pseudomonadati > Pseudomonadota > Alphaproteobacteria > Hyphomicrobiales > Xanthobacteraceae > Xanthobacter > Xanthobacter sediminis. The sequence continues at coordinate 22,728 of NZ_JBAFWH010000011.1, read as the reverse complement.
GGCGCGCGGTCGGCGGCCTTGAGGGCGTCGAGGCAGGCGAAGAGGGCTTCCCGCCCGTCGGCGAGCGCCTCCTCTGGCGTATCCCCGACACCGATGCAGCCGGGAATGTCGGGAAAGCGCACAATGAAGCCGCTGCCCTCCTCGGGGGCGAGGGGCTCCAGCGTGTGGGGATAGGCGGCGAGATCGCTCATTGGTCGAGCCCGTCCATGCGGTCGATCATGGCGACGAAGGCGCGCACGTGCGCCGGCCGGATCTTCCGCCGCAGGGGCACCGCCACGCAATCGGGCACGCAGGGATGGGTGAACACCACATGGGTGCCCGTGACCTTTCGAAACTTCAGCGCGTACTGGGACGCAGTGATCTCGAAATCCGCCGGGCGCCAGTCGCCGCCGGGATTGGAGCGCAATGCTTCGAGGCGCTTGTTGTACATGGCAAAAAATCCATCGCACGAAAAAGGAGGCAGAGCTGGAAAGGCTCCAGCTTACGCCCCTTCCCGTCCGCAGCAAGCCGCGTGCGCGCATCCCCTTGCCCGGCCTTCGGGCCATCCGTGCAAACTGTTGGAATAAGACACAATTCGTGAGGCGTTCAGCGTTAATCAAAGCCTAAGGTCGGTGGCCACCTACCCTTGACGGTCAAGCTGCGATTAAGGAGAAGTTGAGACCAAAGCTCCATCGCCTCGACGATTGGGCTGGCGGGAATGCGCAGAATGACTCGTTGGACCCACGGCCTCATCAATCGCCTCGTCATCCTCTGCGATATCTTCATGTCGCTGCTGGCGGCGCTGGTCGCGCATGTTCACTGGAACTTCTTGTCCTGGAGCCAGATCGGCATCCTCTGGATCATCGGCATTCTCAGCTTCGTGCAGATACTACAATTCGGCCGGGCCTACAGGGTTGAACATTACTCGCGCGTGCGGCGACAACTGGGGCACATCATCGTGGGCTGTGTCCCCGCCGGAACGGTGGTGGCCGTCTGCTACTATGCGATGATCCCCGCGGACGCGACCAACCTGAAGGCCCTCGTGGGGTGGTGCGTCGTCACTGTCATCGCCCTTTTGTTCGGCCGGCTAGTGCCGGTGCGCCTGGGCATGATCCTGGTGAAGCGCAACGCCGTGCTGCGGCGCAACGTGGCGGTGCTCGGCGAGCGCGCCCGCGCCCGCGATCTTGTGGACCGGTATGACGGCGAGGAAGGCCAGAGCGGCCTCGTCTCCTTCGTCGGCATCTTCACCGATGACGCCGAGCCCGCCGGCGACGCGAACACCGCCCTCTCGCCGGTGACCGGCAAGCGCTATCCGCAGGAGCGGAGCGGCATCGCCGCCCTTCTCGACTATGCCCGCGACGCGCGGGTGGACATGGTGGTCATCACCAAGCCGTGGTCCGACCCTGCTGCCATCTCCGCCCTGGTAGGCGAGCTGCACCAGATCGCCACCGACGTGGTGGTGGAACTCGACCCCCACTCCTTCTCGCTCAACTATGCCCACCTCACCATGCTGGCCGGCGAGCCCGCGCTGCAGGTGCAGCAGCAGCCTTTCAAGGGCTCGCTCGGCCTGCTGAAAGCGGTGGAAGATTACGTGGTCGCCGCCATCGGCCTCATCCTCACCTCGCCGATCCTCCTGGCGGCGGCCATCGCCATCAAGCTGGAATCGCCGGGCCCGGTGCTGTTCAAGCAGCCGCGCGTGGGGCGCAACAACAAGGTGTTCGAGGTCTTCAAGCTGCGCACCATGACCGTGGATCTCTCGGACGACGGCTCCGCCGGCACGCGGCGCGACAGCCCGCGCATCACCCGCGTCGGCCGCTTCCTGCGCTCCACCTCCATCGATGAGCTGCCGCAGCTCCTCAACGTGCTGAAGGGCGACATGTCGGTGGTGGGCCCGCGGCCCCACGTGCCCAACATGCTGATCTCGCCCAACGTGGTGTACGAGGCGATCCAGCACTACGTGGCACGCTACCGGGTGAAGCCGGGCATCACCGGCTGGGCGCAGATCAACGGCTCGCGCGGGCCTGTGCTCTCGGTGGAGAAGGCCGAGCGGCGCCTCGCCCTCGACCTCTACTACATCGAGAACTGGTCCATCTGGCTCGACCTGCGCATCATGGTGCTCACCGTCACCAAGGGCATGGCCGGCCCCTCCGTATTCTGATGCAGAAGGCCCGCGGGCTTCGCTCGCGGGCCCTTGGCCAATTTCGCGCAGCGTTCGAGCCGGTCCTTGCCCGGTTCCGGCCGAGGACCGGAACCGAGGGCGGAAGCCCTCAGCACCGGCCCTCGACGGTGTCGATGAGCTCCGCCAGGGCACAGGTGATATGGTAGAGCGAGGAGCCGGGTGCCGGCATCTCCACCCAGGTGCCGTCGGGGTTCGAGACATCCTGCCACGTGCCGGGCACGGGCATGTCGAGATAGAGCTTCAACCCGGCATAGGCGCGCCGGGCCTCCTCCGCTTCCTCCGCGGTGCCGAGCCGTCGCAGCCGCGCCAGCGCCACCTTCAGGCGCTCGGTCTGCGGCCACAGGCGCGCGGTGGCCTTGTGCACCACGCCAGCGGTGGTTACCTCGTTGATGGTCACCCCCCGCGCCGGGTCGATGCCGTAGGCGCGGCCGAAGGCGGTCAGCCGGTCGGAAACGACATCGCCCGGCCAGCCCCATGGCACCAGCCCCTCGAACAGCCAGGCCCACTCGAAGCAATGGCCCGGCTCCACGATGGTGCCCTCCAGGCCGGGAGCCGGCTGGAGGTCCTCGGTGAAATACTCGATCAGCGCGCCGGTAGTGGCGTCGATGAAGTGGTCGCGGCACAGCCGCGCCATGCCTTCCGCACGGGCCTTCCACTCCGCGCGGCCGCTCACCGCGTAGAGCGCTGAGAAGGCCTCGAAGAAATGCATGTGCGGGTTCTGGTGACGGAACGAGCGGGGAATGTCCCGCTCCACGAACCCGCCCGCCGGATGGGCATGGTCCTTTTCCAGCACCGAGACCAGTGCCTCCGCGGCGTCCAGCAGCTCCGGCCGCCCCAGGGCCCGCGAGGTGTGGCCCAGGCAGAACAGCATGAAGGCCTGGTCGTAGAGGTCCGCGCGCGCGTCATGCATGGCGCCGTCGGTGGTGAAGGAGTGTATGAAGAGGCCATCCGCCCGCCGCCCGTGGGCCAGCAGGTAGTCCACCGTCGCACCGGAAAGGGCACGCCAGTCCCCCGCCCAGCCGAGCCGCCCCATCTCGCAGAAGGAATAGGCATGGCGGGCCTGCACGAAGAGGCGGCGCGGCGCATCGTCCGCCAGCCCGGCCCGCGTCAGGCGCTCCGCGAACAGCCCTTTCGCCAGCCGCCCACGGCTGGACCAGAGGGGAGCGGCGATGTCGAGCAGCCAGTGGCGGGCGTCGTCGGAAATGTCCTTGAGGCCCAGGACGGCGGGCGAAACGGCGAGGCCGGTCATCACGGGTTCCTCAGCGATCGGCGGCAAGGCGGGAGGCCGCGGGGCGAAGCCCTTCTACGAAGGCCAGCAGGTCGCCGCCGGTGAAGAGGTGCCCCTCGATGCCCGCGCCGGTGGCGGCCTGGAGGTCAGATTCCTTGTCGCCGATGAGCAGGCTCGCCGTCACGTCCACCGGCCAGTGGGCCATGAGGTCGAGGAGCATGCCGGGCTCGGGCTTGCGCCAGGCGTGGGCGTCGGCATAGCGCGCCACGGTGCCGTCCGGGTGGTAGGGGCAATAGCGCCAGTCGTCGATGGAAGCCCCGGTGGCGCGCAGTTCGTCGGTCATCCAGGCGTGGAGCGCGGCGACGTCCTCCTCCGGATAGAAGCCGCGGGCGACGCCGGCCTGGTTGGTCACCACGAAGGTGTAGAAGCCGAGGTCGTTGAAGCGCTTCACCGCCGCCTTGGCGCCGGGCACCCAGGTGATGTCGGCCGCCTTGTGGGGATAGCCCGTGTCCACGTTCAGCACGCCGTCGCGGTCGAAGAACACGGCCGGGCGCCGCCGCCGCGCGGGCACCGAGACCTGCGCGTCGGCATAGGTCTCGGGAATGCCGATGTCGATAAAGAAGCCGTCATAGGCGATGCCGGTCACCTTGCCTTCGGCCACGAGGCGCGGCAGCAGGTCCGCCTCCATCGAGGAGGGGCAGGCCAGCGCCTCCAGCGCCCGCCGGCGCACCACATAGACGCCGCCGTTGATAAGCGCCCGGTCCAGGCCCGCGCCGCGCGGGCGGAAGGCGGTGATGCGCCCGCCTTCGAGCACGATCGTCTCGTAGCGGTCGGGTCGCTCCACGAGGCGCAGCGCCATGCCGACGTCGCTGCCGTGAGCGAGCGTCCCGGCGGCGAGGTCGAGCCAGTTGAAGTCGAACCAGGTATCGCCGTTGAGGAGCAGGAAGGTCTCGTCCAGCAGCGACAGGGCGTTCACCAGCGCGCCGCCGGTGCCGAGGGGCGTCGTCTCGACCGAGATTTCGACCGTGACATCGAAGCGGCCACGGACATCCGTACGCTCGATATAGTCGCCCACCACGCCCGCGCGGTGCCCGGCGAGCAACAGGAACTTGGTGAAGCCGCGCCGCCGCGCCTCGGCGATGAGCACCTCCACGAACGGGATGTCGCCCACCGGCAGCAGCGGCTTCGGCGTGTCGGCGGTGAGCGCCCCCAGGCGCGTGCCGAGCCCACCGAGCAGAATGACGCATTGCTTCACGACCACCAGTCGATCCCCCTCTGGGGCGCCCTCGCGCGGCTGGGACCCTCTCCCCCCCCGGCGAAGACGCGTCAATCGTTCCACTTCGTCGGCGCCCGCGCGCCGCCCCGGCCGGTCGGCCGCGCCTCAGGTGCAGATCGGCCAGCCCTCGGCGCCGTCGAAGGTGAATTTCACCGAGCCCGCGCGGCCGCCGGCCGCGTTTAGCACCGACTTGAGATGGTAGGCATTCTCGGGATCGGTGAGGAACATCATGAAGCCGCCGCCGCCGGCGCCCGAAACCTTGCCCGCCCAGGCCCCGGCGCCCATGGCCGCGTCATAGAGCCGTTCCACCGCCTCGGTGGCGACGCCGGCCGCGGTGGCCTTCTTGGCGGCCCACGAGCGGCCGAGGATCTCGGCCGTGCCGCGGATGTCGCCCTGGAGCAGGGCGAGCTTCATGTCGATGGCGTCCTGCTTCAGCTTGTGCATGTTCTCGATGGTTTTGCCATCGAGCTGCTTCAGCCCCGCCACCTGCTGCTTGATGATGTTCTCGGACTGCCGCGACTGGCCGGTGAAGCTGATGACGAGGGAGGCCTCGAACTCGTTCAGATATTCACGGCGGATGCGCAGCGGATTGACGATGGCCCGGTCGTCGGGGAGGAACTCGATGAAATTGAGCCCGCCGAACGCGGCCGAGTACTGGTCCTGCCGCCCGCCCGCGAGACCGATGTGCACGCGCTCGATCTCGAAGGCGAGGCGCGCCACCTCATAGGGGCCGAGCGGCAGCCGCAGCGCCGAGCGGAACGCCTCGATGAGCGCCACCACCAGCGCCGAGGATGCCCCGAGGCCCGAGCCCGCCGGCACGTCGATGGTGGTGGAGATGGTGAGCGGCAGCGCCACGCCGTCGCAATAGGTCCGCATCATGTGGGAATAGACTGCGCGATGCAGCACCAGCCCCTCGTGAAGGGAGTGGTCGAGGCGCGGCTCCAGCACCTCCTCCGTCTCCATGTCGCGGGCGCGCAGCACCACGGCGCCGATGCGATTGGTGCGGATGTGGGCGTAGGCGAAGCGGTCGATAGTGGCATTCAGGACGTTGCCGCCGAACTCGTCGCAATAGGGAGAGAGATCCGTGCCACCGCCGGCGAGGCCGAGACGAAGGGGAGCACGGGCGCGGACGTTCAGCGCATCGCCGATGGCCATAGGTGGGGGTCCTTCCTGGAACTTCTGAAACGTGGGATGCGGTGTTCGCAGCAAGGCGTCAATAGAACGAAAATACCGTTCCGTAAGATTGCAATGGACACGAGCCTCCGCATTGAGCGCCAGCAACTTCGCGCCCTTGTCCTCCGGGCTCGTCGTCACGCATCCCCGAGCAGGAACGGCAGCACGGCGTCGAGGGTGGGCTTTGGGGCCTCCTCACACACGAAATGGCCGCCCGGCACGGCCACCCCCGCGATGTCGGGCGCGAGCGCGCGCCACGCATCGAGCGGGCTCGCCCCCCGGCTCGGGATGCCGGCCTCGCCCCACACCAGGAATGTGGGGCACGAAAGCGTGCGCCCGGCGGCGAGGTCCGCCTCGTCATGGGCGAGATCGAAGGTGGCACCCGCCCGGTAGTCCGCGCACATGGCGGCGATGCGATCCGGCGAGGAGAAGGCGGCGCGATAATAGGCCAGCGCCCGCGCGTCGAAGGCGGAGAGATCCTTCGCCGCGGTCCAGCTCGCCATGGTCCACTCCAGGTAGAAGGCGGGGTGGGCGGCGATGAGCTTTTCCGGCAGCGGGCTGGGCTGCGCCAGGAAGGCCCAGTGGTACACCTGCAGCGCCCGCGCCCGGTCCATCCGGTGCCACATGAGGTAGGTGGGGATGATGTCGAGCAGCACCAGCCGGTCGAGCCGGCCGGGATTGTCGAGCCCCAGCCGGTAGCCCACCCGCGCGCCCCGGTCGTGGCCCATCAGGCTGAAGTGGGAGAAGCCCTGGCGCTCCATCAGCTCCACCATGGCGGCGGCCATGGCGCGCTTGGTGTAGGGAAGCTGGTCGCCATCCGCCTCGGGGGCCGCGCTCCAGCCGTAGCCGGGCAGGTCGGGGATGACGAGGGTGAAGCTCTCCGCCAACTTGTGCGCCACCTGATGCCACATCACATGGCTCTCGGGAAAGCCGTGGAGCAGCAGCAGCGGCGGGCCCCCGCCCCCCTGCCGGAGGAAGATGCGGCCCGCCTTCGTGTCCACGTGATGGGATTCGAAGCCCGGGAAGAGGTCGGCAAGATCCGTCATGGGTATCCTCCGCTTCGCTTACTTGCCGCCCAGCACCGTAGCGCAGGCGGGGGGCAGGTCTGCAAGGGTCATGGGAGGCTTCGGCTTCGCCGGCTCCTTGTCAGGCTTGGGGTGCAGCACCTCGTCCGAGAACCACCAGTCGAGCTCGGCGCCGCAGCCGTCGCCGGAGGGGGGAGGCTCCTGCCCCTTGCACTCGGCACTGCCCTTGGGGCACCCCAAGCGCACATGCATGTGATAGTCATGGCCCCAATAGGGCCGCACCTTCGCCAGCCAGGACCGGTCGCCGGCGGCATCGCGGCACAGGGCCTTCTTGATGGCCGCATTCACGAACACGCGCTCCACCTCGGGGTCCGAGGCCGCGGCGCGCACCACCTTCCAGTGGTCCGGCCGCCAGCTTGCGGGGTCGATGTCGCGCCGGTCCTTGCGCACCATCATGGTGGCCGAGAGGCTCTCGCGCTCCTCGCGGGAGAGGATGCGGCCTGGGCTGGGCGTCAGCCAGATGTCGGCATCGAGCCCGACCTGATGGGAGGCGTGGCCGGTGAGCATGGGTCCACCACGCGGCTGCGACATGTCTCCCACCAGGATGCCCCGCCAGGACGACGCTTCCGTGACCTTCCGGGCGAACCGCTCCAGGAAGGCGACGAGTTCGGGATGTCCATAATTCCTGTTGCGCGACAGGCGCATGACCTGCCACAGGGGGCCGTTCGCCTCCGGCCCCGTGATCGGCAGCGCCTCGGCCCCGGCAAGGCAGCCCTTGGAATAGAAGCCGATGGCCTCCGGCTGGAATTCCGACGCCGGTGCACGCGCGCGGCCGAACAGCTCCTTTGCCGGCATGCCCGGCGCCTGCTGAGCCCACGCACCGCTGCACGCCGCCAAAGCCGAAAACACCGCCAGCGCCCGCGTGAAACATGCCCGGCGCATCAGCTCACCGCCTTGTGGGAGAGCACGACGAAGCCGCCATCACTCCGCGTATCCGGATGGGCCGGCAGGTCCGTGATGAACAGCGTGGCGCCCGGCTTCGCCAATGCCGCCACCCGCCGCCTGATGGAGAGATCCAGCGTGACGCGCGCCAGTGCCTGCCGCACATCGCCCGCGTGGGCCGTTGCGCCCTCATAAGAAATGGCACTCCAGCGGGGCGTGCCGTGTGCCCCCTGCGTGCCGGCGAGCACGTAAACCACATTTCCCAGCGGCGCCGCGGGATCCTTCACCGTGATGGGCCCCTGCAGCACCGCCTGCGCCCCCTGCAGCACCGTCAACGTCCTGTCGGCCGCGCTCGCCACCATGGACACGGCGGCCCCCCAGGCCGCGGCGTCCTCCGGCGCGCCGGCGCCAGTGGCATCCACCGCCAGCTCCTGTTCCAGGCCCTCGCTCATGACGAGGCCGGGGTGAAGCACCTCCTGCGGCGCGCTGTGGCTGTCGGCAATGATGACCGGCGTGCCCATGTGCGTGATCGCGAACAGGAGCTTCGCGAAGGCCAGGGGCAGATGCACGCACCCGTGCGAGGAGGGATAGCCCGGCAGCCCGCCCGCGTGCAGCGCCACCCCGGACCACGTGAGGCGCTCCATGTAGGGCATGGCCGCATCGTTGTAGAGGGTGGAATGGTGGTCGGCGTCCTTGCCCAGAATGGTGAAGACGCCGGTGGGCGTGTCGTGCCCCTCCCGCCCCGTGGACACCGTGGACACGCCGATGCGCACGCCGTTGCGATACACATGTGCCCGCTGGTCCGAGAGATCCACCACGATCGCCACGAACCCTTCGGGCGCGCGCTCCGGGTACCAGACGAACTCGCCCGGCCGCAGGGCGGCGATGGCGGCAACATCCGGGTCGCCCGCGGCCACTGCCGGGCCGAGCAGGCCGAAGGCGGCGCCACAGGCGAGGGCGGCACCGATCTTCAGGACCCGCCGGCGCCCGAGGTGGTGCGGCGCGAAGCGCAGGGGTTCTTTGGTGGCGGATGTCATGGCCAGCTCCGCAGGCGAATCACTCCGCAGATTATGAGCACCGGTGCTTAATCACCGATATTCGCACGCCCGCGGTGCGGCGACATCGCCCCCTCCAACAGCAAAAGGGCCGCCCGAAGGCGGCCCTTTCGTCCAATCACCCTCGCGGCGCCGCTCACTCGGCCGGAGGCACAGCCTCGGCCGGGCCTTCCACCAGGGCGGCGGGCGCCTCGGTCTGCTCGTCGCGGGTGGCCACGATGAGGTCGTCGCGGGAGTTCGCCACGGCCCGCAGCTTGTTCATCTGCGCGCCGGTGCCGGCCGGGATCAGGCGGCCGACGATGACGTTCTCCTTCAGGCCCTCCAGCGGGTCCACCTTGCCATTGACCGCCGCCTCGGTGAGGACGCGGGTGGTCTCTTGGAAGGAGGCAGCCGAGAAGAAGGAGCGGGTCTGCAGGCTGGCCTTGGTGATGCCGAGCAGCACCGGATGGCCGGTCGCCTGCTTCTTGCCCTCTTCGGCCGCCTTTTCGTTGGCCTCGATGAACTCGATGCGGTCGACCTGCTCGCCGTCCAGGAACTCGGTCTCGCCGGCGTCGTCGATCTCCACCTTCTGCAGCATGTTCCGGACGATCACCTCAATGTGCTTGTCATTGATGGTCACGCCCTGGAGCCGGTAGACCTCCTGGATCTCGTTGACGAGGAAGGCCGCAAGCTCTTCCACGCCCTTGATCGCCAGGATGTCGTGCGGCGCCGGGTTGCCGTCGACGATGAAATCGCCCTTCTCCACCACGTCGCCGTCCTGGAGATGGATGTGCTTGCCCTTGGGGATCAGGTATTCCACCGCATCCCCGCCGTCGGACGGCTCAATGGAGAGGCGACGCTTGTTCTTGTAGTCGCGGCCGAAGCGGATGGTGCCCGAGATCTCGGCGATGATCGCCGCATCCTTCGGACGCCGCGCCTCGAACAGCTCCGCCACGCGCGGCAGGCCGCCCGTGATGTCGCGCGTCTTGGCGCTTTCCATGGGCACGCGGGCCACCGCGTCGCCAGCCTTGATGTGCTGGTTCGGGTCCACCGAGATGATGGCCTCCACCGGCAGGGCGTAGCGGGCGTCACCGCCGCGCGCCAGCTTCGACACCTTGCCGTCCGGCCCCTTGATGAGGATGGCCGGGCGCAGCTCCGGCCCGCGGCCGGCGCGGCTGTCGGTCACCACGCGCTTGGCGATGCCGGTCGATTCGTCGACCGTCTCGTTCATGGACGAGCCTTCCACCAGGTCCTCGAAGGCCACCGTGCCGTCCACCTCGGTGAGGATCGGACGGGTGTAGGGGTCCCACTCGGCGATGCGCTGGCCGCGCTTGATGGTGTCGCCCTCGTCCACCTTGAGGCGGGCGCCGTACTGGACGCGGTTGACCGCGCGCTCGGTGCCGTCGTGGTCGACGATCACCACGGCGAGGTTACGGCCCATGACCACGAGGTCGCCGTCCGAGTTCCGCGCCACGTTGCGATTGCGGATACGGACCTGACCCTCGAAGTTCGATTCCACGAAGGAGGAGTCCGCGAGGGTCGCGGCGCCGCCGATGTGGAACGTGCGCATGGTGAGCTGGGTGCCCGGCTCGCCGATCGACTGGGCGGCGATGACGCCAACCGCTTCGCCCATGTTCACGGGCGTGCCGCGGGCGAGGTCGCGCCCGTAGCAGGTGCCGCACACGCCATTGCGCGTCTCGCAGGTGAGCACCGAGCGGATCTTGATCTCCTGGATGCCCGCCTTGTTGATGCGCTCGATGTGCGGCTCCTCGATCATCGAGCCCCTGGGCACGATGATCTCGCCCGTCGCCGGCTCCACCAGATCCTCCGCCGTGGTGCGGCCCAGCACGCGCGAGGCGAGCGAGGCCACCACCTGGCCCGCATCGAGGATGGCGCGCATGTGGATTCCCTTGTCCGAGCCGCAATCGCGCTCGGTGATGATGGAATCCTGCGCCACGTCCACGAGACGGCGGGTGAGGTAACCCGAGTTCGCGGTCTTCAAGGCAGTGTCGGCCAGGCCCTTACGGGCGCCGTGGGTGGAGTTGAAGTACTCCATCACGGTCAGGCCTTCCTTGAAGTTCGAGATGATCGGAGTCTCGATGATCTCGCCGGAGGGCTTGGCCATCAGGCCGCGCATGGCGGCGAGCTGGCGCATCTGCGTGGGCGAACCGCGCGCGCCGGAGTGGCTCATCATATAAATGGAGTTGATGGGCTTCTCGCGGCCGGTCTCCGGGTCCTTCTTCACCGCGGAGATTTCCTTCATCATCTCCTCGGCGATGCGGTCCGTGCACTTGCCCCAGCAATCGACGACCTTGTTGTACTTCTCACCCTGGGTGATGAGGCCGTCGTTGTACTGCTGCTCGTATTCCTTGGTGAGGGCGCGGGCGTCTTCCACCAGCTCCCACTTCTTCTTCGGCACCACCATGTCGTCCTTGCCGAACGAGATGCCGGCGCGGAAGGCGTTGTAGAAGCCGAGCGACATGATCTTGTCGCAGAAGATCACGCTCTCCTTCTGACCGCAGTGGCGATACACCGCGTCGATCATGTTGGAGATTTCCTTCTTCGTCATCAGCTTGTTGACGACGTCGAAGGGCACCTTCGCGTGCTTCGGCAGTAGCTCGCCGATCTTCATGCGACCGGGGGTGGTCTCATAGATCTTGGAATACCGCTTTCCATCGGCGTCGACGCCGATGTAGCGACCCTTGATCTTGGTCGCGAGCGTGATCGCCTTGGCGTTCAGCGCATGGTCGATCTCGTTCATGTTCGCGAACAGCATGCCCTCGCCGGGCTCATTCTCGCGCATGATCGAGAGATAATAGAGCCCAAGCACGATGTCCTGCGAGGGCACGATGATGGGCGCGCCGTTCGCCGGGTGCAGGATGTTGTTCGTCGACATCATGAGCACGCGCGCTTCCAGCTGGGCTTCCAGCGAGAGCGGCACGTGCACGGCCATCTGGTCACCGTCGAAGTCGGCGTTGAACGCCGAGCAGACGAGCGGGTGAAGCTGGATGGCCTTGCCCTCGATCAGCACCGGTTCGAACGCCTGGATGCCCAGGCGGTGGAGCGTCGGCGCGCGGTTCAGCATCACCGGATGCTCGCGGATGACCTCGTCGAGGATATCCCAAACCTCGGGCCGCTCCTTCTCCACCAGCTTCTTGGCCTGCTTCACCGTGGCCGAATGGCCCTTCGCGTCGAGGCGCGAGTAGATGAAGGGCTTGAACAGCTCCAGCGCCATCTTCTTGGGCAGGCCGCACTGGTGGAGCTTCAGCTCCGGGCCCACCACGATCACCGAGCGGCCGGAATAGTCCACACGCTTGCCGAGCAGGTTCTGGCGGAACCGGCCCTGCTTGCCCTTCAGCATGTCCGCGAGCGACTTCAGCGGCCGCTTGTTGGCGCCCGTGATGACGCGACCGCGCCGGCCGTTGTCGAACAGCGCGTCCACCGCTTCCTGAAGCATGCGCTTCTCGTTGCGGATGATGATGTCCGGCGCCCGCAGTTCGATCAGCCGCTTCAGGCGGTTGTTGCGGTTGATGACGCGCCGGTAGAGGTCGTTCAGATCCGACGTCGCGAAGCGACCGCCGTCGAGCGGCACCAGCGGACGCAGGTCCGGCGGGATAACCGGAACATGCGTCAGGATCATCCACTCCGGCTTGTTGCCGGACTGCTGGAAGGCCTCGACGATCTTCAGGCGCTTCGCGAGCTTCTTGGGCTTCAGCTCCGTGGTCGCCTGGGAGATCTCGACACGCAGGTCCGCCGCGATCTTCTCGAGGTCCATGGAGCGCAGAAGCTCGCGAATGGCCTCGGCGCCGATCATCGCCGTGAAATTGGTCTCGCCGAATTCGTCCTGCGCGCGCAGGTACTCTTCCTCCGAGAGGAGCTGACGGTACTTGAGCTTGGTCGTGCCGGGCTCGATCACGACGAAATACTCGAAGTACAGGATGCGCTCCAGGTCCTTGAGCGTCATGTCAAGCAGCAGGCCGATGCGGCTCGGGAGCGACTTCAGGAACCAGATGTGCGCCACCGGAGCTGCGAGCTCGATGTGGCCCATGCGCTCGCGCCGCACCCGCGAGAGCGTGACTTCCACGCCGCACTTCTCGCAGATGATGCCCTTGTACTTCATGCGCTTGTACTTGCCGCACAGGCACTCGTAGTCCTTGATGGGACCGAAGATGCGCGCGCAGAACAAGCCGTCACGCTCGGGCTTGAACGTGCGGTAGTTGATGGTCTCCGGCTTCTTGATCTCGCCGTAGGACCAGGACTTGATCTTCTCCGGGCTCGCGATCGAAATGCGGATCTGATTGAAGCTCGGGGCCGGAACGGTCGGGTTGAAGACGTTCAGGACTTCCTGGTTCATGTGCTGCTCCCATACGGGGTGGGCGGCTATTCCGTTACGCCGCCCCGGCACATCGGCTGGGGCGGCAGTCCGCTCTGGGCGGAAAGGGTCGCGAGGCCCTTAGCTGTTCTCGAGGTCCACATTGAGGCCGAGCGAGCGCATTTCCTTCACGAGCACGTTGAAGCTCTCGGGAATGCCGCTCTCGAACGTGTCCTCGCCGCGCACGATGGCCTCGTAGACCTTGGTGCGACCGGCCACGTCGTCCGACTTCACGGTCAGCATCTCCTGCAGCGTATAGGCGGCGCCATAGGCTTCGAGCGCCCACACCTCCATCTCGCCGAAGCGCTGGCCGCCAAACTGCGCCTTACCGCCCAGGGGCTGCTGGGTGACCAGCGAGTAGGGGCCGATGGAGCGCGCGTGGATCTTGTCATCCACGAGGTGGTGCAGCTTCAGCATGTAGATGTAGCCCACCGTCACCTTGCGGTCGAAGGGCTCGCCGGTGCGGCCATCGTACAGCGTCGACTGGCCCGACGGGTCGAGACCCGCCATTTCCAGCTGGTGTTCGATGTCGTCCTCGTGGGCGCCATCGAACACCGGGGTCGCGATCGGTACGCCCTTGCGCAGGTTCTCGCCCAGCTCGGGGAGCTCCTCGTCCTTGAGCTGGTCGATCTCGCCCTTGCCGTAGATGGTTTCCAGACGCCCGCGCAGGGGCTTCAGGTCGCTCTGGGCGTAGTAGGCGTCTACCGCGGCCGCCACCTGCTTGCCGAGGCCCGCGCAGGCCCAGCCCAGGTGCGTCTCCAGGATCTGCCCGACGTTCATGCGCGAGGGCACGCCCAGCGGGTTCAGCACGATGTCCACGTTGGTGCCGTCCTCCAGGAACGGCATGTCCTCGATGGGCACGATGCGCGAGACGACGCCCTTGTTGCCGTGACGGCCGGCCATCTTGTCGCCGGGCTGGATCTTGCGCTTCACCGCGACGAAGACCTTCACCATCTTCATCACGCCGGGCGGCAGCTCGTCGCCGCGCTGCAGCTTCTCGACCTTGTCGAGGAAGCGCTGTTCCAGGCGCTTCTTCGACTCGTCATACTGGGCGCGGATGGCCTCCAGCTCGCTCATGATGGCGTCATCCGCCACCGCGAACAGCCACCACTGCGAGCGCGGGAACTCCTGCAGGATCTCGCGCGTCACCACGCTGTCCTTCTTGAAGCCCTTGGGGCCGGCGATGGCGGTCTTGCCGTCGAGGATCTCGGTCAGGCGGCCGTAGACGTTGCGGTCAAGGATCGCCTGCTCGTCGTCTCGGTCCTTGGCGAGCCGCTCGATCTCCTCGCGCTCAATGGCCAGGGCGCGCTCGTCCTTGTCGACGCCATGCCGATTGAACACGCGCACTTCGACGATGGTGCCCTTCGTGCCGGGAGGCAGCCGCAGGGAGGTGTCGCGCACATCCGCCGCCTTCTCGCCGAAGATGGCGCGCAGCAGCTTTTCTTCCGGCGTCATCGGGCTTTCGCCCTTGGGCGTGATCTTGCCCACCAGGATGTCGCCGGCATTCACCTCGGCACCGATATAGACGATGCCGGCTTCGTCGAGATTCTTCAGCGCCTCTTCCGAGACGTTGGGAATGTCGCGGGTGATTTCCTCCGGCCCGAGCTTGGTATCGCGGGCCATGCACTCGAATTCCTCAAGATGGATCGAGGTGAACACGTCGTCCTTGACGATGTTCTCCGAGAGCAGGATGGAGTCTTCGTAATTGTAGCCGTTCCACGGCATGAACGCGACCAGCACGTTCCGGCCGAGCGCGAGATCGCCCAGCTCCGTCGACGGGCCGTCGGCGATGATGTCGCCCTTGCGCACCGCGTCACCCACGCGCACCAGCGGACGCTGGTTGATGCAGGTAGACTGGTTGGAGCGCTGGAACTTCATCAGCCGGTAGATATCCACGCCGGACTTGGAAGGATCGGGCTCCTCCGTGGCGCGGATCACGATACGGGTGGCGTCCACCTGGTCCACCACGCCGGTGCGGCGGGCGGCGATGGCGGCACCGGAATCCCGCGCCACCACAGCCTCCATGCCCGTGCCCACCAGCGGCGCCTGCGAGCGCACCAGCGGCACCGCCTGGCGCTGCATGTTGGAACCCATGAGCGCGCGGTTCGCGTCATCGTTCTCAAGGAACGGAATGAGCGCCGCGGCCACCGAGACGAGCTGCTTCGGCGACACGTCCATGAAGTCCACGCGGTCGGGCGAGACCATCAGCACATCGCCCGCATGGCGGCAGATGACGAGGTCCTCAGTGAACCGCCCGTCCTTGTCGAGGGGCACATTCGCCTGCGCGACGTAATACTTCCCCTCCTCCATGGCCGACAGGTAGACAACCTCGTCGGCAACCTTCGCATCCACCACACGGCGATACGGAGCCTCGATGAAGCCGTACTTGTTCACGCGGGCGAAAGTGGCCAGCGAGTTGATGAGGCCGATGTTCGGGCCTTCCGGCGTCTCGATGGGGCAGATGCGGCCGTAGTGCGTCGGGTGCACGTCGCGCACCTCGAAGCCCGCGCGCTCGCGGGTCAGACCGCCCGGGCCCAGGGCCGAGAGACGCCGCTTGTGCGTGATCTCGGACAGCGGGTTGGTCTGGTCCATGAACTGCGAGAGCTGGGACGAGCCGAAGAACTCGCGCACCGCCGCCGCCACCGGCTTGGCGTTGATGAGATCTTGCGGCATCACGGTGTCGATGTCGACGGACGACATGCGCTCCTTGATGGCGCGCTCCATGCGCAGCAGGCCGACCCGGTACTGGTTCTCCATAAGCTCGCCCACCGAGCGCACGCGGCGGTTGCCCAGGTGGTCGATGTCGTCGATCTCGCCCTTGCCGTCACGCAGTTCCACCAGCGTCTTGATGACCGCGAGAATGTCTTCGCGGCGCAGCACGCGCACGGTGTCCGGGCAGTCGAGGTCGAGGCGCATGTTCATCTTCACGCGGCCCACGGCGGAGAGGTCGTACCGCTCCGCGTCGAAGAACAGCGAGTGGAACATGGCCTGCGCCGAATCGAGGGTCGGCGGCTCGCCCGGACGCATCACACGATAGATGTCGAAGAGCGCGTCCTCGCGGGTCACGTTCTTGTCGGCATTGAGCGTATTGCGGATGTAGGCACCGGTGTTGACATGGTCGATGTCGAGCACCGGGATCTCGCCGTAGCCGAGCTCGTCGAGCTGCTTGAGGCTCTTTTCGGTCAGCTCGTCGCCGGCCTCGGCATGGATCTCGCCGGTGTTGGCGTCCACGAGGTCCTCGGCCACGTACTGGCCCACCATCTCCTCATCGGAGATCTTGAGGGCCTTGAGGCCCTTCTCGGCAAGCTGACGGGCCGCGCGCACGGTCAGCTTCTTGCCGGCCTCCAGCACCACCTCGCCGGTGTCGGCGTCCACGAGGTCGGAGACGGCCTTGTAGCCCTTCATGCGCTTGGGATCGAACGGCATGCGCCAGCCGTCCTTGTCCCGCGAGAACATGATCTTGTCGTAGAAGGTGTCGAGAATCTCCTCGGCATCGAGACCCAGCGCGTAGAGCAGGCTCGTCACCGGAATCTTGCGGCGCCGGTCGATGCGCGCATAGACGATGTCCTTGGCGTCGAACTCGATATCGAGCCAGGACCCGCGATAGGGAATGATGCGCGCCGCGAACAGGAGCTTGCCCGAGGAATGGGTCTTGCCCTTGTCGTGGTCGAAGAACACGCCCGGCGAACGATGCATCTGCGAGACGATGACGCGCTCGGTGCCGTTCACGATGAACGTGCCGTTCATGGTCATGAGCGGAATGTCGCCGGTATAGACGTCCTGCTCCTTGATGTCCTTCACCGACTTGGCGCCGGTATCCGGATCCACATCGAACACGATGAGGCGCAGCGTGACCTTCAGCGGGGCGGCAAAGGTCATGCCCCGCTGGCGGCACTCGTCCACGTCATACTTCGGCGGCTCGAACTCGTAGCGCACGAACTCCAGCATGGCCGCGCCGGCAAAGTCGGAGATGGGGAACACCGACTTGAACACCGCCTGCAGGCCGTCATCGTCGCGCCCGCCCTTGGGTTCCTCGATCTGCAGGAACTGGTCGTAGGACGCCTTCTGAACCTCAATGAGGTTCGGCATCTCGGCCACTTCCTTGATTTTCCCGAAGAACTTGCGGATCCGCTTACGACCGGTGAACGTTTGCGCCATCTCGATCCTCGTCCGTCCAGGTCCCCTTCGGGCCGGCTCCCCCTTGTTCAGAAGGCTCGCCATGCCGGCACCGGAACCACTTCGCCATCAAACTGAAAGACTCTGGCGGCTGTAGCGCCGCCCTCTTTCAGCACCATGACGGCTCTCCCGGCCGCAACGCGCCTCGCTGCGGCCGGGAGAACCGTCGTCCCTCACCCGGCGAACCGGGCCCATCGGGAGAATGGCGCCCCGAGCCAAGCCCAGGGCGCCGATTTCACAGGCTCACTTGAGCTCAACCTTGGCGCCAGCCTTCTCGAGCTGGGCCTTGAGCTTCTCGGCCTCGTCCTTGGCCACGCCTTCCTTGACGGGCTTCGGAGCGCCTTCCACCAGATCCTTGGCCTCCTTCAGGCCCAGGCCGGTGATGGCGCGCACTTCCTTGATGACTTCGATCTTCTTGTCGCCGGCCGAAGCCAGGACAACGGTGAACTCGGTCTGCTCCTCGACAGCCGGAGCGGCCGCGCCAGCACCCGGAGCGGCGGCCACGGCCACGGCGGCGGCGGCGGACACGCCCCACTTCTCCTCGAGGAGCTTGGCCAGCTCGGCGGCCTCGAGCACGGTGAGGGCGGAGAGCTCGTCAACGAGCTTGGTCAGATCAGCCATTTGAGTCTTCCTTGAGATAGGTTCGATTTCGAGATTTGCGAGATCAGGCCGCCACGAGTGGCGGCCTCGTCCTCACGCAGCTTCGTCCTGCTTGGCATAGGCCCCGAACACGCGGGCAAGCTTCGCCGCCGGCGCGTTGGTGAGCTGCGCCAGCTTGGTCGCCGGGGCCTGAATGAGGCCGACGAGCTTGGCACGCAGTTCGTCCAGGGACGGCATGGTGGCGAGCGCCTTCACACCGTCTGCATTAAGGGCCGTAGTGCCCATCGCGCCGCCAAGGATCACGAACTTGTCGTTGGCCTTGGCAAACTCGACGGCAACCTTCGGCGCCGCCACCGGATCGCTCGAATAAGCGATCAGGGTGGGCCCCTTCAGAAGGGGCGCCACATGGGCGACGTCGGAGCCTTCCAGAGCGATCTTGGCGAGGCGGTTCTTGGCCACCTTCACGGTCGCACCCTCGGCCTTCATCTGTCGACGCAGCTTCGACATCTGGGCCACGGTGAGACCGGAATAGTGGGCGACCACGACGACGGAAGTGGTCTTGAACACTTCCGTGAGCGCCGTGACGAGCTCTTGTTTTTCCGCTCGATCCACGTCTGGCTCTCTTTAAGCCTGTGGCGGAACGTCACCTTTCGGAAACATTCCACCGGTTGCGCCTTGCCGCACACCCGCAGCCGGACCCGTCAAAAACGGCATGCCGACCGCGACGCGCGGCGCTCATGCCCTGTCCCCTCGGACCCGCCGAACCAAAGGTCCGGGACGGAACACAAGGCGCTGGTTCGAACCGATCTCCACAACCATCGACAAACCGACGGCCGATCTGAAATTCCGGTCTTCCCCGTCTATGCTGGCCCCACATGGCCCGCGCGCAGCGCAGAACCCGCTGGAATTAAGCCTCCACAGCCATGGCGAGGAGGCACCCGCAGTCTCGGACAGGACTTGCCGCCACCCCTCCGCCATACTCCGTTAAGATTTGGCATCGAGATAGACGACAGGGCCGGGCGGGCGAACCCTCCCAGCCCTTTCGCCCAGTCAAGGGCGAAAGCTTCTATTCCACATTCCCACACAGCACGCCACGCGGGAAACAGTCCATATAATGCGCAAGAGAGCATTTGTCACGCCCCTTCGCGCACTTTGCCTTCAGGGGAACGCGAGGTCGCGACGACCCGCGCCGCGACCTCGCCTTCACAGCGGCAAGCGAGCACTCAGGCGCTGACGACGGTCGCCGGCTCCACCTTGATGCCCGGGCCCATTGTCGAGGACACGGCGACGCGCTGCACATAGGTGCCCTTCGCGCCCGCCGGCTTCGCCTTCACGACCGCGTCGACAAAGGCGCGAATGTTTTCGGCGAGCTTATCTGCGGGGAAGGAGGCCTTGCCCACGCCAGCGTGAATGATGCCGGCCTTCTCGACGCGGAACTCCACGGCACCACCCTTGGCGGCGGCCACAGCGCCCTTCACGTCCATGGTCACCGTGCCGACCTTCGGGTTCGGCATCAGGCCACGCGGGCCCAGCACCTTGCCGAGCCGCCCGACCAGCGGCATGAGATCGGGAGTGGCGATGCAGCGATCGAACTCGATCTTGCCGCCCTGGATGGTCTCCAGCAGGTCCTCGGCGCCCACGATATCGGCGCCGGCGGCCTTGGCCTCGTCGGCCTTGGCGCCGCGGGCGAACACCGCGACACGCACCGTACGGCCCGAGCCGTTCGGCAGGTTGCACACGCCGCGCACCATCTGGTCCGCATGGCGGGGATCAACGCCGAGATTCATCGCGACCTCGATGGTCTCGTCGAACTTGGCGGTGGCCCGCTCCTTCAGGAGCGCCAGCGCCTCGTCGAGGCCATAGAGCTTGACGCGATCGATGCCCTCATGGGCGGCGCGGATGCGCTTGCCTTCCTTCGCCATGGCGCTCACTCCTGAACCTGGAGGCCCATGGACCGGGCCGAGCCTTCGATCATCTGAACAGCCGCCTCGACGGAATCACAGTTCAGATCCTTCATCTTCTTCTCGGCGATCTCGGCCATCTGGGCACGGGTGATCTTGCCGACAAAGCCGCCCTTGCCGGGCGTCTTGGAGCCGGAGCCGGGCTTCTTCTTGGTGTCGAGGCCGGCGGCCTTCTTCAGGAAGTAGGAGACCGGCGGGGTCTTCAGCTCGAAGGTGAAGGAACGATCCTGGTAGGCGGTGATGACCACCGGAATCGGCATGCCCTTTTCCATCTGGCCGGTCTGCGCGTTGAACGCCTTGCAGAACTCCATGATGTTGAGGCCGCGCTGACCGAGCGCGGGACCGATGGGCGGGGCCGGATTGGCGCTGCCGGCAGGCACCTGCAGCTTGACGTAGCCTGCAATTTTCTTCGCCATTTAAGAACTCCCCGGCACTCCCGGCAGCCGGCCGGAAACGCCAATGCACGCCCGAGCGATGAAACCATCGCGGGCGGTGCGGGCTGAGGATCGCGGTAGCGGCACGTATGCTCCGGCTGGCGAACCGGACGCGCCTCCCGCGCATGAACGCGCCTCGTCCGAAGCACGGATGTCACTTACATGAAATAGACTGGCGGGGGAAGCCCCAACCTCGGGACCGCCGCCCGCCCTTTTAGCCAAGGAGCGCGCAGAGCGAAGCGCCCCCACACGCTGGTGCCGGCTCAGCCCTTGAGCTCCTTCAGCGCCTTGGCGCAACCAACAGAGATCTGCTCGCCATGCGCCTTCAGGCACTTCAGGAGGCGCCCCTCGCCGGGGGGAACGGCCGCACACAGGCGCTCGATATCGGGCTTGCAGTACTTGATGAGCTGCTCCTGCGCGTTGCCGGACGAGGCGAGCAGCACGCTACCGGCGACAGCCAGAGCCACACCAAACATTCTCATACCGAACCCTCCGTGCGGCGGCTGCGGGAAGGATCAAATGCCGCCAGCACGGGCTCTACGGCGCGGCAAGCGGGCTCACCATGACGATAATTGGGCGCAACGCTTCGCGGCCAAAACCCGGCAGGCACACTGCAAAGAAAAGGGCGCGGCCAAGCCGCGCCCCATGCAACCCGACTACCGCGCGCCAGCGCGCCGTCAGACCTTCTCAACCTGGTTGAACTCCAGCTCCACCGGCGTTGCCCGGCCGAAGATAGAAACGGCCACTTTGAGGCGCGAGCGGGTGTCGTCCACCTCTTCCACGATGCCGTTGAAGCTGGCGAAGGGCCCGTCGGACACCTTCACCGTCTCGCCCACCTCGAACGAGATCGATGGCTTCGGCCGCTCAATGCCCTCCTGCACCTGCTGCAGGATGCGCATGGCCTCACCTTCGGAAATGGGCATGGGCTTGTTGTCGGCCCCGAGGAAGCCGGTCACCTTCGGCGTGTTCTTGATGAGATGGAAAGCCTCGTCGGTGAGGTCCATCTTCACCAGCACATAGCCGGGGAAGAACTTGCGCTCGGCATCGACCTTCCGGCCGCGCCGCACCTCCACCACCTTCTCAGTGGGCACCAGAATCTGCTCGAACAGGTCGGTGAGGCCGCGCTGCTCCGCCTGCTCACGAATCGAATCGGCGACCTTCTTTTCGAAATTGGAATATGCGTGGACGATGTACCAGCGTTTCGCCATGGAAGCCTCCCCGCCGCCTCAGTGCCCGATGGTGAGCAGGGTGGACACGCCGAACCGGATGATCTGGTCGGCGACGAAGAAGAAGATGGCGGCAAGGAACACCATCACGAACACCATGGCGGTGGTGATCAGCGTCTCGCGCCGGGTCGGCCAGGTCACCTTCGCCGTTTCGGCGCGGACCTGCTGAAAGAACTCGACAGGACTGTTCTTCGCCATGCGTGACACGGCAGCTCTTTGGGGAAGCCCCGGTGGCCGCCACCTCTCCTTGTTCGAAGGCGCCCCGCGCCCGATTGCGCCCGGCCCCGTCGGAAACTCAAATAGCCCGTCTCCCACCAGTCCGGAAGGGCGCGGGCGCTAAACCAAGCCGGGTAGATGTGGGATATTCCCGGCGCGGGCGAAAGCGCCCCTGCGCGCCGACCCCACCCCGAACCGCCGTCTTTGACCCCGCCTGCCCGCCGGCCGCAGATCAACTGCGATCCGAAGGGTGGCAGGAGTGGAGGGACTCGAACCCCCAACCCCCGGTTTTGGAGACCGGTGCTCTAACCAGTTGAGCTACACTCCTAGGCCCTGCCTCGAACGGCGCAGCCGCATCGACCTACGCCTGAGGGCGCGCGGCATTCGAGGGTAAAGCCCGCCGCGCCGGGAAGCGATCCAGCGCATCGGTGGCGTGTGTTTAGAGACATGCGACGCGCGTGTAAAGGGGGGGCATGGCCGCACGGGACGCGCTATCCCCAGATCCACCAGAACCTTGCTCCGGGTCAGGGCACCCTCCCGGACGGGGCGGCGGAGGCATCCGGTGCCGGGGCGCCACGCGCGCAATCGCGATTTGCTCCCGTTCCAGGCGCGTTCTCGAACACGCAGCGGGTGTCCGGCGGATTGCCGCACACCCGATCGAGATTCTTGAAGCCGACGCAGCGGCCATCCGGCCCGCGATAGCCCGGCCCGCCCTTGCAGCCGCATCCGGTACAGGGCGGACGATCGGGGCAAGGCTCCGCTGCGAGGGCCATCGGCGCCTCACTCGCGAGCAGGAGAATGGCCCCAAGCCACGCCCAAAGGAAAAGGGCGACGCCATGGCGCCGCCCTTCCCTGTTCCGTGCGGAGAACGCGAGGCTCACCGCGCGTCGATCACTCGATGATGGAA
>NZ_JBAFWH010000010.1:0-193665 GCF_043195015.1 Xanthobacter sediminis | reverse complement strand
AACAAACTCAAAGCTGGATAAAACTTGGGGGCAACGTCACAGGATCGGAGGACCCAACTTATCCGTGGCAGGAACTCAGGGGAGCACGTCAAAACTCACAGCGATGAACGGGCAGGCTTTAAAACCAGCCGCGTTGCTTGAAATAAAGATAAGGCAATATGCCCGAAATGAGCATTGCCAGGAGCGCCAAGGGGTAGGCGTAAGGCCATTGGAGTTCGGGCATGTGAGCGAAATTCATGCCGTAGATTGAGGAAATCAGCGTTGGGGGTGTAAGGACAAGGGTCAGTACCGCAAATATCTTCATGATGTTGTTCTGCTCGATGCCGACCATGCCGATCGTGGCATCAAGCAGAAACTGCACCTTGTCGCCGAGGAACGCGGCATAGTCGCTCAGCCCGGCGATATCCCGTGTCATGGATTTGAGGGGGGCGTGCGCGCCGGGGGAGAGCGGGCGTGCGTCCGGATCGGCGCCAAGGAAGGACAGGAGCCGCTGGAGGGAGGCAAGGCTCTCGCGTCCGAAGGAAATGACGCCCTCGGCGCGGGCGATCTGCGCGAGGATGGCGCGGTAGCGGTCAGAGCCGGCGGATCGGCTTCGCTCCGAGGAAAAGATGCGTGAGGAGGCGTCCTCAACCTCGGCGGCGATCTGCTCGAGGATGTCGGCGGCCTGATCCACGATCGCTTCCAGCAGCGCGATAAGAATGAACTCGCTGAAGACCGGTGAGGGGCAACTGCGGGTCAGGTGGGCGGCCACGGTCACGAACGCGCGAGGTTCAGTGTAGCGCACGCTGATGAGCCGGTCATGGGTGAGAATGAAGGTCGCGGGCTCCACACTCGGTGCCGCTGTGTCGCTGCCGCACAGGAGCGCGGCGGTCATGAAGCGTGCGTCGCCATCCACGAAGAGCCGGCTTGTTGGCTCGATCTCCCGCATCTTCTTGCGGGTGGGGATGGTGATCCGCGTGAGGCGCTCAACTGCCGCGGCTTCCTCGGGCTCTGGCGCCAGAAGGTCGATCCAGACGGCAGCGGGCGGAATGGCGTCCTCCGCCGCAAGCGTCATCGACTTCAGCGCTGGTCCTTCGGGAACATAAGCGATGATCATAAGCGAGCCTTCGAAGCAATTCCGCCTTCTTAGCTCGCCATCCGCCCGGATGAAACGGTCTCCGAGCAGCACATGCTGCCTCGTCGCGAGCCGCCGCGTGGGAGGCTCGCACCGGGTTCAACTTGCCCGGCGCATGCGGCGCCGGGACGTGCCTCACGCCGCAAAGTGGTCGATGTCGCGCAGCGTGACGACGCGGCGGGCGGCGGAGTTGGACGCGGCGGCGCGCTTGTCGCTGGTCTGATGGGCGGCGGCGGCGACGGAGGCGATGCCGATCTCGCGCCACTGCTGGCTCTGGTTCTTCAGGTCGGCCTTGGGCGCCGGCTGCTGAGCGGACGACGTCTGTTCGGTGGACATGACTTTCTCCCTTGATCCGCCCCCGCATGTGGCGTGGGGGGTACGCTTGCTGCACACGCCTTAGGGATGAGCATCGACTGCGTCAAAACTGTGCAGGCGTTGCGGCTTCTCCAAGGTTCCATGATGAAGTGGCGCCCAAAAGCTTGAGAATGTCCAAACAGGGCTGACGAAAGGTCAGTCGGTGCGGCATTTCTGCAACGCTTGAAGAGAACGCTGCGGCGGTCGCGCGTGAGGTCTTCAAGCGTTCGCCGCATTCGGTTAATCCAAACGACAGATTTCGAATCCTCCTTGAGAGGCACGAGGAAGAGGCCGACATGATGTGGCGGGCGGTAGGGGCGCTTGTGCTCGGATTGGCGCTGGCGGGCTGTGTGTCTGAGAACTATTCGCCTGCGCCGACGACGGCGCAGACGGCGCGGGACAAGCAGCTTCTCGCGAATGCGCCTTATCCGAAGGTGAAGCCCGAAGGGCAGTTCGCGCGGCACGAGGTTGAGTATCCGAGCAATAAGAAGCCGGGTACCATTGTCGTCGATACGCCGAACAAGTTCCTTTACCTTGTTGAGAACAATGGAAAGGCCATTCGCTATGGCGTGACCGTCGGCGAGGAAAGCCTCGCCTTCCGGGGTAGCGCCAAGGTGGGCCGCAAGACCGAATGGCCGAGCTGGACGCCCACTCCGGACATTCACCAGCGCATCGCCGGCCTTCCGTCCTATGTCGCTCCGGGCCCGCATAATCCGATGGGCGCCCGTGCGCTTTATCTCTACCAGGGCAGCGCGGACACCCTGTTCCGTATCCACGGCACGAATCAGCCGGAGCTGCTGGGTCAGGCCATTTCCTCCGGCTGCATCCGCATGTTGAACGAGGACGTGATCGACCTCTACAGCCGCGTTCCGGTGGGCACCGAGGTGGTGGTGCTCTGAACCGACGGGTTCTCTACCTTTGTGGCGAACGGGCGTGGCGGAAGCCGCGCCCGTTTTCGTTCATGGCGGCGCCGGTCCGGGAACTGCCGGGCGGCGTGGCGGGTGATGTCCGGCTGGCGGAGGAGGGGCGCTTGTGATCGAGGATATCGAGGCCCTGCTGTTCGATAAGGACGGCACGCTGGTGGATTTCGACCGCACCTGGGGCCCGGCCGCCGGGGCCGTGATGGGCATTCTCGCGGCCGGAGATGGTGAGCGCCTGGCGCGGCTGCACGCGGTGAGCGCCTATCTGCCGGCGGAGCAGCGGTTCGAGCCCTGGTCGCCCCTGGTGGCGGGATCGTCGCTTCACTATGGGCCGCTGTGGGCGCAGGTGCTGGGCGTGCCGGCGTCTCCAGCGTTCCTGACGCGGATCGACATGCTGTTCGCGGAGGAAGGGCAGCGCTTCCTCACGCCTATCGGACGTCCGGACAAGGCGCTTGCCCGCCTTGCGCGCGGCGGTTTGGCGCTGGGCATGGTGACCAATGATGCGGAGGCCAACGCCCGCAGGCAGGCGGACGCTCTAGGGCTCTCCCAGTGGCTCGATTCCATCGCGGGTTATGATTCGGGATACGGCTCCAAGCCCGATCCCGGCATGGTGCTCGCAGGCGCGGCGCAGGGCGGCCATGTGCCGGGGCGCGTTGCCGTGGTGGGCGACACCGCCCACGATCTCGATGCCGCGCGCGCGGCGGGGGCGCAGTTCATCCTCGTGCGCAGCGGCCCGGCGCCGGTGGAGCATCTCGCGTCTGCCGCGGATTTGGTCATCGACAGCGTGGACGACCTACCCGATGTCCTGTTCGGCGCGATGTCCTGCGGGGCGTGAAAGACCGGCTTTAGCGCCGCCTTCGGGCACGCCGCCCCTTGCCAAGCATCGCCGTGTCCGTCATTCCAGGAGAAGGGGCAGGGCGGGCGGAAGACGGAATACGATGATCAGGCGCCGTCTGTATATTGAGGAGCGCGTTTCGCCGACCGCGCGATGGAGCTTCCGTCTGGCCTTGTTCGCGGTGCCCGTGCTGGTGCTGTCGATTGTGCTCTACCGGTTCGGCCTTCTGGATTTCTCCCTTGCCACGGTGGCCTTCGCCGCAGGGCTGGCGGTGGCGGCCCTCGGCGGGCTGCTCGGCGCCGCCGCCTTCTTCATCACCTGGGAGAGCGGCTGGGTCGGCATCGGCCGCGCCCTGGCGGCGGTGACGCTGGCCCTGGCGGTGCTCGCGGCGCCGGCCCTGGTGATCGCCCGCGGCATGATGCTGCCGGACATGACGGACATTTCCACCGACCTTGTCGATCCTCCGCGCTTCCAGGCCCTGCTGCTGGCGCGCCCGCGCGAGGCCAATGATCATCCCGCGCCGAGCGCGATGGCGGCGGAGGCGCAGCGCATGGGCTATCCCGGCATCAAGCCCGTGGACCTCAGCGCCACGCCGGAAGAAGCCTTCAATGCCCTGCTGGCCCTGGTGCAGAAGCGCGGATGGCACATCCTGGACGCCGCGCCTCCGCGCGGCACCCAGCGCGACGGCCTCATCGAGGCGGTGGCGGTGTCGCGCATCATGGGCTACCGCAACGACATCGTGATCCGCATCCGCCCCACGCCGAAGGGCGCGCGGGTGGATATGCGCTCGGCCTCGCGCTACGGCGTGCGCGACCTGGGTTCGAATGCGGAGCGCATCGAAAGCCTGATGGCCGATCTCACCACCGAGCGCCGCAAGCGCTGATTCCCGGGCCCCGGGAGGGGAGCTCGCGGTGACCGAAGGCAGGCGGGCGCTTCGATGCCGGGATGCCGCGGCGTTCTCGCGCCTTGGCATGAGGTGGCGCGGCGGAGCACACAGAGGAGCGGGCGAGGCCCGCCGGGAGTGTCGCTGGTGTTTCTCAGATGGTCGGAATTGTCCTCTCCCGCGATTGCGGCGCTCGACAAGTCGCGCCTCGTGGCGGTGATGCCGGTGGCGGCGGTGGAGCAGCACGGCCCCCACTTGCCCCTGGGCACGGACTTTTTCATCGCCGAAGGCTACCTTGCGCGCATCGCGCCCCTGGTGCCCGACGCGTTGGACGTGGTGGCGCTGCCGGTGCAGGCGGTCGGCAAGTCCGACGAGCACCAGAGCTTCCCCGGCACGCTCACGCTCTCACCCGCCACTGCCATCGCCGCGTGGGTGGAGCTGGGCGCCTGCCTCGCGCGCGCGGGCGTGCGGCGGCTCGTGCTCATGAACACCCATGGCGGCAACGTGCCGGTCATCGATCTGGTGGCCCGCACCCTGCGGCTGGAGCACAAGATGCTGGTGGCCATGTCCTCCATGCATCGCTTCGGCTATCCGCCGGGCCTGTTCGCGGACCACGAGCGGGCCCACGGCATCCACGGCGGGGAGGTGGAAACCTCCCTCATGCTCGCCTTCCGGCCGGAGCTGGTGGACATGGGCCAGGCGGCGGACTTCGTGCCCTATTCGGTGGCCATGGAGGGCGAGTTCAGGCGCCTGCGGGCGAACCACCCGGTGGGCTTCGGCTGGCTGAGCGAGGACCTGAGCGCGGCTGGCGCCATGGGCGACGCGCGCGGCGCTACGGCGGAGAAAGGCGAGGCGGCGGCCGATTTCGGCGCGCGGGCGTTCGTGGAACTGCTGGAGGACGTGGCGGCTTTCGACCTCTCCCGCCTTGAGGCGCGGGGTGTTTGAACGAAACCCGCCCGCCGCCGTCGAGGACCCTGGCCGGGGCCGGTGGCACGATGGCGCGCGGTTCGTCAGGCGGGGGCGGCTGTGGCGAGCAGAGCCGGCAGGCGTCCTCGGTTGAGGGCAAGCCATTGCAGGGCGATGATAAGGTAGCCGTTGGCGCAGCGCCCGGCGGCCAGCATGGCCAGCGCTTCCTCCACCGGCACAGCGAGCGGGCGGATGATCTCCTGTTCCTCGGCAAGACCGGCGCGGGCGGGCAGGGCGCCGGAGTCCACCTCGGCGAGGAACAAGGTGGCGTGCTCGTCGGTGATGCCGGGCGTGGGCAGGAAGCTCATGAGCTCCACCACGCGGCCGGGCGCAAGGCCGATTTCCTCCGCGCACTCACGCCGGGCCGCGGCCTCCGGCGCCTCTCCTGCGTCGACGCCGCCCGCCACGATCTCTATGAGCTCGCTGCGCCCGCGCCCCAGGGCGAGAAAGGCGGGCATGCGGAACTGGCGCACCAGCACCACCGTGTCGCGCCGTGGATCGTAGGCGAGCACGCCCACCACCCGCCCGCCGCGCAGGATGTCCCGCGTCTGCCGCACGCGCGCGCCCGCGCCGTCGGCGAGGCTGGCCTCGTAGCGTTCGTAAGGGCGGTAGCCCGCGCCGATGGGGGTGGGCCCCTCCACCGCCACGTCGGCGGGGCCATCGGCGGGGAGGGGGGGCTTGTCCGCCGCGCTCATTGCCGGACCAGGTCTGCGCCCGCGCTCTCCAGGGAGAAGGCGGCGGCAAACAGGGCGCGGGTGTAATCCTCCCGCGGGTTCTCGAACACGTCGCGGGCGGGGCCTTCCTCCACCATACGGCCGTTGCGCATGACGAGGATGCGGCTCGCCAGCGCCGACACCACGCGCAGGTCGTGGGAGATGAACATGAAGGTCAGGTCGCGCTTCCTCTGGAGTGCGCGCAGCAGCTCCACGATCTGCGCCTGGACGATCATGTCGAGGGCGCTGGTGGGCTCGTCCAGCACCACGAAGGAAGGCTCCAGCGCCATGGCGCGGGCGATGGAGATGCGCTGGCGCTGGCCGCCGGAGAATTCATGCGGGTAGCGGTGCCGGGTCTCTGGGTCGAGCCCTACGTCCGCCAGCGCCGCGATCACGCGCGCCTCCCGCTCCTCCGCGGAGAGCCGGCGCTGGTGCACCAGCAGGCCCTCCTCCACGATCTCGGCCACCGACATGCGTGGGGAGAGCGAGCCGAAGGGGTCCTGGAACACGATCTGCATGTCGGCCCGCAGCGGCCGCAGGGCCTTGAAGCCCAGCCCGTCGATGCGCCGGCCGAGGAAGGTGACCGGACCGGCGGAGGAGATGAGGCGCAGCAGCGCGAGGCCGAGCGTGGTCTTGCCCGAGCCCGATTCCCCGACCACCCCCAGGGTCTCACCTCGGCGGATGGCGATGGAGACGCCGTCCACCGCCTTCACGTGGCCCACGGTCCGGCGCAGTACGCCGCGCTTGATGGGGAAGTGCACCTTGAGGTCGCTCGCCTCCACCACCACCGGCGCGTCGGCGGCGACGGGCGCGGGGTCGGGCTTCGGCTCCGCCTTGAGCAGCGCCTGGGTGTAGGGATGGCGCGGATTGAGGAAGGTCTCTTCCGCGCCGCCCTGCTCCACGATCTCGCCCTTCTGCATCACGCACACCCGGTCGGCGATCTTGCGCACGATGTTGAGGTCGTGGGTGATGAACAGCATCGCCATGCCGAGCCGCTTCTGCAGGTCCTTCAGCAGCTTCAGGATCTGCGCCTGCACGGTCACGTCGAGGGCGGTGGTGGGCTCGTCGGCGATCAGCAGGTCGGGTGCGTTGGCGAGCGCCATGGCGATCATCACGCGCTGGCGCTGGCCGCCGGAGAGCTGGTGCGGATAGGCGGACAGGCGCGAGGCGGGATCGGGGATGCCCACCTCCGCCAGGAGCTCCAGCGTGCGGGCGCGGGCCGCGTTGGCGCCGAGCCCCCGGTGCAGGATGAGCATCTCGCCCACCTGCCGCTCGATGGTGTGGAGCGGGTTCAGGGAGCTCATGGGCTCCTGGAACACCATGGTGATCTTGTTGCCGCGCACGCCGCGCAGCTCGCGCTCGGGAATGGCGAGCAGGTCGCGCCCCTCGAACAGGATCTCGCCGGAGGGGTGGCGCGCGGCGGGGTAGTTGAGCAGCTTCAGGATCGACAAGGCGGTGACCGACTTGCCGGAGCCGCTCTCGCCCACCAGGGCGAGGGTCTCGCCCGTGGCGATGTCGAACGAGACATGCTTCACCGCCAGCGCCTCGGCGCCCTCGCGGCGAAAGGCGACCGAGAGGTCGCGCACGGAAAGGAGGGGGGCGGTCATCTCTTTCCTCCCTCAGGCGAAGGTCTTGCGCGGGTCGAAGGCATCGCGCACCGCCTCGCCGACGAAGACGAGCAGGCTCAGCATCAATGCCACGGTGAAGAAGCCGGTGAGGCCGAGCCAGGGGGCCTGGATGTTGTTCTTGCCCTGGGACAGCAGCTCGCCCAGCGAGGGCGAGCCCGGCGGCAGGCCGAAGCCCAGGAAGTCCAGCGCGGTCAGCGTCATCACCGAGGAGGAGAGGATGAAGGGCAGCATGGTCAGCGTCGCCACCATGGCATTGGGCAGGATGTGCCGCGTCATGAGGGTGAGGTTGCCGACGCCCAGGGCGCGGGCCGCCTGCACGTATTCGAAATTGCGCGCGCGCAGGAATTCGGCGCGCACCAGCCCCACCAGCGACACCCAGGAGAACAGCAGCAGGATGCCGAGCAGCACCCAGAAGCCGGGCACCAGCACCGAGGAGATGATGAGCAGCAGATAGAGCGAGGGGATGGCGGTCCAGATCTCGATGACGCGCTGGAACAGGAGGTCCACCCAGCCGCCGAAATAGCCCTGCACCGCCCCCGCCGCGACGCCCACCACCGACGAGACGAGGGTGAGCGTGAGCCCGAACAGCACCGAGATGCGGAAGCCGTAGAGCAGGCGGGCGACGACATCGCGGCCCTGGTCGTCGGTGCCGAGCCAGTTCCATTCGAGCCCGGCGCAGCCCGAAACGCCCTTCTTCTCCGCCACCGCCTTGCACTGGGCCTCGGTGAGCATCCAGGTGGGCGGGGAAGGGGCTGGGGTGGGCAGGTCGAGATTGTGGGTGGAATAGGAATAGCGGATGGGCGGCCACACCATCCAGCCGCCCTTCTCGGCGATCAGCTTCTGGAGATAGGGGTCGCGATAGTCGGCGTCGGTCTCGAAGTCGCCGCCGAAGGTGGTTTCCGGATAGGCGCGGAAGACGGGGAAATAATAATGCCCCTCATAGGAGACGAGCACGGGCTTGTCGTTGGCGATGAACTCGGCGCCGAGGGAGATCGCGAACAGCACCGAGAAGATGATGAACGACCAATAGCCCCGCCCGTTGGCGCGGAAGCTGGCCAGCCGGCGCCGGTTGAGCGGCGAGAGCGCGAAGCGGCCCCTGGGGTGCGCTTCTCCCGGCGGGGGCAGGGCCCCGTGCGGCAGCTCGCGCGCGGCGGGCAGGTCGGTGGGCTCGCCCGGCTGGAGCAGCGGAACGTTCGCCATGGCCTCAGACCTCCCGCGTCTCGAAGTCGATGCGCGGATCGACCAGCATGTAGGTGAGGTCCGAGACGAGGCCGACGATGAGGCCCGCCAAAGAGAAGATATAGAGGGTGGCGAATACCACCGGATAGTCGCGGTTGAGCACGCTCTCGAACGACAGCAGGCCGAGCCCGTCGAGGGAGAAGATGGTCTCGATCAGCAGCGAGCCGGTGAAGAAGGCGGAGATGAAGGCCCCCGGAAAGCCCGCGATGACGATCAGCATGGCATTGCGGAACACATGGCCGTAGAGCACCCGCCGTTCGGTGAGGCCCTTCATGCGGGCGGTGGTCACGTACTGCTTGCGGATCTCCTCCAGGAACGAGTTCTTGGTGAGCAGCGTCATGGTGGCGAAGGCCCCGAGCGCCATGGAGATGATGGGCAGCACCATGTGCCACGCATAGTCCAGGATGCGCTCGGGCCAGCTCATCTGCCAGAAGTTGTCCGAGGTGAGGCCGCGTAGCGGGAACAGGTCCCAGAACGAGCCGCCCGCGAACAGGATGATGAGCAGGATGGCGAACAGGAAGGAGGGGATGGCATAGCCGACGATGACCACCGCCGAGGTCCACATGTCGAAGCGCGAGCCGTCGCGCATGGCCTTGGCGATGCCCAGCGGAATGGAGATGGCGTAGGTGAGCAGCGTCATCCACAACCCGAGGGAGATGGAGACGGGCAGCTTCTCCGCGATCAGGTCGAGGACGGTGATGTCCCGGAAATAGGAGCGGCCGAAGTCGAAGGTGGCATAGTCCCCGATCATCTTCAGGAAGCGCTCGTGGGGCGGCTTGTCGAAGCCGAACTGCTTCTCGAGCTGGGCGATGAAGGCGGGGTCCAGGCCCTGGGCGCCGCGATACTTGGAGGCCATGGCGTCCGCCGCCCCCGCCGCCTGGGCCGCCGAGGCGGCGCCGGAGAAGTCGCCCCCGCCGCCCGACACGCGCGAGGTGGCCGAGACGTCGTCGCCCGTGAGCTGGGCGATCACCCGCTCCACCGGCCCACCGGGCGCGAACTGGACGACCACGAACGACACCAGCATGATGCCGAGCATGGTCGGCACCATGAGGGCAATGCGGCGGATGATGTAGGCGAGCATCGCGTCTCCCGATCCGGACTGGCGGTGCAGACTAAAGCGTTTCCCCATTTCATGGAATCGGCCAAACGCTTTGGATTCTTGACTCGACGCGTTTTCTTCACGCGAACCGGTTTCCGCTTTGCCCGAAAACGCTCCAAAGCGATCCCGGCCAGAGCGTGCGGCGGCTTTACGTCTGGAACCGCGTGTTGACGAAGCTGTCGAGGCCGCCGGAGAACGAAACGTCGCCGGCTGTGCGCCCCAGGGAAAGCCGCCCTCCGTCTATCGGCGGGCGGCATCCATCAGCCGCCCTTGGCGCCGCCGGGCGTGGTGCTCCACCAGGTGTCGAGCACCCCCAGCTCGTAGCGGGGCTTCACCTTGGGCCGGTCGAACACGTCCCAGTAGGCGATGCGGTTCTCGCCGGAATACCATTGGGGAATCCAATAGTGGCCCGCCCTCAGCACCCGGTCGAGGGCGCGGCAGCAGGTGACGAGCGCCGGTGCGTTCTCCGCCGCCAGCGCCTGGTCGATGAGCGCGTCCACAACCGGGCTGGAGATGCCGGCCACGTTGTAGGAACCGGGCGTGCGCGCCGCCTCCGTGGAGAAATAGGCGCGAAGCTCCTCGCCCGGATAGGGCGCAAAGGAGTAGCGGCGCGTCACCACGTCGAAGTCGAAATTCTGGAGCCGCGCCTGGTATTGGGCGGGATCGACGATGCGGAAGGTGGCGTCGATGCCCACTTTCTTCAGGTGGCTGATGAAGCGGGCGTGATGGCGCTCCATGGCGCCGTCGTCCTCCAGGAACTCGATGGTGAAGGGCTCGCCCTTGGCATTGACGAGCCTGCCCTTGAGGATCTGGTAGCCTGCATCCTTCAGCAGCGCCACGGCCTTGAGCCGCAGGGCGCGGTCCTCGCCCGAGCCGTCCGAGGGCGGCGGCACGTAGGGCTCGCCGAACACGTCCTCGGGGAGCTGCGCGCGGAACGGATCAAGCAGCTTCAGCTCTGCCGGGGAGGGCAGCCCCTCGGCCATCATGTCCGAGTTCTGGAAGAAGGACACCGTGCGGTGGTAGGAATCATACATCAGGTTCCGCCGCGTCCAGTCAAAGTCGAACAGGAGGCCGATGGCCTCGCGTACGCGGCGGTCGAAGAATTGCGGGCGGCGGGTGTTGAGGAACCAGCCCTGCACGCCCGAGAAGCTCTCGTCCTTCAGCGTCTCCAGCTTCACCCGGCCGTCGCGCACGGCGGGGAAGTCGTATTGCGTCGCCCATTCGCGGGCGGTGAACTCCTCGCGGAAGAGATAGGCCTTCGCCTTGAAGCCTTCGAAGCCGGCGATGCGGTCGCGGAAGTATTCGTAGCGCACGGTGTCGAAATTGAAGCGGCCCTTCATGGTGGGCAGGTCCGTGCCCCAATAGTCCTTCACCCGGTCGTACTCGATGAAGCGCCCCTGCTCCAGGCGGGCCACCTTGTAGGGGCCCGAGCCCAGGGGCAGGTCCATGGAGGACTGGTTGAACGGGTGCCGGGCCAGATATGCCCTGGAGAAGATGGGCATGCCGGCGGCCGTCAGCGGCACGTCGCGGGCGCGGCCGGGCTTGAAGCGCATCACCACCGCGTGGTCGCCGTCCGCCTCCACGCTCGTGAGATCGCGTAAGGCCATGCGGATGGTCTCGTAGCCGTCCGTCTTCAGGGCCGCGAAGGTCGACACCACATCGGCGGAGGTGACGGGGCTGCCGTCATGGAAGCGGGCCTTGGCATTCAGCGGGAAACGATAGGTGAGCCCCTCGTCCGCGATCTCCACGCCGGTGGCGAGGCGCGGATACATGGCGCTCTTCTCGTCGCCGGCGGCGGTCATGAGCGTGTCGTAGATGAGCTCGATGCCCTGGGCGCCGTTGCCGCGCTGGTTGTAGGGGTTCAGCGTGTCGAAGGTGTTGAGCGACTGGTTGTAAAAGGTGGTGCGGCCCATCTGGGAGAAGGGCCCGCCCTTTGGCGCCTGCGGGTCCACATAGTCGAAATGGGGGAAGCCGGCGGGATACTTCAGGTCGCCGAAGAAGGAGATGCCGTGCCGCCCCGTCGCCGCCGCGGCGGGCGCGCCCTCGCCGGCGGCGCCGGGCGGCGGCGCATCTTCCGCGCGGGCGAGACGGGGCGCCAGCAGGCCGGCCGGGAGGCCGGCGCACAGGCGCAGGAGAGAGCGGCGGGAGAGGCTCATGGGCGCCGGTTCCTCATGTGGCGGGTCTCACTGGCAGGTCTCACTGCCAGGTCACTTGGCGGCGCCGATGGCGGCCGCCTTCTGGGCATCGAACCACCAGATCTCCGGGAAAGCGAAGGAATAGGCCGGCAGCTCGGCGGGATGGGAGAAGCGGTTCCAGCGCGCGGTGCGGGTGAAGTTCAATGTCCAGGCCGGGATGACGTATTCGTTCCACAGCAGCACGCGGTCGAGGGCGTGGGTGGCGGCCACGAGGTCGGCGCGGTCGGTGGCGTAGATCACCTTGTCGATGAGGGTATCCACCGCCTTGTCGCGGATGCCGCCGTAGTTGCGCGAGCCCTCGCGGTCGGCGGCGTCGGAGCCGAAGAAGTCGCGCTGCTCGTTGCCCGGTGAAAGCGACTGGCCCCAGGCGGAGACGATCATGTCGAAGTCCCGCGCGCGCACGCGGTTGACGTATTGCGAGGAATCCACAAGCCGGATGGTGACGGCGATGCCCAGCCGCTCCAGGGTCGGCTTGTAGAACACCGCCACCCGCTCGAAGGCGGGGCTGGCGATGAGGATCTCGATGGTGAAGGGCTCGCCCTTGGCGTTCACCAGCTTGCGGTTCTTCACCTCCCAGCCGGCCTCCTTCAGGAGCTGCATGGCCGCGCGCAGGTTGGCGCGGCGGGCGTCTTCGTCGCCGCTCACGGGGTTGGCGTAGGCGGTGGTGAACACCTCCGGCGGCACCTGGCCCTTCACCGTTTCCAGGATTTCCAGCTCGCGGCCCTGCGGCAGGCCGGAGGAGGCGAGCTCGGTGCCGGAGAAATAGGAGGAGATGCGCTTGTACTGGTCGAAGAACAAAGCGTGGTTCATGCCCTCGAAGTCGAGCGCGTAGTTGAGCGCGCGGCGCACGCGGCGGTCCTGGAATTTCTCGCGCCGCAGGTTGGGGATGAAGGCCTGCATGACGCCCGAGGCGCGGTTCTCGAACATCTCCAGGATCACCCTGCCGTCCCGGCGGGCGGGGAAGTCATAGGCGGTGGCCCAGTTCTTGGCGGAGCTCTCCACGCGGAAGTCGTACTGGTCCGCCTTGAAGGCTTCCAGCATCACCGTGTCGTCGCGGAAGTATTCGTAACGGATTTCGCCGAAATTGTCCTTGCCGATGTTGACGGGCAGGTCCTTGCCCCAATAGTCCTCCACCCGCTCGAACGCGATGGAGCGGCCCGGGACCACGCTCTTGATGCGGTAGCCGCCGGAGCCGAGCGGCGGCTCCAGCGTGCCCTGGGTGATGTCGCGCGGCTTGCCGTCGGCGCCGGTGCCGGTCCACCAGTGCTTGGGCAGCACCATGAAC
Source organism: Xanthobacter sediminis (assembly GCF_043195015.1). Taxonomy (NCBI): domain Bacteria; kingdom Pseudomonadati; phylum Pseudomonadota; class Alphaproteobacteria; order Hyphomicrobiales; family Xanthobacteraceae; genus Xanthobacter; species Xanthobacter sediminis. The sequence continues at coordinate 180,434 of NZ_JBAFWH010000010.1, read as the reverse complement.
TGGCCGACGATCTGCGGCAGCTCGCGGTTGCCGGCCTGGTCGAAGGTGAAGGTAACCTCGCGCGCGCCGGTCTTCTCGGCCTTCACCACATGGGAATAGTAGAACTTCTGGTTGGGATTGTTGGCCACCAGCACCTCGAACGACCACACCACGTCATCGGCGGAGATGGGCGTGCCGTCATGCCAGCGCGCGCCTTCGCGCAGGCGGTAGGTGACGGAGGAAAAGTCCGCAGGGTAGCTCACGCTCTCGGCGATGAGGCCGTATTCGCTGGCCACCTCATCGTAGGAGGCGGTCATGAGCGTGTCGTAGATGAGGTTGAGCCCGCTCGCGAGGCTGCCGCGCGGAATGACGAAGTTGAGCGTGTCGAATCCGCCGTCCTCGGCGAGCCGCAGCAGGCCGCCCTTCGGCGCGTCAGGGTTCACATAGTCGAAGTGGGGAAAGCCCGCCTTGTACCTGGGCGTGCCCATCAGCGACAGGCCGTGGTGGAACACCCGCGCCTCGCCCGAGCTCGCCGGCGCGGGACTCCCGGCCGGAGCGGCCTCCTGCGCGAACCCGCGGCCCGCGAGCAGCGGCGCGAAGGCGGTGGCAAGGGCGAAGGCACGGCGGGTGAGCAGCATGGGCATCGACGACTCCGGATGACAGGTCCGCTGTTCACCGGGATACCCGATTATGGGCCTGTCCGCGACGAGGGAAAGGCCCGAGGCCCGGCCTCGAACCGCCGGCAGGGTGCCCGCGCCCGGCGGCAACAAAAAGGGCCGATCCTCGCGGATCGGCCCTTTTTTGTGCGAAGCGGCTGACAAAGGCGTGAGCCGGTCTGTTGCGAACCTTAGCCCTCGCCGCGTTCCCGATGCTGTCGCTTCAGGCGACGGCCCGAGCCGTCACTTGGCGGCGGTGGGCAGCGGCTGCGGGTTGTGAGACAGCGAGTTCAGGTAGGCGATGATGTTGGCGCGGTCCACGGCCTTCGGCAGGCCGGCGAAGCCCATGGCGGTGCCGGGCACGGCGGCCTTCGGATTGGTGACGAAGGCGTTGATGGCCTCCGGCGTCCACTTGCCGCCCTTGGCCTTCATGGCCGCGGAATAGGCGAAGCCCTCGACGGTGGCGACATCGCGGCCCACCACGCCGTAGAGGTCCGGACCCACCTTGGCGCCGGCGCCTTCCGCGAAATTGTGGCAGGCGGCGCACTTCTTGGCGACGGTGGCGCCCTTCTCCACCGAGGCGGTGGCGAACAGCTCCTCGATGGAGGGCTCGGCCACCTTGGCGGCCGGAGCGGAACTGGCGTCCTGCACCGCGACCTCGAAGCCGGGACGAGCCGGCGCCTCGGGCGTGAACAGGATCTGCGAGACAATCCCCAGGCCCACCACGAAGGCCAGAGTGGCCAGAACGGCACCTGCGATTTTGTTCAATTCAAAAAAGGTCATCGGCGCTACGCCCCTCGAAGCCCTTGATTTTGGAGCATCCCGATCCGCGAAATGGGCAGCGCGCGGGTGGTGTGCGTCCTATCCCTGTGTTCTTGTAGCGCGCGGACCCCTCCCGCGCATTCCGGGCGACACTAAGCACTTTGATTGGAACGGCGCAACCCGTATTAAGACGCGCGCGCCCGAGCCGTCACAGGCCTGTCGCGGGTGGTCCGGACCGGGCCGCAGGCACGGCGCCGATGGCGGGCTTTCAAGGCTTTCGCGCGCGCTGCCCGCTTCCCCTCCGGCGTCCGGAGGGGCGCGCGGGGGGGGCCAGGCTGCGGCGGTGGCGCGGCGCCCCGTCGCAGCGCGTCATGGCGGTAAATCGGGTCCCGCTCGGGGTGGACATCCCCGCGCATCCGGAGCGGGCAAGGCGGCTTCCGCCTAGGGAAGCGTCGCGGGAAGTGAGTGTTGAGGATGCATCGCATCTCGTTCCAGGGCGAGCCCGGGGCCAATTCCCATATCGCGTGCCGGGAGGCGTTTCCCGACCACGAGCCCTTGCCCTGCGCCACCTTCGAGGATGCCTTCGCCGCCGTGGAGGGCGGGCAGGCCGAGCTCGCGATGATTCCCATCGAGAATTCCGTGGCCGGGCGGGTGACGGACATTCACCGCCTGATGCCGCAGTCACGGCTCAATATCGTCGGCGAATACTTCCTGCCGCTGTCGCACCAGCTCATGGCGGTGCCGGGCGCGCGCCTCGATACCCTCCGCACCGTGGAAAGCCACGTCATGGCCCTCGGCCAGTGCCGCAAGGCCATCGCGGAGCTGTCCCTGACCCCGGTCATCGGCGCCGACACCGCCGGTTCCGCCCGCGAGGTCGCCGAGGCGGGAGACATCACCCGCGCCGCCATCGCCTCGCGCCTCGCGGCCGAGATCTACGGGCTCGACATCCTCAGGGAGAATATCGAGGACGAGGCGCACAACACCACGCGCTTCATCGTGCTCGCGCGCAACGGGGAATGGGCGCCGGCCGAAGGCGGCCCGGTGGTGACCACTTTCGTGTTCCGCGTGCGCAACGTGCCGGCGGCGCTCTACAAGGCGCTGGGCGGCTTCGCCACCAACGGCGTGAACATGACCAAGCTAGAATCCTACCAGATGGACGGGCACTTCACCGCGACCCAGTTCTATGCCGACGTGGACGGCCATCCGGACCAGCGCTCCGTGAAGCTCGCGCTGGAGGAACTGGCCTTCTTCTCCCGCGAGATGCGGATCCTCGGCGTCTATCCGGCCCATCCGTTCCGGGCCACCGTGCGGGTGGGCGCCGACGGCCTGTGAGAGCGGGCCCCGTCTGGGTGAAATCCATGCGGGGCCGGTCGACGGCCGGGGCCGGTGGTCTCAGTGGTCGAACCGGAGGGCGATGCGGGCGCGGCCCTGGCTGCGGCCGAAGCGGACATGCTCGGAGAGGCGCTGCAGCATGTAGGCGGTGAAGGCCGCCACCTCCTGCGCGTCGCCCAGGAGCGCTTCCGGCGAGGGGCGCTCCTTCGGCGGCTGCACGATCTCCCCGTCATAGAGCAGGTAGACGTCGAGGTGGGCCTCGTCGAAGCGGGCGCGCAGCTCGACGGTCCCTTCCGCGAGCCCGCTGTCGGTGACCAGCTCCAGCGCCTGGGCGACGATGGGGATGGCGGCGGCGATCACGTCGCGCCGCGCGCCCCACAGGTCGCCCTGGCGCTCCAGGAAATCGCGGGCGAAGGGAAAGGCATGGGCGCCCTCCGGCACCTCCTCCCCCGTCTCGCGGGCGATGCCGATGCGGAACACCATGTTGAGGACGATGGCGCAGCACGCCGCCAGGGTGAGCGGCGTGGAGAACAGGGGCTGGAGCACGGCGGGGATCTGCCCCTTCAGCGGCAGCAGCGCCACCGAGAGCCCCGCCAGCACCGAGAGCCCCACCATGAACACCCGCCGCTCCGACAGGCGCCGGGAGACGATGAGATCCATGCCTGCCACCACCAGGTAGGCGGAGGTGTAGAGCAGGATGCCGCCGATCACCGGCGACGGGATGAGGGTGAGCGCCACGATCGCCTTCGGGAAGAAGGCAATGGCGCAGATGAGCGCGCCGGCGGCGATGCCGATGACCCGCGCGGTGGCCTGGGTGGCGAAGGCGAGGCCCACCGAGGACGAGGACAGGCCCGACTGGAACCCGCCGGTGAGCCCGTTCAGCATGTTGCCGATGCCGCAGGCGGTGACCGCCCGCTGCGCCGCCCGCATGTCCGCCCGCCGCCAGTCGGCATCGTTCATGCGCTCCAGCGAGACGGTGACGGAGAGCACGTCCACCAGATTGATGAGCACCAGCAGCGCCATCAGCGGCAGCAGGCTCGGCTCCAGCCGCAGGTCCGGCAGGGTGGGCTGCGGCCAGGCGACGAGCGGGGCCTCGGCGATGATCCGTGCCGCATCGGCGTGGCCCACCCCCAGCAGCGCCGCCAGCGCCCAGCCGAGGCCGGCGCCGGTCATCACCGCGAACAGCTTCAGCCCGCGCGGCGCGAATACGGTGATGGCCACGATAAGGCCCAGAGTGGCGGCGCTGGCGGCCAGCGCCGCGCCGTCCACCACCACCGTCTCGGCGCCCAGGCCGAGGGCGCGGCGCAGGGCGGGCCCGGCGAGCGAGACCCCGAGCATGGTCACGGCCACGCCGCACACCTCCGGCGGCAGCAGCACCCGCAGCGGGCGCGCCAGCCGGGCCACGAACAGCTGCGCCACGCCCACCGCGAAAGTGGTGGCCGCCATCAGCCCCAGCCCGCCCAGGGTGAGCGCCTGTATGGCCAGGGGGAGGGCGCCGGGGGAGGGGATGTGCACCGCCAGATAGCCGCTGCCGAACCGCGAGCGCAGGCACTGCAGAATGGTCGCGATGCCGATGCTGAGCGCGCAGGCCGTGAGCATGGCGCGGGTCTGGTCCGGCGGCAGGCCGACCTCGGCGGCGACCAGGATGGGATAGATGAGGAAGGTCACCGCCAGCATGGCGTGCTGGGTGGCGAGGGCGGCGAGGCTGCGCGGCGGAACGCGGTCGTTCAGGCCGTAGACGAGCGAGGTGGGGCGGCGGCCATGGCGCGGGCCGCCGCCGGGCGGCGGGAACGCCCGGTCCAGCAGCCGGCGCAGGGCAGAGGGGGCGCGGGCCGCCTCAGGCATGCGCGCCCGCCAGGAACGCGCGGATGAGGTGGTGCGCGATGGCCGCGGGCGCAGGAGCGAACAGCCCCTCGGGGTGAGTGCGGTCCATGAGCGCGGCGGTCTCCGCGCGGGAGAACCAGCGCACGCCCTCCAGCTCGCTGGGGTCCATGGTGATGGCCTCGGAGGTCGCCTCGGCCAGGCAGCCGACCATGAGCTGCATGGGAAACGGCCAGGGCTGGCACGAATGGTAGGAGACCCGGCCCACGGCGACGCCGGCCTCCTCCAGGGTCTCGCGCCGTACCGCGTCCTCGATGGTCTCGCCCGGCTCGATGAAGCCCGCGAGGCAGCTCCACATGCCCGGCTGGAAATGCGGCGCGCGGCCGAGCAGGCAGTAATCTCCGCGGGCGACCAGCATGATGGAGACGGGATCGGTGCGGGGAAAGTGCTGGGCGCCGCAGCCGGGGCAGTCGCGCCGCCAGCCGGCCTCCACCACGCGGGTGGGGGTGCCGCAATTGGCGCAGAAGCGGTGGCGGGCATGCCAGCCCAGGAGCGCCTTGCCGGTGGCGAGGGGCCCGAGATGGTCTGCCGCCACCAGGCCCCCGGCGGCGATGGAGCGCAGGTCCGTCACCTTGAAGCCCTGGGCCTCGATCTCCTCCCGCCGGCCGGGATCGAAGGCGAGGGCGAAGCGCGGGGCTTCCCCTTCCATGCCCAGGAACAGCGCCTCTCCGCCGCACCAGGGGGCGGCTTCTGAGAAGGTGAGGCGCGGCTCGTCCGTCCCGTCCGGGCTGGCGGCGGGCTTCAGCGCCACCAGCTCGCCGCCGAAGGCATAGGCGCGGGCATCGGCCCGGCCGCGCAGCGCGGCGGTATCGGCCCGGTGATGGGCCGCGCGGTCGAGGCGGCTCTCCACATAGCCCGGCAGGGGCCATGCGCCGGGGTCGGGGCGGGAAGAGGAGGGCAGCATGATCGGGCGTAAGCTCAAGCGCGGCGTGGGTGCGCGACCGTGGCATGGGCGCCTGCGCGAGGCAAGGGACGACGCAGGGGCAGGCGGGCTACCGCGCGCGGCGGCTTTCCTCGCGCGCCGGATCGGTTATGGTCTCCCCCGTTTCGCCGCGGCGTTCGCGGCTCGTGTTTCCGGAGCAACCATGCGCGTCCTGGTCCGCCTCACCCTGGTCGCCGGCCTCGCGCTCGGCCTGTCCGCCTGCGACAAGTGCGGCAACTGGTTCGGCCAGGGCCGCCCGGCCGCCTGCCAGGGCGACACGCCCAGGTAGCCGCCGTCGGCCCGGTTCGCCGTCGCGGCGGCCCGCCGGTCGGCGCCGTTGTTGCATTTGTGGTGCAGCGCCGCTATAAGCGCGCCTTCGCACGAGGCATGCGCCCCCCTGGAGGCGTGCCTTCGCGCGGAGCCATGCGGCCGCGATTGCGGCCGCAGGCGTTTTGAACCCCAATTCAGGACGAGTAGTGCCATGACCGCCATCAAGGAACTGAAGGCTGTGGCGCGCCCGCGGGCCGGCAAGGGGGCCGCCCGTGCCGAGCGCCGCGCCGGACGCGTGCCCGCCGTGATCTACGGCGAGAAGCAGGAGCCTGTGACGATCTCCCTGGACTTCAAGGAGACGAACAAGGCCATCTACGCCGGCCACTTCCTCACCACCCTGTTCGAGATCGACGTGGACGGCACCAAGCATCGTGTCATTCCGCGCGACTACCAGATGGACCCGGTGAAGGACTTCCCCCTGCACGTGGACTTCCTGCGCGTTTCCAAGGGCTCGACCGTGACCGTGGAAGTGCCGGTTCACTTCGTGAACCAGGAGGCCTCCCCGGCGCTCAAGGCGGGCGGCACCCTCAACGTGGTGGCCCATGCGGTGGAGCTCGATGCTCCGGCTGACGCCATTCCCGAGTCGGTGCAGGTGGACCTGACCGGCGCCGATTTCGGCGACATCTTCCACCTCTCCAAGGTGCAGCTCCCGGCGGGCGTGACCTGGGCCGGCCACGGCGACGACACCCTGGCCACCGTTGTGGCCCCGACCGTGGCGCCCGAGCCCGCCGCTGCGGCTCCGGCCGCCGAGGAGCCCAAGGCCTGATCGGCCTTCCGGTTCTTCGCGGACACAAGATGATCTGACACGTTTCGGGCCGGAGGCGCCTCATGTTCCTGTTCGCAGGGCTCGGCAATCCCGGCCCGAAATATGCCGGCAACCGGCACAACATCGGGTTCATGGCGCTCGACGCCATCTGCCGGCGGCACCGGCTGGGGCCGCTGCGCAAGCGCTTCCAGTCCATGGCGGCGGAAGGGGAGATCGCCGGCGAAAAGGTGATCGCCCTGTTTCCCGAGACCTATATGAACGAGAGCGGGCGCGCCGTGGGCGAGGCCATGCGCTTCTTCAAGATCCCCCTCGACCACATCGTCGTCTTCCACGACGAGCTCGACCTGCCTCCGGCCAAGCTGCGCATCAAGAAGGGCGGCGGCAACGCCGGCCACAACGGCCTCAGGTCCATCACCGCCCAGTGCGGCAACGACTATTGGCGCGTGCGGCTCGGCATCGGCCACCCCGGCGACAAGGCGATGGTGATGCCCTACGTGCTCGGCGATTTCGCCAAGGCTGAGAAGGGCTGGCTCGACGCCTTGTGCGACGCCTGCGCCGACCATGCCGACCTGTTGGTGACCGGCCGCCCCGACGAATTCCAGAACCGCGCGCACCTGTTCATGGATGCCCAGGGCTTCGGCGACCAGAAGCGGGTGGGCGAGAAGGGCTGACTGCACCGCTCGGGGACGCGCTTTCTCCACGCCGGCCGCTTTCCCCTTGGCCCGAAAAGGCTCTAGCGCGCTTTCCGCCCGCATCGGCTCGCGGCAATCGCTCCAGATTATTGCGACTGCGCATTTTCTTCACGCGAACCAATATCCACTTCGCTTGAAAATGCTCTAAGAGCGGCAGCGAGATTCTCCCCGGCGCGCCCTCCGGCGCAGCTTTTCACCTCGGCCGCAGGCGCGGGCTCCCGATGCGGGTCCGCCCTTCCGGCCCCGACCGTTCGAGACCTGATCCATGGGCTTCAAATGCGGCATCGTCGGCCTGCCGAACGTGGGCAAGTCGACCCTCTTCAACGCGCTCACCCAGACCGCGGCGGCGCAGGCGGCTAATTATCCCTTCTGCACCATCGAGCCGAACGTGGGCGACGTGGCGGTGCCCGACCCGCGCCTCGACACCCTTGCCGGGATCGCCGGCTCGGGGCAGATCATCCCCACCCGCCTCACCTTCGTTGACATCGCCGGCCTGGTGCGCGGCGCCTCCAAGGGCGAGGGGCTCGGCAACCAGTTCCTCGCCAACATCCGCGAATGCGACGCCATCGCCCATGTGGTGCGCTGCTTCGAGGACGGCGACGTGACCCACGTGGACGGCAAGGTCTCCCCCGTCGACGACATCGAGACCATCGAGACCGAGCTGATGCTGGCCGACCTCGAGAGCCTGGAGAAGCGCGCCGCGGCCATGGAGAAGAAGGCCAAGGGCGCCGACAAGGAGGCCAAGGAGACCCTCGACCTCATGAACCGCGCCCTGGTGCTGCTGCGCGACGGCAAGCCCGCGCGCCTCGCCGAGGTGAAGCCCGAGGAAGAGAAGCTGTTCTCCCAGCTCGGTCTCATGACCGCCAAGCCCGTGCTCTACGTGTGCAACGTGGAGGAAGCCTCCGCCAAGGACGGCAACGCCCTCTCCGCGCAGGTGTTCGCGCGGGCGAAGGAGGAGGGCGCCAAGGCGGTGGTGGTCTCGGCCAAGATCGAGAGCGAGATCGCCGTTCTCCCGCCCGAGGAACAGAAGGAATACCTGGAGGCCATCGAGCTGGACGAGCCGGGCCTCAACCGCGTGATCCGCGCCGGCTACGAGCTGCTCAATCTGGTCACCTATTTCACCGTGGGGCCGAAGGAAGCGCGGGCCTGGACCATCACCAAGGGCACCAAGGCGCCGGCGGCGGCGGGGGTGATCCACACCGACTTCGAGAAGGGCTTCATCCGCGCCGAGACGGTGGCCTATGAGGACTACGTGAAGTTCAAGGGCGAGAGCGGCGCCCGCGAGGCCGGGCGCTTCCGCCTGGAGGGCAAGGACTACGTGGTCGCCGACGGCGACGTGCTGCACTTCCGCTTCGCCAACTGACAGGGGCCGGGGATGGCGCCGGCGCGGGAGATCGGCCGCTTCACCTTCACCGCCGCGGAGATCGTCCGCTTCGCCGGCGCGTTCGACCCCAAGCCTTTCCATGTGGACGCCGAGGCGGCGCGCGCGTCGCCCTTTGGCGGCCTGGTGGCCTCCGGCTGGCATCTGGTCTGCGTCTGGATGGGCCTGTTCGTGCGCGCTCTCGGGCCGGTGGAGGCGATGGGGGACGAGGCGGCGCCCGCCTTGCCGCCGGATCATCCGCGCGTCGTCTCGCCGGTGGGGGTGGGCTTCGGCCTGAGGGCGCTGGAGTGGAAGGCGCCCGTCCATGCCGGCGAAACCCTGCTCTTCCTGACCGAGGTGGTGGAGGCGCGCACGAGCGGCAGCCGGCCGGGCTGGACCATCGTGCGCCGCCGCAACAGCGCGCGGCGCGCCGACGGCACCGAGGTGATGGCCTTCGAGCTGCGCCACATGGCGCCGGAAGGCGCCGTGGAGGTTGCCGCCGCGCCGTAGAACGCCGCCCCGCGGCGCGGCTTTCCTGTCCCAGCGGCACTCTTGGCCAGGCTTCCGACCACGCCACGGCCACGCCGGTGTTCACGCTCTTCCCCACGGCAGCTTGACGTTTGCGTCATCCTCCCCTTGGATCGGCGCAAACAGGGGAGGCGCGTGTTGGCGGATTTCTTCTTCGAGGATTTCATCGTCGGTGAGGTGAAGACGTTCGGGTCCCACACCCTCACCGAGGCGGAGATCGTCGCCTTCGCGCGGGAGTTCGACCCCCAGCCCATGCATCTCGACGCCGCGGCCGGCGCGAAATCGGTGCTGGGCGGTCTCGCGGCCTCGGGCTGGCACACCTGCGCCATCCTGATGCGGCTGGTCTGCGACGGCTTCCTGCTGCGCACCGCCGGCCTTGGCTCTCCCGGCGTGACGGAGAACAACTGGCTCGCCCCGGTGCGGCCGGGCGACACGCTGACCCTGCGCCGCACGGTGGTGGAGGCCCGCACCTCCAAGAGCCGGCCGGAGATGGGCCTCGTCACCTTCCGCTTCGAGCTGGTGCGGCCGGACAAGGCCGCGGTGGTGGACCAGACCTGCGTCATCATGATCGCACGGCGCAATCCGGGGGCGCGTCTCGCATGAACTATTTCGAAGACGTCGAGATCGGCCTTTCCGCCACCCTCGGCAGCCACACCTTCACCCGCGACGAGATCATCGCCTTCGCGACGGTCTACGATCCCCAGCCCTTCCATCTGGACGAGGAGGCGGCCCGGCGCTCGCCCTTCGGCGCCCTGTGCGCTTCCGGCTGGCACACGGCCGCCACCTGGATGAAGTGCCTGATGGACTACCAGACCCGCTCCATCGCCGAAGGGCGGCCGGTGCGCGCCGCCGGCGCCTCGCCGGGCTTCCGCAACATGCGCTGGCTGAAGCCGGTCTATGCGGGCGACACCGTCACCTACACCACCGAGGTGACGGAGAAGTCCGCGAGCCGCAGCAAGCCGGAATGGGGCGTCGTGCGCTCCCACAACACCGGCACCAACCAGCACGGCGACCTCGTGTTCGAGTTCGAGGGCGCGGTGCTGGTGCGGCGGCGCCACGCCTGAGGCGGCCGCTGCAATGCTCGCGCCCGGAATGGAGCGCCGGTTCTCGTGAGGAAAATGCGCGTGCTTATGCCAAGGGCCCGCGAGCATGACTTGCGGGCCCTTGGCAGGCGGTTGCGCGAACTTGATCGGCGCCGGTCCGTGAGCGGTGCCGATGGTCTCAGAGGCCGAGGCCCGCCATGGCGGGGGCGGCGTAGCGGGTGCCGGCCACCGCCTCGGGCGGGAACAGGGTGTCGAGCGTGGCGATCTCCTGCGCCGTCAGGCGGAGCGCGGCGGCTGCGACGTTCTCCTTCAGATATTTGATGCGCCGGGTGCCGGGGATCGGGATCACGTGGTCCTGCTTGCCGAGGATCCAGGCGAGGGCGATCTGGGCGGCGGTGGCGCCCCGCTGCGCCGCGAAGGCGGCGAGCTTCTCCACCAGCGCGCGGTTGCGGGCGAAAGCCTCGCCTGAGAAGCGCGGGTTGGCGTGGCGGAAGTCGTCCGCCGCCAGGGCATCCGGCGAGGTTACCGCGCCCGTGAGGAAGGAGCGCCCGAGGGGCGAATAGGCCACGAAGGCGACGCCCAGCTCCCGGCAGGCCTGGAGCATCCCGGCCTCGGGCTCGCGGCTCCACAGGGAATATTCGGTCTGCACGGCGGTGATGGGATGCACGGCGTGGGCGCGCCGCAGGGTTTCCACGGAGCATTCGGAAAGGCCGAGGAAGCGCACCTTGCCCGCCTCCACCAGTGCCTTCATGGCGCCCACCGTCTCCTCGATGGGGGTCCTGGGGTCCACCCGGTGCTGGTAGTAGAGGTCGATGGTGTCGATGCCGAGCCGCTGCAGGCTGGCCTCGCAGGCCCGTTGCACGTAGGCGGGGCTGCCGTCCACGCCGAGGCGCTCGCCATTGGGCCCGCGCACGTTGCCGAACTTGGTGGCGAGCACCACCTGGTCGCGCCGTCCCTTCAGGAAGCGGCCGAGCAGGCGCTCGTTGTGGCCGACGCCGTACATGTCGGCGGTGTCGAGGAAGGTGATGCCCAGGTCGAGCGCGGCGGCGAGGGTTTCGAGCGATTGCGCATCGTCGCTGGGGCCGTAGAATTCCGACATGCCCATGCAGCCGAGGCCGATGGCGGACACGGTGATGCCGGAACGGCCGAGCGGGCGCTGGTTCAGGAGGGGATGGTCCATGGCGGGACCTCATGTCTCGGGGAATGGGGTGCCGGCGCGTGAAGGCACCGGACAGGAATGTAAACTAAACCGTACCGTTTACTTTGTCAATCGCCGGCTGCGTCGCGGCGCGCCAAGGCCCCGTTGAAGACGACCGGATCAGCAGATGGAGAAGACCCGCCAGCAGGCTCCCAGGGTCCCGGCCGCGCGCCGCCGCGAGGAGGCGCCGCCACCGGAAGAGGGCGGTGGCCCGCGCGCCAAGGCGCAGGGGGCCGTCCGTGAAGGGGAGGGCCCAGCCGCGCCCCCCTCCGGCGGCCGGCGCGGGGCGGTGGAGCGCATTCGCGCGGCGGCCCGCATCCTGTTCCTGGAGCGGGGCTACGAGGGCACGTCCATGGATGCGGTGGCGGCGGCCGCGCCCGTATCCAAGCGCACGCTCTACCACCACTTCGCCGGCAAGGCGGACCTGTTCACGGCGGTGATCGATGCGGCGTGGTCGCACCTGCGCCGCGCGCCGCCGCTGCCGGGCGACGTGGAGGACGACCCCAGGGTGGTACTCACGGCCTATGTCGATCACCTCCAGGCCCACTGGGACCGGCCTGACGTGATCCCCCTGCTGCGCCTCGTGATCGCCGAGGCGCCACGCTTCCCCGAATTGTCCCAGGCCTATTTCGCGGCTGGCAAGGAGCCGGCGGTGAAGGGCCTTTCCGCGTATTTCGAGGTGCTTGCCGCCCATGGCCGGCTCTCGCCGGGGCTCGACCCGACGCTGGCGGCGGCGCAGTTCCTGGGCGCCATCAAGGAGCCGCTGTTCTGGCCGCGGGTGCTGGGCGTGCCGGTGGCGTTTCCGGCGGCGCTGGCGGTGGACCGCGCCATTGGCGCCATCCTGCGGGACACCGAAGCGACGGCCCCGCCGCGACCCTGAGGCGGGGCCCGCGCGTCCCACCCATGCGCCGGCCTCCCTTGCCCGGCGCGGGCGCCCCTGCTAAGAGCCGCGCCATCGCGCAACGGCGCGGCATATCCCTCCCATCAAAGACAGGACGATCCCCATGGCGATCGAGCGCACCTTCTCGATCATCAAGCCCGACGCGACTCGTCGCAATCTCACCGGCGCCGTGAACGCCGTGATCGAGAAGGCTGGCCTGCGCATCGTCGCGCAGAAGCGCGTGCTGATGACCAAGGCCCAGGCCGAGACCTTCTACGCGGTCCACAAGGAGCGCCCCTTCTTCGGTGAGCTCGTGGCCTTCATGACCTCCGGCCCGGTGGTCGTGCAGGTGCTGGAAGGCGAGAACGCCGTTGCCAAGTACCGTGACGTGATGGGCGCCACCAACCCGGCCAATGCGGCCGAGGGCACCATCCGCAAGCTGTTCGCCGAGTCCATCGAGGCCAACTCGGCCCACGGCTCCGACAGCATCGAGAACGCCGCGGTGGAAATCGCCCAGTTCTTCGCGGGCAACGAGATCGTCGGCTGACGCCGGCGGGAGCCCGGCACCGGACGGCCGGGCTCTCCTCGTTCCCGACGGCCGCGGGCCCCGCCCGCGCCGCCATCACATCCCCGCGGCCTAGCCGCTTCCGGCGCCCGCCGCTCTGGACGCCGCCGGCACTTCACCTTAAGACACCCGTCGCAGGCGACGCAGGACGGGCCTTCGCCCGGCCGCCGCCCGGAACCCGCGGCCTCTCCGCCCGGCCGGGCCCCTCGCCCGGATGCCGAGACCGGCGCTCCGCCGGTTCTCCGAAGCGATCGGACCCTCGCGGAACCGACGGGACACGTTCATGGACCTTTCTTCCCCCACCTTCTGGCTCTCGCTGCTGCAGATCATCTGGATCGACCTGCTGCTCTCCGGCGACAATGCCGTGGTGATCGCCCTCGCGTGCCGCTCGCTGCCGAAGGCGCAGCGCAAGTGGGGCATCCTGCTGGGCGCTGCCGCCGCGGTGGTGCTGCGCATCGTGTTCGCGCTCGCCGTCTCCGTGCTGCTGGGCGTGCCGCTGCTGAAGGTGCTGGGCGCGCTGCTCCTGTTCTGGATCGCCATCAAGCTCGCCACCGGCGAGGAGGACGACGGCCAGGAGGTGGAGGCCGCCGACACCCTGTTCAAGGCGGTGCGCACCATCGCCATCGCCGATGCGGTGATGAGCCTCGACAATGTGGTGGCTGTGGCCGCCGCCGCGCGCGGGCATGCGGAGCTGTTCGTGTTCGGCCTGCTTCTCACCATCCCGCTCATCGTGTTCGGGGCGCAGGTGCTGCTCGGCCTGCTGCAGCGCTTCCCGCTGCTCATCTGGGCCGGCGCGGCACTGCTCGGCTGGATCGCCGGCGACATGATGATGCGCGACGTGCTGGTGCTCGATGCCCTCGCTCGCCTCGATCCGGCCCTGGTGGTGGAGAACGAGCACGGCCTGCATCCGGCGGCGCTCCCTCATTATGTGGCGGGCATCGCGGGCGCCGCGCTGGTGGTGGCGGCGGGCCTCCTCCTGCGCCGCCGGGCAGCCTCCCGCGAAGCGGCCTGAACACGCTCGCGCGGTCTCAAGGCTTTGCGGCGGCGCGTGAAAAAGGGGCTCTTCCGGGTGCGCTGGGGACGCCTTCCGCTCGCATCGGCGTGCGGCCATCACTTCCGGTAATAGGCGCACGCATTTTCTTGATGCGCGTGAGTATCCGCTTCGCTTGAAAATGCTCCAGGGCTAAAGTTCAAGCCATGAACACCCGCGTCGCCCCGCTGTCCGCCCCGTCTCCGGCTCGTCCCCAGGTCCGCGCCTCCGCCTGCCCGCATGATTGCCCCTCCACCTGCGCGCTGGAGGTGGAGATAGAGCCTTCGGGCCGCATCGGGCGCGTCCGGGGCGCGAAGGACAACAGCTACACGGCGGGCGTTGTCTGCGCCAAGGTCGCCCGCTACGCCGAGCGCGCCAACCATCCCGACCGGCTCACCACCCCGCTCCTGCGCACGGGCCCCAAGGGCTCCGGCCAGTTCCGGCCCGTCTCCTGGGACGAGGCGCTGGACCGGGTGGCGCAGGCGCTGCTGGCGGCCGAGCAGGCGCACGGCGCGCAATCGGTGTGGCCCTATTACTACGCCGGCACCATGGGCCTCGTGATGCGCGACGGCATCAACCGCCTCACCCATGCCAAGGGGTATTCGCGCTTCTTCTCCACCATCTGCGTGAACCCGGCCTGGAGCGGCTATCTCGCCGGCGCTGGCCGCATCTCCGGTGCCGACGCGCGCGAGATGGCGGTGTCAGATCTCGTGACCCTGTGGGGCACCAACGCGGTGGCGACCCAGGTGAACGTGATGACCCACGCCGTGCGCGCCCGCAAGGAACGGGGCGCGAAGATCGCGGTGGTGGACGTCTATCGCACGCCCACCATGGAACAGGCGGATATTCCCCTCCTCATCCGGCCCGGTACCGATGGGGCGCTCGCCTGCGCGGTGATGCATGTGCTGTTCCGCGACGGGCTCGCCGACCGTGCCTATCTGGAGCGCTACGCCCGCGACACCGATGCGCTGGAGGCGCACCTGAAGGCGCGCGGCCCCACCTGGGCCGCAGCGCTCACCGGCCTTCCGGAGGCGGAGATCGAGGCTTACGCGCGGCTGGTGGGCACCACGCCGCGCGCCTTCTTCCGCATCGGCTACGGCGTCTCGCGCACGCGCAACGGCGCGGTGAACATGCACGCGGTGGCTTCCATCCCGGTGGTGAGCGGGGCGTGGCAGCACGAGGGTGGCGGCGCGGTGCATTCCATGTCCGGCATCTACGGCTGGAACAAGACTATGATCGAAGGGCTCGACGCGCGCGATGCCGCCGTGCGGGCGCTCGATCAGTCCCGTATCGGGCCGATCCTGACGGGGGATGGCGAGGCGCTCGCGGGCGGACCGCCAGTGAAGGCCATGCTGATCCAGAACACCAATCCCCTGGCGGTGGCGCCCGACCAGGAGAAGGTGCGCGCCGGCTTTGCCCGCGAGGACCTGTTCGTGGCCGTGCACGAGCATTTCCTCACCGACACCGCGCGCATGGCGGATATCGTTCTACCCGCCACCATGTTCACCGAGCATGACGACCTCTACCAGGCCGGCGGGCACCCCCACATCCTGCTCGGGCCGAAGCTGGTGGAGCCGCCGGGCGAATGCCGCTCCAACCATGAGGTGATCGGTGCGCTGGCGGCGCGGGTGGGCGCGGCCCACCCCGGCTTCGGCATGAGCCCGCGGGAGCTGATCGACTGGACCCTGCGGGCGAGCGGGCGCGGCACGCTCGATGCGCTGGAAACGGCGCGCTTCCTGGACGTGGCGCCGCCGTTCGCGCAGGCCCATTTCCTCGAGGGCTTCGGCCATGCGGACGGGCGCTTCCACTTCGCGGCCGACTGGGCGGGGCTGAATTTCGCGGCGCCGGGCAAGTTCGGGCCGGTGGCGGACATGCCAGCCCTGCCCGACCATTGGGCGGTGACCGAGGAGGCGACCCTTGAGCATCCCTACCGGCTGGTGACGGCGCCGGCCCGCAACTTCCTGAACTCCACCTTCACGGAGACCGCGACCTCGGCCGGGCGGGAGGGCGCGCCCTCCCTGCTCATCCACCCCGGGGATGCGGAGGCGGAGGGGATCGCGGAAGGCGACATGGTGATGGTGGAAAGCGCCCGCGGCCGGGTGCTGCTGCGCGCCCGCCTGTTCGACGGGCTGCGGCGGGGCGTGGTGGTATCCGAGCAGATCCAGCCCAACCGCGCCCACCGGGAGGGACGCGGCATCAACACCCTCACCGGCGCGGACCCGGTGGCGCCGGTGGGCGGCGCCGCCTTCCATGACAACCGCGTGCGCCTCGCCCGGGTGGAGCGCGAGGCCGGGGCGCAATAGGCCGGCGGCCGGCTGCGGGCCCTCAGCGCCGCGATCCGCGCCGGACAGGTCCGGCCCCCGCGCGCGGGGCGCGGGGGCCTTCTGGGCGGCCGGCGCGAAAAGATCGCCCGGCTGTCAGACCTTCGGCGCGATCAGCGGCTTCAGGCCGCTCTCGACCCCGGCGATCTCCACCCGCTCGCCGGCCACGTGGAGGCGGCCGGCGGCCAGCAGCTCCAGGCCCTTGGGGTAGATCACGTGCTCCTGGGTCAGCACCCGGTCGGCCAGCAGGTCCGGCGTATCGCCGGGCTCGATGGGCACCACCGCCTGGAGGATGATGGGGCCCTCGTCCATCTCCGCGCGCACGAAGTGGACGGTGCAGCCGTGCACCCGTACCCCCGCCTCCAGCGCCCGCTCATGGGTGTGGAGGCCCTTGAAGCTGGGCAGCAGCGAGGGATGGACGTTGATCATCCGGTCGCGCCAGCGTTCCACCAGCCAGGGCGTGAGCAGGCGCATGAAGCCGGCGAGGCACACGATCTCGATGCCTTCCTCCCGCAGCGTGCCGTCGAGGGCGGCATCGAAGGCGAGGCGGTCGGCGAAACCCTTGTGGTTCAGCACGCGGGTGGGGATGCCGTGGGCCTTGGCGAAGTCAAGGCCGGCGGCGTCAGCGCGGTTGGAGAGCACCAGGGCGATCTCGGCCGGGAAGTCCGGCGCGGCGGCGGCGCGCACCAGCGCCGCCATGTTGGAGCCGCGACCGGAGATCAGCACCGCCGCGCGCCTGCGGGCAGGGGCGGCGCGTTCCTGCATGGTCATGCGGTGAATCCGAAATCGGCGGCGCCGTCATAGACCACGCGGGGCGCATCGTCCGGGTGGGCCGCGGGCTCGATGGCGCCGAGGCGGAGCACGGTCTCGCCGGCATCGGCGAAGGTGTCCGCCACTTTTTCTTCCAGCTCCGCCGGCACCACCACGGCCATGCCGACGCCGCAGTTGAAGGCGCGCAGCATTTCCTCGCTCTCCACCGCGCCGGCGGTGGCGAGCCAGCGGAACACCGGCGGCACGATGAGGTTGGCAAGGTCGATGCGGGCGAGTGTGCCCTTGGGCAGCACGCGCGGCAGGTTCTCGGTGATGCCGCCGCCGGTGATGTGGGCGAGCGCCTTCACCGCCCCGGTGGCGCGGATGGCCTGCAGGGTGCTCTTCACATAGAGCCGGGTGGGGGTGAGCAGGGCCTTGCCCAGGCTCGCCTCGGGGGCGAACGGCGCCGGCGCGTCCCAGGCGAGGCCGGTGCGCTCGACGATGCGGCGCACCAGCGAATAGCCGTTGGAATGCACGCCCGCCGAAGCGAGGCCGAGGATCATGTCCCCGGGCGCGACGTTGGGCCGGGGCAGGAGGCCGTGGCGCTCCACCGCGCCCACCGCGAAGCCGGCGAGGTCGTAGTCGCCGTCGGCATACATGCCGGGCATCTCGGCGGTCTCTCCGCCCACCAGCGCGCAGCCCGATTCCCGGCAACCGCGGGCGACGCCGGCCACGATGTTCGCGCCCACGTCGGGCGCCAGCCGACCGGTGGCGAAATAGTCCAGGAAGAAGAGGGGCTCGGCGCCCTGCACCACCAGGTCGTTCACGCACATGGCCACGAGGTCGATGCCGATGGTGTCGTGCACCCCGGTCTCGATGGCGATCTTCAGCTTGGTGCCCACGCCATCGGTGGCGGCCACCAGCAGCGGGTCGGCATAGCCGGCGGCCTTCAGGTCGAAGATGCCGCCGAACCCGCCGATGTCGGCGTCCGCGCCGGGGCGGGCGGTGGCCTTCACCAGCGGCTTGATGAGATCGACGAGGCGATTGCCGGCGTCGATGTCGACACCCGCGTCGCGATAGGAAAGTCCGTCCTGAGCCATCGGGTCCTCACGGCGGGGCGGCGCCTCGGCGCGTGAGGCGGCCGCGCCCCGACCTGTTGGGCGGCAGGCGCATCTTCGCCCGCCCCCGGCGGATTAGCCGCGAACGGCCCTCAAGGCAAGGCGGCGCGCGGCGCGCACACCCGCTCCGGCGGAAAACGGCGCCAGAGGCGGCTTCGGCGGGGCGGTCCATGGAGAGCTGCCTGGCAGGCAGGGAAGGGCACTGCAGGCCCCCCGCGGCCGTTCTTCGTTACCTCCGCGCGGAGGCCCGCCCGGGAACGGTCCACCGCCTTCTCCCGCGCTGCGCGGATGACGGCGCGCTCAGGCTTTGGCTCTTCCCGCAGTGCGCCAATTCCGGTACGAAAGCACAGGCTTCCGGCGACCGCGCGGAAGGGGACCGGCCGCAGAGCCGCGGGCAAGGAGGGGCTTGTGACGGACGAGGGATCCCATCATGGCCACGAGCACCCCGAAGGGCAGGGGTGCCGTGACATTTCCCATCTCATCGAGGGTGTCCGCCACTTCAAGACGCGCTTCTACGAGGACGATCCGGAGCTGATGGCGCGCCTCGCCCAGAAGGGCCAGAGCCCGGCCACGCTCATGATCTCCTGCTCGGATTCCCGTGTCGACCCCGCGCTTTTGTCGGGCGCGCTGCCGGGCGAGCTGTTCGTGGTGCGCAACGTGGCCAATCTCGTGCCGGCCTACGCGCCGGACGATGGCCTGCACGGCACCGGCGCGGCCCTGGAATATGCGGTGCGCGACCTCGGCGTGGACCATATCGTGGTGCTCGGCCATGCCCGCTGCGGCGGCATCCAGGCCATGCTCGCCACCGCCGGCGGTGCGCGCCCGCCGCGCGAGTTCGTCGGCCCCTGGGTGGAGATGGCGCTGGCAGCGAGCCGGCTCCACATCCCCGACGAGGCGGCGGAGGGCGGCACGCGCGAGATGTCCCTCGAGCACCTGAAGCAGGTGCCCTATCTCGCCGAGCGCGCCTCGGTCCTGGGCTCGCTGGACAACCTCATGACCTATCCCTGGGTGCGCGAGCGGGTGGAGGCCGGCACGCTCCGGCTGCACGGCTGGTGGTTCGACCTCGACAGCGGCGACCTGTGGGCGACCGACGCGCCGGGCACGCCGATGCTCCCCGTCACCTAGGTCGCTTCCGCGCTTCTTCGAAGCGCGCCAGCGATCCCAGGTTCTTGGTTTGTCGCAATTCCCTTCGCGAAACCGCGCGGGGACTTGCTCTGAAGCGGCGGCGGCCCCATGCGTAAGCCGGAAAACCTCGTCTACGGCGTCAACGACGTGCCGCCGGTGCGGTTTGCGCTGCTGTCGGCGCTGCAGCAGATGGCGTTCCTCGTGGCCCTGCTGGGCGTGCCTGGCCTTGCGGCCACGCGGCTCGGCCTGAGCACCCAGCAGTTCCTGGACCTTTCTGCGACGACGCTGCTCTGCGGCGGCATCGTGGTGATTCTCCAGGGGCTCGGCCGGTTCGGGCTCGGCGCGGGGCTGTTCTATCCGCTCCAGTGCACCACCGCCGCCATCCCGGCGCTGATCTACGCCTCCTCGGCCGGGCTCAACCTCGCCCAGAACTTCACCATGGTGGCGGTGGTGGGCGTGACGCAGATCCTGTTCTCGTTCGTGATCGTGCGCCTGCGGGGCATCTTCACCATCGAGGTGGCGGGGTTCGCGGTGTTCCTGATCGGCGTGGGCCTCGGCCAACAGGGCCTGGTGCTGATCTTCAACACCCCGGTGGGGCATCCCATCGCCCATGTCGGAATCGCGGTGCTGACGCTCGCGACCCTCGTCATCCTGCATGTCTACGTGCGCAGCTGGCTGCGGCTGTTCACCAATCTCATCGGCCTCGCCGTGGGCTTCCTCGTGTCCGCGGCGACCGGCATGCTCGATCCGCAGGAGATCGAGGTGGTCCGGGACGCCTCCTGGGTGAGCTTCCCGCGCCTGCCCCTGTTCGGCTGGGACTTCCAGCTTGGCCCCATCGTTCCGTTCGTGGTCACCGGCTTCGTCTTCGCCCTGACCTCGATCGGCGTGCAGACCATCGCCCAGCGCAACAACGACCGCGACTGGAAGGGGCCGGACCTCGTCTCCATCGGCCGGGGCATCCGCGCCGAAGGGGTGATGCATGTGCTCGCCGGTGCGCTCAACGCCTTGCCCATGGTGGCCTCGGGCGGCGCGGTGGCGCTCGCTTCCGCCTCCGGCTGCACCGCCCGCACCCTCGCCTTCTGGACCGGCGGCCTGCTGATCCTGTGCTCGGTGCTGCCGAAGATCGTCGGCTTCTGGATCGTGCTGCCTGATGCCGTGACCGGCGCGCTGTTCCTGTTCCTCGCCACCTTCACCACGGTGAACGGCCTCCAGCTGGTGGCGAGCCGGGTTCTTGACGCGCGCAAGGTGCTCGCCATCGGCATGGGCTTCGTCACCGCCATGGCCTACGAGCCGCTGCGGGCGCTGATCGAGGGGCACTTTCCCGAGCTGCGCCTCATCACCTTCTCCGCCTTCGCGGTGTCGGTCCTGGTGACCGTGACGCTCATCGCCATTTTCCGCATCGGCAACAGGCGCCGGGTGGTGCGCCACTTTCCGGCCAGCGCCACCACCCACGACGAAGTGGCGGAGTTCCTGGAATCCGAGGGCGGGCGCTGGGGTGCGCGGGTCGATGTGGTCCGGCACGCGGCCCATGTGGCATGGCAGGCGATCGACCTCATCGGGCGGGATTTCGTCGATCGCGAGCACCCCATGATCGAGGTGGCCACCAGCTACAACGACGTCATCTTCGACGTGATGCTGCGCTACCAGGGTATGGCCCCGCCGCTGGCGAACCGCCCGCCCTCCGCCGAGGACCTGCTGGAAAACCCCGACCTCACCACGCAGCTTGCGGGCTACCTCCTCACCCAGCTCGCGCCCGACCTGCGCGTCCAGCGTGTCGACGGGTGCTGGGAGCTGCATTTCCGCCTGCCGGCCTGAACCTGACGTGGCGGCGCCAAGCGGGCGCCGTTTCACACCCCTCTCGCGGGCGCACGGGCCGCACCGCAGAAGGAACGTCCGTGGCGGGCTTCAATCTCGGGGACGATCGCTTCGCGGTTCGGTCCATAGCTCTCGCGCGGGCGTCCGGTGCCGCACCCGCTCACCGCGCCACGTGCTCCATCACGGGAATCTGACCCGGCGAGAGCGTGCGATCGGATTATCTTCCGGTCACTGCCCTGCAATCTGGTTTGTCCTTATCTTGGAACCAAGCCATGTTGGCCCCCGATCCCAGCCCGACGCCCCACGGGCCCGAAGCGAGGAGAGACGCATGAGCCGACCGACCCTCACCACCACCGCCGGCGCCCCTGTCGCCGACAACCAGAACGCCCTCACCGCCGGTGCCCGCGGCCCGGTGTTGATGCAGGACTACCAGCTCGTCGAGAAGCTCGCGCACCAGAACCGCGAGCGCATTCCCGAGCGCGTGGTGCACGCCAAGGGGTGGGGTGCCCACGGCACCCTCACCATCACCGGCGACATCTCCCGCTTCACCAAGGCCAAGGCGCTCCAGCCCGGCGCGCAGACGCCCATGATCGCCCGCTTCTCCACGGTCGCCGGCGAGCTGGGCGCGGCGGACGCCGAGCGCGACGTGCGCGGCTTCGCGCTGAAGTTCTACACACCGGAGGGCAACTGGGACCTCGTGGGCAACAACACGCCGGTGTTCTTCGTCCGCGACCCCTACAAGTTCCCGGACTTCATCCACACCCAGAAGCGCCACCCCCAGACCAACCTGCGCTCGCCGACCGCCATGTGGGACTTCTGGTCGCTCTCGCCGGAGAGCCTGCACCAGGTGACCATCCTGTTCTCGGACCGCGGCCTGCCGGTGGGCGTGCGGAACATGAACGGCTACGGCTCGCACACCTATTCGTTCATCAATGCCGAGAATGAGCGCTTCTGGGTGAAGTTCCACTTCAAGACCCGGCAGGGCCACCGCCACTGGACCAATGCCGAGGCCGCCGGGGTGGTGGGCAAGACCCGCGAATCCACCCAGGAAGACCTGTTCGGCGCCATCGCCCGCGGCGACTTCCCCAAGTGGACGGTACAGGTGCAGGTGATGCCCGAGCTCGATGCGGAGAAGACCTCCTACAATCCGTTCGACCTCACCAAGGTGTGGCCGCACAAGGACTATCCGGTGATCGACATCGGCGTCCTCGAGCTGAACCGCAACCCGGAGAACTATTTCAACGAGATCGAGCAGGTCGCCTTCTCGCCCTCCAATATCGTGCCCGGCGTGTCCTTCTCGCCGGACAAGATGCTCCAGGCGCGGGTGTTCTCCTATGCGGACGCCCATCGCTACCGGCTCGGCACCCATTACGAGCACCTGCCGGTGAACGCGCCCAAGTGCCCGGTGCACAATTATCATAAGGACGGCGCCATGCGCTTCTTCCCGCAGGCGAGCGGGAGCACGGACGCCTATTACGAGCCCAACTCCTTCAACGGCGCCAAGGAGGACCCCGCCTTCGCCGAGCCGCCGCTGAAGATCTCGGGCGATGCGGCCCGCTACGACCATCGCGCCGGCAATGACGACTTCAGCCAGCCGCGGGCGCTGTTCGAGCTGTTCGACGCGGCAGAGCGCGCGCGCCTGTTCTCCAATCTCGCGGACGCCATGGCGGGCATCCCCGAGGAGATCGCGGCGCGGCAGATCGCCTTGTTCGACAAGGTGCACCCGGAGTATGGCGCGGGGGTGCGCGCCGCCCGCGCCGCCAAGGCCGCGACGGCCGCCGCGGCGGAGTGATGCCGAAGGCCCCTGAGGCAGCCTCGCGGGCCTTCGGCCAAGCCAGCGCGGCGCGTGAGCGAGACCCTTCTGGCGCCGGTCGACGACCGGGGCCGAGGGTGTGAGATCACGGCCGACCATCACAGGGGATGCGCCCAGGGCGCATCCCCTTTTTCATGCCCGGAGGGTTCAGTCCTCCAGAACCTTCAGCTTGAACAGCAGGCCGGCGAGGAGCGCGCCCACGAGCGGCACCACGATGAACAGCCACAGCTGGCTCAGGGCCTTGCCGCCCACGAACAGCGCCGGGCCGATGGAGCGGGCGGGGTTCACGGACACGCCGGTCACCGGAATGAAGACGATGTGGATCATCACCAGCGACAGGCCGATGGCGAGGCCGGCGGCCTGGGTGATGCCGGCCTTGGAGGTGGAGCCGAGGATCACCACCAGGAACACGAAGGTGCCCACCAGCTCGGCCACGATGGCGGCCCCGAGCCCGTAGCCTCCGCCGTAGCCCTCGCCCCAGCCGTTCTGGCCGAGGCCGGCGGTGGCGGCATCGAAGCCGGCGAGCTTGCCCGAAGCGACGATGTAGAGAATGCCGGCGCCGGCAATGCCGCCCAGCACCTGGGCGAGCCAGTAGAGCGGCACCTCCGACGCGGGGATGCGCCCCGCCGCCCATACGCCGACGGTGACCGCCGGATTGATGTGGCAGCCGGACACGTGACCGATGCCGTAAGCCATGGACGTCACCGCCAGGCCGAAGGCAAAGGCGATGGCGAGCATGCCGATCGGCGCGCTCACATAGCCTGTCAGCACCGCCGAGCCGCAGCCGAACAGCACCAGAACCGCAGTGCCGATGAACTCGGCGACATACTTGTTCATGTCATTCCCCATGATTGCGTGGCGCATGCGATGGGTACAACGCCAAGTTGGGAGGTAAACTGAATTTGCATTGCACCGCAAGGGACCCAAAGGGGGCGCGCGGTGTCATGTCAAAACGGCTTCACCGGCCATCTTTGGGAATGAAATTGTGCTGCCTTCTCCCAGCTTGGCGGCAGACGAGAACGGACGAACATGGTACGCCTGCGCGCCCTGCGATCCGGGGTGAAGAGGACAGATCCATGACCTGGTCACCAACCCGCGGCCTGGGTGCCGCACGTGCCCGCAGCCGTCGCCCTGAGTGGCCGGTCCTGGTCGCCGCTGCCATGTTCACACTGCTCGGCGCACCGCAGGCGGGCGCCCAGCAGCCCGCCGCGGCGCCCGCCGCGAGCGCGAACGACGCCAGCGCCCCGACCCCCTGGCCGCGGACCTACGCGACCTCTGACAACGACCAGATCCAGCTCTACCAGCCCCAGATCGATGCGTGGGACGGGGACCAGATGAGCGGTCGCGCCGCCGTGGCCATCGGCTCCAAGGCGGGTGCTCCCACCTATGGCATGGTGCGCTTCACCAGCCGCGTGGCGGTGGATAAGCCCGCCGGCCTCGTCCACATCGCCAGCTTCGCCATCACCGGGGTGGAGGTGCCCACCGACCCCGGCAAGGCTGATCTTATCCGCAGCACCCTCCAGGCCCACCTGCCTCCGGAAGGGCTCACCGTGCCGCTCGACCAGCTGCAGGCGAGCTATGCCGTGAACAAGGAGCTGGCGCAGCTGAAGACCCAGCCGGTGGACAACACGCCGCCGCAGATCCTGTTCACCACCTCCAACACCGTCCAGGTGCCCGTCGCCGGGCAGCCGGTGCTGCGGCCGATCACCGGCGTGACGGGCTTCCAGCGGGTCATCAACACCCGCCCGCTCCTGCTGCTGGATCAGGCCGGCACCTACCACCTGCAGGCCGCCGGCACCTGGTATGAGGCGACCGGCCTCGACAGCAGCTGGGTGGTCACGCCCAAGCCCTCCGACGCGCTCGTCGCCGCCGCCAAGAAGGCCACGGACGAGCTGGCCGCCGCCCCCCTCCTGGGGCAGGACGGCAAGCCCGTGACGCCGCCGCCGGCCATTCTGGTGACCAGCGTGCCCACCGAGCTGATCCAGACCGAGGGCCAGCCGCAGATGCTGCCGGTGGTGGGCACCAACCTGCTCACCATGAACAATGCCGACCATGCGGTGTTCCTGGAGACCAGCACCAACACTTATTACGTCCTCATCGCCGGCCGCTGGTTCAAGGCCGCCGACCTCAAGGGGCCGTGGGCGTTCGTGCCCTCCAACGCGCTTCCGAAGGACTTCGCGAAGATCAACCCCAACGATCCGAAGGCCAACGTGCTGGTCTCGGTGGCCGGCACGCCGCAGGCGAAGGAGGCGCTCATCGCCTCCACCATCCCGCAGACGGCGACCGTGAAGCGCGACGTGCCGCTTAACGTCGTCTATGAGGGCGCCGCGCGCTTCGAGCCCATCTCCGGCACCGCGCTCGCCTATGCGGTGAACACCCCGGTGCCGGTGATCCGCTTCAACAGCCAGCGCTATTACGCGGTGGCCAACGGCATCTGGTTCGTCGCCACCTCGCCCCAGGGGCCGTGGAAGGTCACGGACGTGGTGCCGGACGCCATCTACACCATCCCCGTCTCCTCGCCGGTGCACTATGTCACCTACGTGCGCATCTACGGCAGCACGCCGGACGCGGTGGTGGTGGGCTACACGCCCGGCTACATGGGCGTGGTGCTGGGGCCCGAGGGCACCGTGGTCTACGGCACCGGCTATTCCTGCCCCGGCTATGTGGGCAGCTACTGGATCTCCTGCCCGGTCACCTACGGCCTCGGCGCCGGCTTCGCCCTCGGCGCGGCGGAAGGCTTCGCCTTCGGCTTCGCGGCCGGCTGGCCCTGGAGCACGGCGGTGGGCCCGTATTGGGGGCCCTACTGGCATCCCTGGGGCGCGGGCCCGTGGGGCGCCGCGGCGTGGGGCGCGGCGGGTGCCTGGGGGCCCGGCCCCTGGGGCGGCCACTGGGGCTACACCAACGTGAACCAGACCAACGTCTACGGCCGCTGGGGCGGCTCCGCCACGGTGAACCACGCCTGGGGCACCACCTGGAACGGCACCGACTGGGCCGGGCGTGACTGGCGCGGCACCACCGCCGGCGGCACCTCCTTCGCCGGCCGCTCGGCGGCGGCGTTCAATCCCTATTCGGGCAATTGGGCGGCGGGCCGCGAGGGGGCGCACGCCAACCCCTACACCGGCAACGAGGGCGCCTCGCGCGCCGGGGCGGTGGGCAACGCCTATACGGGCAACTGGGCGGCCGGCCGCGAGAACGTGCATGGCAACGCCTATACCGGCGCGGAGGGCGCCTCGCGCGCCGGGGCCGTCGGCAACGCCTATACGGGCAATGCCGCAGCCGGCCGTGAATCGGCGGGCTACAACCCCACCGCCGGCACCGCCCACGCCTCGCAGACCGCCGTCACCGACAACAATGGCCATGTGAACGTGGACAGCCGTGGCGTCGCCGTGGACACCCACACCAACACCGCCGCCGCCTGGAACAACGGCAACGTGATGGTGGACCATGACGGCAACGTCTACAGCCACAACGACACCGGCTGGAACCGCAACACCGGCACCGGCTGGAACCGCGTCGACAACAATGTCGACACCTCCAACCTGGACAACGAGGCGCGCGCGCGCTCCTGGGGCCAGCAGCGGGTGGACAATTTCGGCGGCGGCCAGCGTCTCGGTGGCGACGACTTCGGGGGCGGCGACCGCTTCGGCAGTGGCGGCTTCGACCGGGGCTTCGGCGGCTTTGGCGGGGGTGATCGCTTCGGCGGTGGCGGCTTCCGGGGTGGCGGCGGCTTCCGCCGCTGAGCTCCGGGCGCTGATCAAGGCACTGCCCGAGGGCATCGCCCCACCCGTGGTGCCCTGCAATCCCAGCCCGCCGCGCGGCTTAAGCCGCGCGACGGGGATCTCGCGAAGCGGCGGCGCGCATGACCGCCGTGCGGTGGCCGGCGATGCGAACCGCGTCCGCGTGCCGGCCTCTGCTTATCTGCCTGAACTTCCAGACCTCATCGTCGCCCCGGAGAGCGCGTCATGCACGAGGACCGGCCACAGGCGGATGCGGCGCAGCCCACCCTCCGCAGCTACCGGCAGCTCGCCGCCTACAACGCCTGGGCCAACGCCCGCCTCTACGATGGAGCGGCTGCGATCGGCGCGGATCTGCTTGCACGGCCCATGGGTGCGTTCTTCGGCTCCCTGATGGGCACCTTGAACCATTTGGTGGTGACGGATCGTATCTGGCTGTCCCGCCTCCTCGCCACCGGCGAGCCCCAGCCGCCGCTCGATACGGTGCTGGAGACGGACCTTTCCGCCCTGCGCGCGCTCCGCATGGCGGAGGATGCGCGCTTGGAGGCCTTCGTCGCGGGGCTCGATGCGGCGGGTCTGGACGTTCCGGTCACCTATGCCAACAGCAGCGGCCGCACTTTCACGCAGGACCGCGCCAGCGTGCTCGACCACCTGTTCAATCACCAGACCCACCACCGCGGGCAGGCGCACACGCTGCTCACCCAGCTCGGCGGGCGCGAGGCCGCGCCGTCCCTGGACCTGATCGTGTTCCAGCGAGAGCTGGCGGCGGAGCGGCTGCAGGGCCGCTGAGGCCGGGGCGGTACGCGTGCCGCAGCGGCGGCGCTTTTCCGGGAGCGGACGCGCACCTGTGGGAAGGGCGCATCGCGTCAACCTGTCGCCGGCTCAACGATCCCTGATTTATTGATCTAGATCAAAAACGCGGCCAGGATCGCGCCCATGGTCATCGTTTCCGGATGACGATTCAACATATCTTGCAAGTGGATAGTGCCATGCAGGCGGTCGCGCGCGCGTTCCTTCACGTTCCCGTAGTCGGTTGGTTCCTGAAGGACGCGATCTACGGCTTGCCGGATGCGAAATTCTATTTCGTGTTCAACCTGCTCGTCGCTTTCGGCGCTCTCGTCTACCTGTTCGGCTACCCGTTCCTCATCGTGTCCGCGCTCACCGCCACCGCCGGCATGCTGGTGTCCCTCGTGATCCTCACGGCATCGGACATGATCGGCCGCATGGGGAAGGGCCGCGCCGTCGTGGAGGCCCCCAGGGCGCGCTGAGCGCCGGGAGCATTCGGCATCCGCCGGACAGGGCGGCGTGCGCCGAGAGTTCGGGTGCAGGGCGTGGCACCATGCCTCGGCCTGAAGCCCACGCCTGAGAGGGATATCGAAAGCCCATGAGCCATGCTCATGGGCTTTCTCATGTCAGGCTTCTTCCGCGGGGGGGGGGAATGCCACCCGCGCACCCCCGAGGTCGCGGTCGCGGCGAAACGGCCCGCGCTGTCGCCGGCATCGGTCCTTGCGGGGCGCGGCGCTGCTCCGGATCTCAGTCCAGCCCGGCGATGGCGCGGGCGAAGTCACGCGCGGTGAAGGGCTGGAGGTCGTCCGCCCCCTCGCCGACGCCGATGAGGTGCACCGGCAGGCGGTGCTTGGCGGCGATGGCCACCAGGATGCCGCCGCGCGCCGTGCCGTCGAGCTTGGTCATCACGAGGCCGGTGACGCCGGCGATGCGGGTGAAGGCCTCCACCTGGGACAGGGCGTTCTGGCCCACGGTGGCGTCGAGCACCAGCAGCACCGCGTGGGGCGCGGAGGGCTCCAGCTTCTTCACCACGCGCACGATCTTCTCCAGCTCGGCCATCAGCTCGGTGCGGTTCTGCAGCCGGCCGGCGGTGTCGATGAGCAGGATGTCCGCGCCCTCGGCCCGCGCCTCGGTGAGGGCGTCGTGGGCGACGCCGGCGGCGTCCGCCCCCGGTTCCTTGGCGATGACGCGGGTGCCGGTGCGCTGGCCCCACACCTTGAGCTGGTCGATGGCTGCGGCGCGGAAGGTGTCGCCGGCGGCCAGCACCACCTTCTTGCCCTCGTGCCGCCACTGGGCGGCGAGCTTGCCGATGGTGGTGGTCTTGCCCGATCCGTTCACCCCCACCATGAGCACCACGAACGGGCGGTGCTTGTGGTCCACCACCAGGGGCTTGGCCACCGGCTCCAGGATGCGCTCCACCTCGGCCGCGATGAGGCCCTTGACCTCGTCGGGGGAGATCATCTTGTCGTGCCGGCCCTTGCCCACGGCCTCCACGATCCGCATGGCGGTCTCCACGCCCAGGTCGGCGCGGATGAGCACGTCCTCCAGATCCTCCAGCGTCTCGGCGTCCAGCTTGCGCTTGGAGACGAGGTCGGTGATGCCCTGGCCGAGGCTCGATGCCGTGCGCGCCAGCCCGGAGGCGAGGCGGGACCAGAAGCCCTTGCGAGGCGCGGGCGCGGCGGGTTCCGCCTGGGCCGGAAGCGCGGCCAGGTCTTCCACGACCTCGGGCTCCGGGCCGCTTTCCTCGGACGGTGGCGCCGGTGTCGTGGAAGCCGGGAGCACAGCTTCGGGGGAGGGGGCTCCGGCGGCCGCGGGCTCCATCGTGGGGGGCGACGCCGTGGCCGCTGATGCGTCCGGCGGGGCGATGTCGGTGTCTTGTGACGCCAGCGTCCCTGTCACGGTGGCTTCAAGCACCGGCTCCGCCGCGGAGGCTGGCTGCCTTGCCGCCTCGGCCTCCTGTTGACGCTCCGTCGCAGCGGGTGTCGCGGGGGTCGGCGCCGTGGCGGCGGCCGCTTCCGGCGGCACGAGGCCGGCGTCCCGCGAGGCCCGCGGCTCTGTCGCGGGACTTTCACGCGCCGGTTCCGCCGCGGGAGCCGGCTGGGCCTCATCCCGCGGCTCCACCGCGGCGGGCGCCGTCGGGGGTTCGGAATGTGGTTCGGGGGTGGCGGAGACGGGTTGTGCCGCGGGCGTCGCTGCGTCGTCCCAGGCGCCCGTCGCGGCGAATTGGGTTTCGTCCGCCGCTGCAGCTGCCGTCGAGGGTTCCGCCGGTGTGGGGGCTTCGCCCGCAGTTTCCCCGCTTGTGGCCTGGCCGGGCTCGGACGGCGCCATCGGCGTGTCCGCGCCGGGAGCGCCCTCGGGCGCGGCCGCTTGGTCCGGGGTCGTTCCGGCCTCGTCCGGGCGGCCCCTCAGCCAGCCCCAGAAGCCGCGCTTCTTCTTCGGCGCGTCCGGGCCCTGCGCCGGGTTCGGGTCGTTGGAGTCCTGCGGGGGGGCCTCTTGGCTCATGGGGTAACGCCGTTCCTTCGGATGGGATCAGGCCGCGAGCAGGCGCGTGCCGTCGTGGCCGGCGATGCGCACCTCCGCCAGCGTGCCGCGCGTGAGCGGCCGGGCGAGGCGCACCGGGGTGAAATGCTCCGTATGCCCGCGCCCGCCGGCTTCCACCAGCACGGCGCGTCGGCGGCCCACCTCGCCGGCGAGGTGGCCATGCAGCAGGCGGGCGCCGAGGGCGCGCAGGCGCGCGGCGCGCTCCGCCACCTCGGCGCCGGGCACCTGGGGCATGCGCGCCGCCGGCGTGCCGGGGCGGGCGGAGTAGGGGAAGGCGTGGACGAAGGCGATGCCCGCCTCTTCCAGGAACGCGAGGGTGTTGCGGAACTGGCCCTCGGTCTCGGTGGGGAAGCCGGCGATGATGTCGGCCCCCAGAACCACGTCCGGCCGCAGCCGGCGCAGGGTGGCGATGAAGGCGAGCGCCTCGGCGCCGGTGTGGCGGCGCTTCATGCGCTTCAGCACCAGGTCATCTCCGGACTGGAGCGAGAGGTGCAGGTGGGGCATCAGGCGCGGCTCCTCCGCGAGGGCGGACAGCAGATCGGCGTCCGCCTCCACCGCGTCGAGGGAGGACAGGCGCAGCCGCTCCAGCCGGGGCACCTCGCGCAGCACCGCGCGCACCAGCCGGCCGAGGCCGGGGCGCCCCGGCAGGCCGGCGCCGTAGGAGGTGAGGTCCACTCCCGTGAGCACCACCTCGCGGTGGCCGCTCTCCACCAGCCGGCGCACCTGCGCCACCACGGCGCCCATGGGCACCGAGCGCGAGGGGCCCCGGCCGAAAGGGATGATGCAGAAGGTGCAGCGATGGTCGCAGCCGTTCTGCACCTCCACGAAGGCGCGGGTGTGCCCGGCGAAGGCGTCGGCGAGATGGGGGGTCGCCTCCCGCACGGCCGAGATGTCCTGCACCTGCACCCGCGCCTCGGCGGCAAGGCCGAAGTCGAGCGTGGCGCGGGTCGCGCTCCAGGTGGCGGGCGCGGCCTTGGCGGCATTGCCGAGCACGAGGTCCACCTCGGCCATGTCGGCGAAGGTCTCGGGCTCGGTCTGGGCGGCGCAGCCGGTGACCACGATGCGCAGGTCCGGGTCGGCGCGGCGGGCGCGGCGGATGGCCTGGCGCGCCTGGCGTACGGCCTCCCCGGTCACGGCGCAGGTATTCACCACCAGCGTGCGCGAGAGGCCGGCGTCGGTGGCGGCGCGCAGCAGGCCGTCGCTTTCCAGGGCATTGAGCCGGCAGCCGAAGGTCTCGACCCGCACGGGCCCGTCGCCCTGCGCCATCAGCCGGCCTCCCCGAGCATGGCGGGGGTGAGGGCGCCTTCGAACTCGAATTCCACCGGCCCGGTCATCAGCACGTGGTCGTCGCCCGCGCGCCAGGAGATGGAGAGGTCGCCGCCGGGCAGGCGCACCCGCGCCGCGCGCCCCGTGCGCCCGGTGCGGGCGGCGCTGACGGCGGTGGCGCAGCCGGCCGTTCCGCAGGCGCGCGTGCGGCCGGCGCCGCGCTCCCACACATGGAGCAGGATGTCGTCCGGTCCCTTCAGGCTGGCGAAGGAGATGTTGGCGCGCTCGGGAAACAGGGGGTGGCGCTCCAGCGCGGCGCCGAGACCCTCCACGTCCACCGCGTCCGCGTCGGGCACGAAGAAGACAGCGTGGGGATTGCCCATGCTCACGAGGCTCGCCGGGCCGAGCGCCTCGAAGCCGGGCACCATGACGGCGGCGGTGTCGCCCACGTCGTGGGAGAGGGGGATCTCCTTCCAGCCGAGGCGCGGGGGGCCCATGTCCACGGTCACGGTGCCGTCTTCATGCACCCGGCAGTCCAGCAGGCCGGCCTCGCTCTCGAACAGGATGTGGCGGGCGCCGGTGCGCCGGGCCTCGTGGGCGGCGATGCAGCGGGTGCCGTTGCCGCAGGCGGCGGAGAGGGAGCCGTCGCTGTTGAGGATGCGCACGAAGGCGGCGGTGTCGTCCCGGCGGGGCGGGTGGAGCACCATGGCCTGGTCGAACGGCAGCACGCCGGGGCGCGCCAGCGCGCGGGCCTCGGCGGCGGTCACCTCCGCCGCGGTGTCGCGCAGGTCGAGCACCAGGATCTCGTTGCCGAGACCGTTCATCTTGACGAAGGGGCGATGGGCGAGCGCGGGCATGGGCTTTCGGCCGCCCGTCCGGGGCCGGCGGGCATCAGGGAGTGTCGACCGCACGTATATGGCGCCGAACGGCGCCGGGCGCCACCCCCCGCGCGCCGCAGGCCGGCCGCACTGTGGCCTCCAAGATGCCGAGGATCATGGTAGAAACTGCACCGTTGCCGGGCGTTCGCTGCCGGCACGGAGGACGGATGATGTCGGCTCGCGCGGCGCAGGGCGCCCCTGTTACCAAGATGATGTTCGGCGCCCTCCGGCGCCCGGCGGCCCTGCTGGCGCTCGCCCTCGCGGCGCTGCCGCTCGTCCTCGCGCCGCCGGCGCAGGCCCAGCAGCCCGCTCCGGCCCAGCCCGCCGCGCCTGCGCCCGCGCAGCCGAAGGATGATGCCCTCACCCCGCCGCCCGTGGTGGACCCCAAGCCGGTGGAGACGACGCCGATCGCGCCGCCCTCCGCGGCCTTCATTCCCGAGGAGCTGACCCTCGCCCCGGTGCCGGTGCTCGCCCTCTCCGGCCACGCCACCTGGGAGGAGGCTTACGACAAGCTCGTGGCCACCATGAAGGCCCTGGACAAGGAACTTTCCCGCCTCGGCCTCGCCCGCGCCGGCGACGCCATGGTGGTCTACACCGCCAGCGACGACCTCGGCTTCGATTTCGAGGCCCAGCTGCCGTTCTCCGGCACGACCACGCAGAAGCCGGACGGCAGCATGAAGCTCGGCGGCTCCTATGCCGGCAAGGTTTTGCAGTTTTCCCATTCCGGCTCCTTCGCCGACATGGACAACACCTACGAGCAGATCGCCAACTATCTCGACGAGAAGAACATCACCGCGGACGAGCTCTATGTGGAACGTTACCGCACCGACCTTGCCGCGACCGCACCCGACGCGCTGAAGATCGACATCCTCGTGCCGGTGCCGAAGTAGGGCCGGGGGGCGCCGCCTCCCGGCTCGCCGGCCGCGATGTGCATGGCGCATGGCGGCCGCATTCTCGCGCTTTCCTCGCGGGCGCGAATCTCCTTTGATGCGCGTAGGGTCGTACCCAGGTAAAAGCGGAGGCCATCGTGCCGCGCCTGTTCACCGCCATCGAGATCCCGCCGGACGTGGGCCAGGGCCTCTCCTTCCTGAGGGGCGGCCTTTCCGGGGCGCGCTGGATCGATCCTGAAAACTACCACGTGACGCTGCGCTTCATCGGTGACGTGGACGACGCCACCGGCCGCGACATCATGGAGATGCTCGCCGCCGTGCGGCGACCGGCCTTCGACCTGATGCTCCAGGGGCTTGACCAGTTCGGCGGGCGCAAGCCGCGCTCGCTGTTCGCGGCGGTGAAGGCTACGCCCGCCCTGGTGGAGCTGCAGGCCGAGCAGGAGCGCATCCTCCAGCGCCTGGGCCTGGGCGCCGAGGGCCGCAACTTCCGCCCGCATGTCACCCTCGCCCGCCTGCGCGACGCCTCCAGCCGGCAGGTGGCGGACTATCTCGCCCTGCGCGGGCCCTATCGCAGCGCGGTGTTCCACGTGCCGCGCTTCGTCCTGTTCTCGTCGCGGGATTCGGTGGGCGGCGGGCCTTACCTCGTGGAGGCGGCCTATCCTCTCCTCGTGTGAGGCGGGGAGAGTCCCAGTTTGGAAATGCTATTAATTGGCCGTCGCAACGCATGTTGATGTTGCGCCGCGGCGCAGAATTCATTTTCCTGACACAGGACAAGTTTCAAATGTCATCAGGTCGTCGGCGCAGTGGAGCGCGCGGTGTCCGCGCTGAATCTTGCGAGACCGATGGCCGTGACCGGGTTGCGAGCCATGACGACGTCTTCCAATACCGCTCAGTTCGCCGCTCTTGAATGGAGCATCCTGAATGGTGCCGACGGGGCGGGCGCGACGAAGAATGAGGCCCGTGTCCGCCACGGCTTCTGGAAGAAGCTGAAGCGGCAGGCCACCTACGTGCCTTTTGCCGAGGAGGCGACCGCGGCCTATTTCGCCGCCCTCGACCGCAACACGCCCATGAAGGTGCGGGCCACCCTGCTGGCCGCGCTCGCCTATTTCGTGCTGCCGGTGGATGCGTTGCCGGACGTATTCCCCGTCATCGGCTTCACCGATGACGCGGCGGTGCTGATGGCGGCCATGCGCCTCATCTCCGACCACATCAAGCCGCACCACCACGTGGCCGCCCGAGACGCGCTCGACGACATGCGCGGCCGGGCCTGACGCACGGGGTGCCGCCCGGCCCCGCGCAGTTGCCGGGCTCAGCGGGTGGTAAGCACCACCTTGCCCTTCACCCGACGGCCGGCGATCTCGCCGATGGCATCGGCGCAGCGCTGCAGCGGGAAGGTCTGGTCCACATGGGCCGAGATGCGCCCGTCGCGCGCGTGGCCGACCAGATCCTGGATGGTGTCCCTCAGCCATTTCGGATCGGCATTGGCCTTGGCGCCGAAGGCGACGCCGCGGGCATCGCAATTCTTCAGCAGCAGCAGGTTGAACGGGATCTTCGGGATGGCGCCGGCGGCGAAGCCCACCACCATGAAGCGCCCCTCCCAGCCCAGCGCCCGCAGCGCCGGTTCCGCATAGTCGCCGCCCACGGGGTCATAGACCATGTCGAGCCCGCGCGGGCCGGCGAAGGCTTTCAGGCCAGCCTTGAGGTCTTCCGCGCTGTAGTCGAGCCCCGCGTCCGCCCCGTGGGCGCGGGCGAAGGCCACCTTTTCCGGAGAGGAGGCGCAGGCGATGACGCGGGCGCCGAGGATCTTGCCGAGTTCCACCGCCGCCAGCCCCACCCCGCCGGAGGCGCCGAGCACGGCGAGGGTCTCTCCGGCCTTCAAATTTCCGCGATCCTGCAGGGCGTAGGCGGCGGTCCCGTAGGTCACGATGAGGCCGGCCGCCTTCACGAGGTCAAGATCATCGGGCACACGGGCGAGGAACTCGGCCGCCACCTTCACTTTCTCGCGCGCGGCGCCGGAGGTCATGTAGCCGCACACGCGGTCGCCGATGGAAAAGCCCTCGACGCCCGCGCCCAGGGCCGCCACATGGCCGGCGAACTCGGCGCCCGGCGAGAACGGCAGCGGCGG
This sequence comes from Xanthobacter sediminis, assembly GCF_043195015.1. Taxonomy (NCBI): domain Bacteria; kingdom Pseudomonadati; phylum Pseudomonadota; class Alphaproteobacteria; order Hyphomicrobiales; family Xanthobacteraceae; genus Xanthobacter; species Xanthobacter sediminis. The sequence goes on along the minus strand of NZ_JBAFWH010000010.1, from coordinate 145,348 downwards.
CTTCACCTGGTAGAGATCGCGGATGATCAGCGTGTCGAAGAAGTTGAGGCCGATGGCCGCGACCTCCACCACCACTTCGCCCGGTCCCGGCACGGGATCGGGCAGGTCCACCACCTCGAGGGCTTCCGGTGGCCCATGACGCACGCACAGAACCGCCTTCATGGCTCACGCCTCCCGCATCGGCCGCGCCCGCTCACCATTGCTTTACCCTTTCGCAAAGGGCGGACGGATAGTGTGGCCCGCCGCAGCATGTGGCGCCTGAGCGCGGGACGTTTCTGGTCTTGCTGGATTGGCGCCATGAAGTGGCGGGACACGCAAGGTCCCCGTGCCCTGATTCCCGGGACCAGGTTCGAGTTTTGCACACATTGAGGTGAGCGCGGCCGTCGGTTTAAGAAAAGGCAAGGCATGCCTGCCATCCTTGCCGGGACCGCCTCGATCGCTCACGCGGCACACAGGCTCACCCCTCAGTTTCGCCAGCCCGCACCGCCAGGAGGGATGCGGGCCGCAACGACAAGGAGAAGCTATGGCACCCCGTCGTGTCCGTCCGACGCGCCTTTCCACGCGCTCCCTGGCGCTTTTCGGCGCCTTCCTCTGCGCGGCCGTCGCGACCCCCGCTTTGGCGCAGGGGCAGTCGAAGCCCATCGCCCAGTTCGGCGACTGGAGCGTCTATGCGTCCACCTCGACGCCCAAGGTCTGCTATGCCATCTCCCAGCCCAAGACCCGCCTGCCGGTGGGGCTGAGCCGTGATCCCGCCTATTTCTTCGTCTCCACCCGGCCGGGCGAGAACGTGAAGAACGAGGTGAGCATCACCATGGGCTTCCCGCTGAAGGACGGCTCGGACGCGACCCTCTCCGTGGGCTCGTTCACGCTCCAGCTCTACACCAAGGACAAGGGCGCCTGGGTGCGCAACGTGGCCGACGAGACCAAGCTCGTGGACGCCATGCGCAAGGGCAAGGACCTCACCGTGGTGAGCACCTCGGTGAAGGGCAACCAGACCACCGACAAATACTCCCTCTCCGGCATCGGCCAGGCGCTGGACCGCGCCACCCAGGAGTGCAAGTAGCCGGCGCTCCGCCGCGGCGGCGCCCCAATCGGCTGGTTGAAGACGTCTCCCGCCCGCCGTGCCTGTGGAAAGGCGCGGCGGGAACGCTTATGTGTGACGTCATGACCAGCGCTTCCGACACCGTATCCGCCCCTGCCGCCCCCTGCGCCCCTTCCGGTGCCGACGAGGGCCGGCCGGCGCTGCCCTCGCTCGTGGGTCTCGACCGGGCGAAGCTCGCCGGGGCGCTGGCCGCCATCGGCGTGCCCGAGCGCGAGCAGCGCATGCGCGTCAACCAGCTCTGGCACTGGATCTACCTGCGCGGCGCCACCCATTTCGAGGAGATGACCAACGTCTCCAAGCACCTGCGCGCCCGCCTCGAGGAGCGCTTCACGCTGGCGCGGCCCGAGATCGTGATGGAGCAGGTCTCTCAGGACGGCACCCGCAAGTGGCTGCTGCGCTTCCCCGCCGACCAGCCCGGCGAGAAGCCCCACGACATCGAGACCGTCTACATCCCCGAGAGCGACCGCGGCACGCTCTGCGTCTCCAGCCAGGTGGGCTGCACCCTCAATTGCGCCTTCTGCCACACCGGTACCCAGCGTCTGGTACGTAACCTTACCGCCGCCGAGATCGTGTCCCAGGTGATGGTGGCGCGCGACCGGCTGGGCGACTATCCCGGCCGTGATCGCGCGGTGGCCCCCGGCCTGCCCACCGAGGGCGACCGCCTCGTCACCAACATCGTCTTCATGGGCATGGGCGAGCCGCTCTATGCCTATGACAGCGTGAAGGAAGCCATCGAGATCCTGTCCGACGGCGACGGGCTCGGCCTCGGCAAGCGGCGCATCACGGTGTCCACCTCGGGCGTGGTGCCGGAGATCGAGCGGCTGGGCGCGGAGGTGGGGCCCATGCTCGCCATCTCCCTCCACGCTGTGCGCGACGACCTGCGCGACGTGCTGGTGCCCATCAACAAGAAGTATCCCATCAAGGTGCTGATGGAGGCCTGCCGCACCTATCCGGCCGCCTCCAACGCCAAGCGCATCACCTTCGAGTACGTGATGCTGAAGGGCGTGAACGATTCGCCCGCCGATGCGCGCGCCCTGGTGAAGCTGCTGGAAGGGGTGCCGGCCAAGATCAACCTCATCCCCTTCAACCCCTGGCCGGGCACGCAATACGAATGCTCCGACTGGGACACCATCGAGCGCTTCTCGGACATCGTGTTCCGCGCCGGCTACGCGAGCCCGGTGCGCACCCCGCGCGGGCGGGACATCCTGGCCGCCTGCGGGCAGCTCAAGAGCGAGAGCGAGAAGCTCTCCGCCCGTGAGCGCCTCGCCTACCGCGCCATGGCCGCCTCCGCCGAAGCGGCGGAATAAGCCGGGCCGCGCCGAAGCGGCGAAGTCATCCAGGTGCGCCGCGCGTCTGCGGTGCGGCCGAAGGAGGGGCACATGCTGGACCATGTGGGCATCACCGTCGCCGACCTGGAGCGCGCGCGCTCTTTCTATCGCGCCGCCCTGGCGCCGCTGGGGCTCTCCATCGCCATGGAGGTGAGCGCGGCCGAAACCGGCGGCCACGCCGCCATCGGCTTCGGCGCCGGCAAGCCGGAGTTCTGGATCTCCGGCGGAGCGGGGCGTGCCGTGCCCCTGCACGTGGCCTTCACCGCGCCGGACCGGGCGGCGGTGGACGCGTTCCATCGGGCGGCGCTCGCTGCCGGCGGGCGCGACAATGGCGCGCCGGGCCTGCGGCCCCATTACCACTCCGACTATTACGCCGCCTTCGTGCTGGGCCCCGACGGCACCAATGTGGAAGCCGTCTGCCACCGGCCGGCATGAGGCGCCATGGATCCCGTGGATTCCCTCGTCCGCCTTCTCCTGCGCCTGATCCTGGTGCCGCTCGGCTATCTCTGCGCGGTGCTGGCGGGTGCGGCGGTGATCCTCGTCGGCGAATGGCGCATCGGCACCCTGTTCGATACGCCGCAGCCGGAGGAGGCGGCGCTGGGGCTGGTGGTGGCCGTGGTGGCGGCGGGCACGCTGGTGGCGCTGCTGGTGTCGGCCATGTGGCTGGTGGCGGCGGCGGGCATCCTGTTCTCCGAGCTGTTCGCGGTGCGCTCCTGGATGTTCCATGCCGCCAACGGCGCGGTTTCCGCCTGGATCGGCGCGCAGATGCTCGCATCGGACGCTCAGGCGAACGCGGTGGTGCACGATCCCTTCTACGTGGCGGCTGCGGGCCTTGCCGGGGGGCTGGCCTACTGGCTGGTCGCCGGGTGCACCGCCGGCTTCTTCAAGCCGGTGCTGCGCCGTCCCGCGGAGCGCGCCGCCCGCCTGCCGCCGCCGGAACCTCCGCCCCCGCCGCCCGGCGCGGCCTGAGGGACGCCAACAATCCTTTGATTCTCGCCGCCGTTCCCGCTAAGCCTGCCCGCGAGCCGGCCAGATCATGACACATCCTTTCGCATCCCCCTCCCTCGCCGACCTGCGCGCCGAGATCGACCGCATCGACGAGACCATGCATCGCCTCCTGATGGAGCGCAGCGAGATCATCGACCGGCTGGTGCGCGTGAAGCGTACCCAGGGCGCCGAGGGCGGTTCCGCTTTCCGTCCTGCCCGCGAGGCGGACATGATGCGCCGGCTGGTGGAACGCCACCACGGCCTTCTGCCCCTCGACACGGTGGAGAGCATCTGGCGCGTCATCATCGCCACCTTCACCTATGTGCAGGCGCCTTACGCCGTCCACGCCGACCTTGCCGTGGGCGAGCCGGCCATGCGCGACAGCGCGCGCTTCCACTTCGGATTCACCGTGCCGTTCGTGCCGCACATGGGCGCGAGCGGGGTGATCGAGGCGGTGGCCGCCTCGCGCGGGGATCTCGGCCTGCTGCCCGCCACCGTGGGCGCCACCCCCTGGTGGACCGCCCTCGAGGCCGATGGCGCGCCGAAGATCATCGCTCGCCTGCCGTTCGTGGAGCGGGCGGACCACCCCGCCGCGCTGCCGGTGTTCGTGGTGTCCCATCCCATTCTCGACGCCGCGGTGACCGAGGTGCGCGTGCATTCGGTGCGCGTTTCCGGCTGGAGCGCGCGGGCGGGCCATGCCCTGCCGGCCTTCGCCGAGACGCTGATCGCCCCCGACGACGCCCTCGACGGCGCGGCGCTGCTGGTCTCGCTGCCGCCCGGCCGCGGCATCGCAGAGGTGCTCGCCGCCCTGGAGGGTGCCGGAGCCGGCATCCGCGGCGTGCGCGAGGTGGGCAGCCACGCCGCCGTCCACCAAGTGCAATCGTGACCTGAAAGCGTGATATGGCTCCCGCGCGACGGCCCTTTCGTGGGCCGTCGGCCGAGACGAGTCCTGGAGTTCCCTGAAATGTCCCCCGTGCTGACCGACCCCGCCGCGCCCTCCCGTCCGCAGCCACGCCCCGGCGTGCTCCAGATCGAGGCTTATGTGCCGGGCAAGAGCCATGCGCCGGGGGTGGAGAAGGTGTTCAAGCTCTCCTCCAACGAGACCCCGCTCGGCCCCAGCGCGAAGGCGGTGGAGGCGTTCGCCACCGCCGCCGGCAACCTGCAGGACTACCCCGACGGCTCGGCCCACCTGCTGCGCGAGGCCATCGCCCGCGCCGAGGGCCTCGACGCCGCGCGCATCATCTGCGGCGCCGGTTCGGACGAGCTGCTGAACCTCGTGGCCCACACCTTCGTGGGGGATGGCGACGAGGTGATCTTCTCCCAGCACGGCTTCCTCGTGTACCGCATCGCCACGCTGGCGGCCGGCGGCGTGCCGGTGGTGGCGCCGGAAGTCGACCTGACTACCGATGTCGACGCCATCCTCGCCAGGGTGAGCGCGCGCACGCGGGTGGTGTTCGTCGCCAATCCCAACAATCCCACCGGCACCTACCTGCCCTTCAGCGAGGTGCGCCGCCTGCACGCCGGTCTGCCGCCCAACGTGCTGCTCGTGCTCGACGCGGCCTATGCCGAATATGTCCGCCGCAACGATTTCGAGACCGGGCTCGAACTGGCCCTCTCGGCCGAGAACGTGCTGATGACCCGCACCTTCTCCAAGATCCACGGCCTCGCGGCGCTGCGCATCGGCTGGGCGGTGGGCCCGGCCCCCGTCATCGACGCCATGAACCGGGTGCGCGGGCCCTTCAACATGAACGCGCCGGCCCTGCTCGCGGGCGCCGCCGCCATCGCCGACGCCGCCCATGTGGAGCGCTCGGTGGCCCATAATGCCCAGTGGCTGCCCTGGCTCACCGCCGAGATCGAGAAGCTCGGCCTCAACGTGACGCCCTCGGTCGCCAACTTCCTGCTCATCCATTTCCCGCCGGTGCCGGGCCGCACGGCGAAGGAGGCGGACGCCTTCCTCACCCGCCGCGGCCTGATCCTGCGCTCGGTGGCATCCTACGGCCTGCCCGACGCCCTGCGCATGACGGTGGGCACGGAGGAGGCGAACCTGAAGGTGGTCGCCGCGCTCAAGGACTTCCTGGAAGGAAAGCCGGCGTGAGCGCCCCCCTGGTGCAGCGCCTCGCTGTCATCGGCGCCGGCCTCATCGGCTCGTCGGTGGCCCGCGCGGCGCGCGAGAAGGGCCTCGCGCAGGCCGTCGTGGTGTCCGACCGCGACGCGGCCGTGCGCCGCCGGGTGGCGGAGCTGGGCTTCGCCCATGAGGTTGCGGAAAGCGCCGCGGAGGCCGCGCGCGAGGCTGATATCGTCATCGCCTGCGTGCCGGTCGGCGCCTCCCGCGCGGTGGCGGCCGAGGTGGGGCCGGAGCTGAAGGCCGGTGCCATCCTGTCCGATGTCGGTTCCGTGAAGGGCGCGGTGGTGGAGGCCATGGCGCCCCATGTGCCGCCCCATGCCCATCTGGTGCCGGCCCATCCGGTGGCGGGCACGGAATTCTCCGGGCCCGATGCCGGCTTCGCCAGCCTGTTCGAGAACCGCTGGTGCATCGTCACCCCGCCCGCCGGCGCCGATCCGGAGGCGGTGGAGCGGCTTGCGGCCCTGTGGCGGGGCATGGGCGCGAACGTGGAGTTCATGAGCGCCCAGCACCACGACCTGGTGCTCGCCATCACCTCCCACGTGCCCCACCTCATCGCCTACAATATCGTGGGCACGGCGGCGGAGCTGGAGGAGACCCTGGCCTCGGAGGTCATCAAGTTCTCCGCCGGCGGCTTCCGCGACTTCACCCGCATCGCCTCGTCGGACCCCACCATGTGGCGCGACGTGTTCCTCTACAATCGCGAGGCGGTGCTGGAGATGCTCGGCCGCTTCACGGAGGACCTCACCGCCCTCCAGCGCGCCATCCGCTACGGCGACGGCGACACGCTGTTCGCGCACTTCACCCGCACCCGGGCCATCCGCCGCTCCATCATCGAGCAGGGGCAGGAGACCGCCGCGCCCGACTTCGGCCGCCGTGCTGCGGAGAAGCCCAAGCACGAGCAGAGCTGACCGCGCGCCGGCCCGCGCAGAGAGGCAGGCCGCGCCCGGCACCCGAGCGCGGCTTTTTTCTTGCGCGCCGCGCCGGGGTCGGCTATCACGGCGGCTCCTGAGCGCAACCGCCGAGAGCTGAGCCCCGTGTCGTCCCGCACGACCAAGACTGCCGCCTCTGCAACCCGGACCATCAAGGTTCCCGGGAACAACGCTCTTATTCTGCGCGCGCTTCTCCTCCTTAGCCGCCCCTGAGGGCCGGCCGGGCCATGCCTGGGCGCTCAGGGGACCTGATCCGCCGCCGGAATAACACCCGGCGCCCGTTTCGGCTTATGATCCGGCATCTTCCGCGCCCATGACCTCCCCGAGGGAGGCGGCGCCGCCGGAATGCGAGAAGGACCGTTCCGATGACCGACACCGCTTCCACCGCCTCCGTGACCGCCACGCCCGCGACCGCCACGGAAAAGGACCGCGTCATCATCTTCGACACCACCCTGCGCGACGGCGAGCAGTGCCCCGGCGCCTCCATGACCCTGGAGGAGAAGCTGCAGGTGGCCGAGCTGCTCGACGACATGGGTGTCGATGTGATCGAGGCGGGCTTCCCCATCGCCTCCATCGGCGATTTCGAGAGCGTGTCGGAGATCGCGCGCCGCTCCAAGCGCTCCGTCATCGCCGGCCTCTCCCGCGCCGCCCTGAACGACATCGACCGCTGCGCCGAGGCGGTGAAGCACGCCGCGCGCGCGCGCATCCACACCTTCCTCTCCACCTCGCCGGTGCACATGAAGTACAAGCTCCAGAAGGAGCCGCACCAGGTGCTGGAGATGATCGTGGCCTCGGTCTCGCGCGCCCGCAACCACGTGGACGACGTGGAGTGGTCGTCCGAGGACGGCACCCGCACCGAGATAGACTTCCTCTGCCGCTGCGTGGAGGCCGCCATCGACGCCGGCGCCACCACCATCAACATTCCCGACACCGTGGGCTACACCACCCCGGCCGAGTACCAGGCTTTGTTCCGCACCGTGATCGAGCGGGTGCCCAACTCGGACAAGGCGGTCTTCTCCGCCCATTGCCACGATGATCTCGGCATGGCCGTGGCCAATTCGCTGGCCGCCCTGGCCGGCGGCGCGCGGCAGATCGAGTGCACCCTCAACGGCATCGGCGAGCGGGCCGGCAATGCGGCGCTGGAGGAGGTGGTGATGGCCATCGACACCCGCTCAGATGCCTTCCCCTACCGCACGGGCATCAACACTCGCATGCTCACCCGCGCCTCCAAGCTGGTGTCGGCGGTCACCTCGTTCCCCGTGCAGTACAACAAGGCGATCGTGGGCCGGAACGCCTTCGCCCACGAAAGCGGCATCCACCAGGACGGGATGCTCAAGCACACCCAGACCTACGAGATCATGACTCCCGAGAGCGTGGGCGTTTCCAAGACCTCGCTGGTGATGGGCAAGCATTCCGGCCGCGCCGCCTTCCGCGACAAGCTGAAGACCATGGGCTACGAGCTGGGCGAGAACGCCCTGAATGACGCCTTCGCGCGCTTCAAGGACCTCGCCGACCGCAAGAAGGTGGTCTACGACGAGGACATCGAGGCGCTGGTGGACCAGGGCATCGTGGCCGCCAACGAGCGCATCCGCCTCATCTCCCTCTCCATCATCGCCGGCACCCATGGCCCCCAGCGCGCCACCATGAAGGTGGAGGCGGACGGCGTGGTGAAGACCGAGGAGGCGGAGGGGAACGGCCCGGTGGATGCCACCTTCAACGCCATCAAGGCGCTGGTGCCCCACACCGCCAAGCTGGAGCTCTACCAGGTCCATGCAGTGACCGAGGGCACCGATGCCCAGGCGGAGGTGTCCGTGCGCCTGGAGGAGAACGGCAAGGTGGTGACCGCCCGCGCCGCCGATCCCGACACGCTGGTGGCCTCCGCCCGCGCCTACATCTCGGCCCTCAACAAGCTGCAGACGAAGCGCCAGAGCGTGAACCCGCAGACTGCCGTGGGCTGACGCGCGCCGCGCCGCCCCACCGCGAGACTGCCGACGCCCGGCCTTGGCCGGGCGTTTTCTTTTGGGGCAGGGTGCCGGCCCTGGAGTGATGCCAAAGGTCGCGCGGCGCTTGTGTGAGACCCGCCGGGGCCGCGCGAGGGCCGGCGTCGGCAGCGTGATTCGCCCCCCCCGGCGCACCAGCCCTGTGCCGGCGCCAACGGGCCGGCGGCGACCTGCACCGGCGCGCCCTGCCGCGAATTCGCTTTACCCGCGCGGGCGCTGGGCGCGGGGGCGGCCGGGGCCGTCCTCGGGCGCGGGGATGAATTCGTCATGGTCGGTGGGAATGAGGTCGAAGCGGCCCTGCCGCCACGCCTCCCGCGCCGCGTCGATGCGCTCCAGGCGGGAGGAGACGAAGTTCCACCAGATGTAGCGTGGGCCCTCCAGCGCGGCGCCGCCGAGCAGCAGCACCCGCGCCGGCCCGCGCGCCCGCGCATGGGTGGAAAGGCCGTTGCGGATCACCAGCATCCGCCCCGTGGGGAAGGGCGTGCCGTCCACCTCCACCTCGCCTTCGAGGATGAACAGCGCGCGCTCCTCGTGCTCCGCATCGAGCGGCAGCGCGGCGCCATCGGCAAGGCGCGCGTCCACGTAGACAGTGGGGGAGGCGAGCGGCACGGGGGAGGCGGCGCCAAAGGCGGAGCCCATGATGATCCGCGCCGAAACGCCGCCATCCTCCAGCAGCGGCAGCTCGGCGGCGCCGGCGTGGAAGAAGTCCGGCGCACCCTCCTCCCGCGCCTCGGGCAGCGCGAGCCAGAGCTGGACGCCGGAAAGAAGCCCGCCCTGCGCCTTCACTGCCGCATCGTGGCGTTCTGAGTGCACGATGCCGCGCCCGGCGGTCATGAGGTTCACGGCGCCGGGGGTGATGACCTGCGCACTGCCCAGGCTGTCGCGGTGAATCATCTGCCCGTCGAGCAGATAGGTGACGGTGGCGAGGCCGATATGCGGATGGGGGCGTACATCTTCGGCCTGGTGCGGGCCGAAGCGCACGGGGCCCATGCGGTCGAAGAAGATGAAGGGGCCGATCATCTGCCCCTGGGCGGAGGGCAGCACGCGGCCCACCTCCATGCCGCCGATATCGCGGCTGCGGGGCACGAGGACGGTTTCCACCGCCGCGCAGCCGGCGGCATCGCCGGGCGCGGGATCGGGACAGGGAACGAAGCTCATGGGCGGCACCTCCGGAGGGCGGGGCAGCGCGCCGGCCGCGAAACGGCGGCGCGGACGGGTAAATAGGGGGTGATGCGTTGCGGCGTGGTGGTCCGTGTCGCGGGCGGCCGGCACGTCTTTCTCGCTGCGGCGAACCGGCGTAGGAGTGCCGGCGCCCCACTCAGAACCGCGGATCTCCCGATGTCCCCAGACCTTGCCACCCGAACCTACATTGAAGCGCGGCTTGCCAATGACGGGCCGAGCATGACGCTCGCCTACATGTTCTGGCTGTTCCTGGGGCTATTTTCGGCCCATCGCTTCTACCTTGGCAAGACCGGCACGGCGATCCTGCAGATCGTGTCCTATTTCTTCGTGATCGGCGTCATCTGGTTCATCGTGGATGCCTTCCTGCTGCCCGATCTCGTGCGGGCGCGGCAGGAGGAGATTCGCCGCCGCATCGCCGGGCAGATCCTGGCCTGACGCCACCGACCGGTGGGCTGACCCAAGGATTTTGCGCCACGTCCACCTGGAGACCGTACGCCCCCGCTGGGGGAAGTCCGCGCGGCGCCGGTTGCCGCGGGGGCCCGATGGCGACGTGCCATGAAAAAAGCCCGGCCGCGGGGCCGGGCTTTTTTCATGGTCGGGCGGAGGGGCGGGTTCAGGCCGCCCTGCTCACGCGGTTCTTCAGGCCATCTCGCTCACGCCCTTGCGCTCGTTGCGCTTGCGTTCGTTGGGATCGAGGTAGCGCTTGCGCAGGCGGATGGACTTCGGCGTCACCTCCACCAGCTCGTCGTCCTGGATCCAGGCCAGGGCGCGCTCGAGCGTCATGCGGATCGGCGGGGTCAGGCGCACAGCCTCGTCCTTGGAGGTGGTGCGGATGTTGGTGAGCTTCTTGCCCTTGAGCACGTTCACTTCCAGGTCGTTATCCCGGTTGTGGATGCCCACCAGCATGCCCTGATACACCTTCCAGCCCGGCTCGATGATCATCGGGCCGCGGTCTTCCAGGTTCCACAGGGCATAGGCCACCGCCTCGCCCTGCTCGTTGGAGATCAGCACGCCGTTCACCCGGCCGGCGATCTCGCCCTTGTAGGGGGCGTAATCGTGGAACAGGCGGTTCATGATGGCGGTGCCGCGGGTGTCGGTGAGCAGCTCCGACTGGTAGCCGATGAGGCCGCGGGTGGGGGCGTAGAACACGAGGCGCTGGCGATTACCGCCGGAGGGGCGCATCTCGATCATCTCGGCCTTGCGCTCGCTCATCTTCTGCACGACGGTGCCGGAATATTCCTCATCCACGTCGATGAGGACTTCCTCGATGGGCTCCAGCACGTTGCCGCTGGCCTCGTCCTTCTGGAACACAACGCGCGGACGCGACACGGCGAGCTCGAAGCCCTCGCGGCGCATGGTCTCGATCAGCACCGCGAGCTGGAGTTCGCCGCGGCCGGACACGAAGAAGGAATCCTTCTCCGTGGATTCCTCGATCTTGAGCGCCACATTGCCTTCGGCCTCGCGGAACAGGCGGTCGCGGATGACGCGGCTCGTGACCTTGTCGCCCTCGGTGCCGGCCAGCGGGCTGTCGTTCACGATGAAGGTCATGGTGACGGTGGGCGGGTCGATGGGCTGGGCGGCCAGCGGCTCGGTCACTTCGGGCGCGCAGAAGGTGTCGGCGACGGTGCCCTTGGACAGGCCGGCGATGGCGACGATGTCGCCCGCGACGCCTTCCTCGATGGGCTGGCGCTCAATGCCGCGGAAGGCGAGGATCTTGGACACGCGGCCCTGCTCCACCAGGGAGCCGTCCTGCGCCAGCACCTTGATCGCCTGGTTCGGCTTCAGGGTGCCGGAGGTGATGCGCCCGGTGAGCATGCGGCCGAGGAAGGGGTTGGCTTCCAGCAGCGTGCCGATCATGCGGAACGGGCCCTCATGCACGGTCGGCGCAGGCACGTGCTTCAGCACGAGGTCGAACAGGGGGGCCATGCCCTGGTCCTGCGGGCCCTCGGGGCTGTCGGCCATCCAGCCGCTGCGGCCGGAGCCGTAGAGGATGGGGAAATCGAGCTGCTCGTCGGTGGCGTCGAGCGCCGCGAACAGGTCGAACACCTCGTTGATCACCTCGGTCGGCCGGGCGTCGGAGCGGTCCACCTTGTTGATGGCGACGATCGGCTTCAGGCCGATCTTGAGCGCCTTGCCGACCACGAACTTGGTCTGCGGCATGGGGCCCTCGGCGGCGTCCACCAGCACGATGGCGCCGTCCACCATGTTCAGGATGCGCTCCACCTCGCCGCCGAAGTCGGCGTGGCCGGGGGTGTCGACGATGTTGATGCGGGTATCCTTCCACACCACCGAGGTGGCCTTGGCGAGGATGGTGATGCCGCGTTCCTTTTCCAGGTCGTTGGAATCCATCACGCGCTCGGCCACGCGCTGGTTCTCGCGGTAGGAGCCCGACTGCTTGAGAAGCTCGTCCACCAGGGTGGTCTTGCCGTGGTCGACGTGGGCGATGATGGCGATATTGCGCAGCTTCATGGGCTTCCAGCACCAAAACGCGAGACCGAGTTCCTCGGGCCCGCCAGAGAAAGGGGAAAGTTGCGCTGCAAAATACACACAAAGGGCCGAAGATCAATGCGCGGCTGGCATTCATCGGCGCGGGGTGGCATCTCGGGCCCGGGCGCGGCCGCGTCTTTCGGGAGGAGTCATGCAGCTCGGCGAGATCGTGTTCGGCCTTCTGGTGAGCGCCATCACCATTGCCATGCAGGCGGTGCTCACGGTCGCACTGGTGCGGGCCCTGCAGAAGCGCGCCCATCGCCGCGTGAAGGAACACTCCCTGCCCACCCTGCTCGCGGTCATGAGCGGCACCGGCGTGGCGCTGACGCTCGGGCACTTCCTCCAGGCCATGGTCTGGGGGGTGCTTTATGTGGTGGTGGGCGCGGCCCCGGCCCAGGTCGCCTTCTATCTGGCGCTGGAGAACTTCACGACCCTCGGCTACGGCGATGTGCTGCCCGCCCACGAATGGCGGCTGCTCGGGCCCATCACCTCCTGCAACGGCCTGCTGCTGTTCGGCTGGTCCACGGCGCTGCTCTACGCGGTGCTGAACCGCGCCATCCAGACGCTGCGGCTGTTCTGAGAGGCGGTCTTCGCCGCCGGGGCCTTGCGCCCCGGTTGCGGCTCAACTAAAAAACGAGCGCTCGCTCGTAATTTGAGGTGGGCGTTATTGCGCCGCAAGATGTTTCGGCCGGTCGGTCCGAACCCGCGGCATGGGCCGGAGGCGGGCGCGCCGTCCCGGTGAAAGCGGAGGCACGCCATGGATTTCGCCATCTCCCCAGAGCTCGATGCGCTCCGCGCGCGCATCGCCGATTTCGTGGCCGGGGAGATCCTCCCCCACGAGGCCGACCCCGCGGCTTATGACGCCCACGAGAACATCCGGCCCGACCTGCTGGCGGCCCTGCGCGCCAAGGCTCGCGCCGCCGGCCTGTGGTGCCTGCAGCTGAAACGGGAGAACGGCGGGCTCGGTGTCGGCCGGGTGGGCATGGCGGTGTGCTACCCGCAGATGAACCGCTCCATCTTCGGGCCGGTGGTATTCAATTCCGCCGCGCCCGACGACGGCAACATGATGATGTTCGAGGCGGTGGGCACGCCGGACCAGAAGACGCGCTGGCTCGTCCCCATCGTCGAGGGGAAGGTGCGCTCGGCCTTCGCCATGACCGAGCCCCACCCCGGTGGCGGCTCCGACCCCGGCATGATGCTCACCCGCGCCGAGGCGCAGCCGAACGGCGCCTACCGAATTTATGGCCGCAAGTGGTTCATCACCGGGGCGGAGGAGGCGGCGCACTTCACCGTCATCGCCCGCACCTCGGACGATCCGCGCACCGGCCTCACCGCTTTCGCCTTCCACCGCGATGCGCCGGGCTGGCGCATCGTGCGGCGCATCCCCATCATGGGGCCGGAGGAGCACGGCGGCCATTGCGAGCTGGAGTTCGACGGCTTGGAGATCCCGCCGGAAGACATCCTGCTGGGTGTCGGCAAGGGGCTGAAGGTCACGCAGATCCGCCTGGGCCCGGCGCGTCTCACCCATTGCATGCGCTGGCTGGGGCTCGCCGCCCGCTGTGTCGAGATCGCGCGGGAATATGCCGCCGAGCGCCAGGGCTTCGGCGTGCGGCTGGCGGACCGGGAGAGCGTGCAGCTCATGCTGGGGCGGCTCGCCATGGAGATCGAGATCGGCCATTTGCTGGTGATGAAGGCGGCCTGGGAGCTGGATCGCGGCGGGCTCGCCCGCAAGGAGGTGTCCATGGCCAAGATCCAGGCCGCCAACACGCTGCACCAGGCGGCCGACACCGCCATCCAGATCAACGGCGCGCGCGGCTATTCCAAGGACACGGTGCTGGAGTGGGTCTACCGCTACGCTCGGCAGGCGCGGCTGGTTGATGGCGCCGACGAGGTACACCGCATGGTGCTGAACCGCTTCCTGGACAAGGAGCAGGGCGACTTCTGGCGCTGGCCGGTGGCGGGAGGGGCGGCATGAGCGCCGGCTTCGATGTCGCCGCGCTCGATGCGTGGCTGAAGGCCCGTGTGGACGGCCTTCGCGGCGCGCCGCGCCTCTCGGCCATCGCCGGCGGGCAGTCCAACCCCACCTTCTTCGTGGATTATGACGGGCGCGCCCTGGTGCTGCGCAAGCAGCCGCCGGGGGATCTGCTGCCTTCGGCCCATGCGGTGGACCGCGAATACCGCATCATCCGCGCGCTGGCAGGCACCGGCGTGCCGGTGCCGCCCGCGCTCGCCTATTGCGCGGAGCGGGAGGTCATCGGCACCCCCTTCTACGTGATGGAGAAGGTGGAGGGGCGGGTGTTCCACGACTGCACCCTGCCGGGCGTGCCGCGAGAGGAACGGGCTGCCATGTACACGGCCATGGCGCGTACCCTCGCCGCCTTCCACAATGTGGACCACGTGGCCGTCGGCCTCGCCGATTTCGGAAAGCCCGGCAACTATTTCGCCCGCCAGATCGGGCGCTGGAGCCGGCAGTGGGCACTTTCGCGGACGCGCGAGGACGCGAACATCGAGCATCTGGTGGCGTGGCTGCCGGCGCACATCCCCGCCGACGACACCACCAGCCTCGTGCACGGTGACTACCGCATTGGCAACCTCATGTTCCACCCCACCCGGCCCGAGGTGGTGGCGGTGCTGGACTGGGAGCTCTCCACCCTCGGCCATCCGCTGGCGGACCTCGCCCACTGCGCCATGGCCTGGGTGTCGCAGCCGGACGAGTACGGCGGCATCGCGGGGCTCGATCTCGATGCCCTCGGCATTCCCGTGCTTCCCGCCTTCGTGGCGGAATATGATGCGGTCGCGCGCCATGGCCAGGCGTTGACCGACTTCCACATGGCCTTCGCTTTGTTCCGCTGGGCGGTGATCTTCGAGGGCATCGCCGCCCGCGCCAGGGCGGGCAACGCCAATGACGCCAACGCCGCCGACACCGGCCGCCTCGCCGCCGCCTTCGCCCGTCGCGCGGCCGCGCTGACGGGCGCCTGAGCCAGGCCGCGCGGGGGCATTGCGCGGCGGGGCGCGGAGGGGTATGGAGAAAAACCAAACAATCGTTTGATACAGTCGCATGACAGGCTCGCGGCGGTTGCCGAAGACCGCTGTGGGCTGCATCGGGAAGGCGCCCGGAGGGCATCCCTCGGGCCGAAAGGAACAGGGCATGGAGCGATTGGCGGTCATCGGCGCCGGCCTCATGGGCGGCGGCATCGCGCTCGACGCGGCGCGCCACGGGCTGGAGGTCGCGGTTTTCGACCAGCGGCCGGACGGCTTCGAGAAGCTGAAGGCCCGCGCCGCCGGCGTCTATGCCCGTTGGGTGAAGAACGGCCGCATGGCGCAGGCCGATGCCGATGCCGCCCTCGCGCGTCTTCTGCCCGCCGCCGATCTCGCGACCGTCGGCGCCGCCGACGTGGTGGTGGAGGCGGTGTTCGAGGATCTCGCCGTCAAGCGCGCGCTGTTCGCGCAGCTGGAAGGGCATCTCGCCCCCGGCGCCATCCTCGCCACCAACACCAGCGCCCTGAAGGTGGGCGATCTCGCCGAGGGCTTCACCTTCGCGCCGCGCTTCCTGGGGCTGCACTATTTCAGCCCGGCGGAAGTCTCGCCCCTGGTGGAGGTGGTGCGCTCGGCGGCTACCGCGGAGGCGACGGTGGAAAAGGCGCTCGCCTTCCTGCGGCACACCCGCCGCACGCCGCTGCCCTGCAAGGACCGGCCGGGCTTCGCCATCAACCGCTTCTTCTGCCCCTATTACAACGAAGCGGTCCGCATCGTGGAAGACGGCGTCGCCGGCACGGCGGACGTGGACCAGGTGGCGCAGGAGCGCCTGGGGGCCGCGGCTGGCCCGTTCACGGTGATGAACCTCGTGCGTCCGGCGGTCTCCGCCCACGCCATGGAAAACCTCGCCGCGCTCGGGCCCTTCTACGCCACCGCGGGCCTGCTGAAGACCCAGGCGGAAACGGGGGCCGACTGGCCCCTCGACGGCCGGGTGCCCGGCGCCGATCTCGACCGCGTCGAGCAGCGCCTGCTGGGCGCCCTGGCGCTGCCGGCGCTGGAACTGCAGGCCGAGGGCGTGGCCGCGCCGGAAGCGGTGGACCAGGGCGCCACGATGGCGCTGAAGTTCAAGGAGGGTCCCTTCGCCCTCATGCGCCGCTATGGTGCCGCAACCGTCGAGGCGGCGGTGCGCGGCCTCTGCGCGCGTGACGGCCACCCGCTGCCGGCCCTCGCGCCGATGGCGGCGGCCTGATCCGAAGGCCCGTGGGCGTGGCTCTCGGGCCTTCGGTCGAGCCCGCGCGGCACTTGAGTGAAATGAACCGGCGCCGGTCGAGGACCGGGGCCGATGGCGTGAGGCCTGCGCCGCAGGTCTGCGCGTTTTTTCGATGCCGGGCGTCAGCGCCCACCCCACAGGTTTCCGGGAGGAGCCCACCATGAGCAACGCCGAAGTCTTCATCGTTTCCGGCGCCCGCACGCCCATCGGCGATTTCGGCGGCGCGCTGAAGGACATTCCCCCCACCGCCCTCGGCGCCCATGCCGCCAAGGCGGCCATCGCCCGCGCCGGCATCGCCGGCGCTGATGTCGGCCACACGGTGGTGGGCAACGTCATCCACACCGAGGCGCGCGACATGTACATCTCGCGCGTGGCGGCCATGGAGGCGGGCGTGCCCAAGGAAACGCCCGCCCTCACCGTGAACCGCCTGTGCGGCTCGGGCCTCCAGGCCATCGTCAACGCCACCCAGATCCTGAGGCTGGGCGATGCGGAAATCGCGCTCGCCGGCGGCGCCGAGAGCATGAGCCGCGGCGGCTACCTCATGCCCGCCGCCCGCTGGGGCCAGCGCATGGGCTCCACCACCGCGGTGGACATGATGGTGGGCGTGCTCACCGATCCGTTCGGCCACGGCCACATGGGCGTCACCGCCGAGAACGTCTCCGAGCGCTACGGCGTCTCGCGCGAGGAGCAGGACGCCGCCGCGGTGGAGAGCCATCGCCGCGCCGCCGCCGCCATCGCCGCCGGCCATTTCAAGGACCAGATCGCCCCGGTGGAGATCACCACCCGCAAGGGCACGGTGGTGTTCGACACCGACGAGCACGTGCGCGCCGACGTGAGCACGGCGGACATGACCAAGCTGCGCCCCGTTTTCAAGAAGGACGGCACGGTGACCGCCGGCAACGCCTCCGGCATCAACGACGGCGCCGCCATGGTCATCCTCGCCACCGGCGAGGCGGTGAAAGCCAAGGGCCTGAAGCCCATGGCGCGGCTCGTTTCCTACGGCCTCGCGGGGGTCGATCCCTCGGAGATGGGCATGGGCCCGGTGCCGGCGGTGAAGATCGCCCTCGCCAAGGCCGGCCTTTCGCTTGATGCCATCGACCTCATCGAGTCCAACGAGGCGTTCGCCGCCCAGGCCTGCGCGGTGAGCCGCGCGCTCGGCTTCGACCCGGCCAAGGTGAACCCCAATGGCGGCGCCATAGCCCTCGGCCATCCGGTGGGCGCCTCCGGCGCCGTGCTCACGGTGAAGGCCATCTACGAGCTGCAGCGCACGGGCCAGCGCTATGGCCTCATCACCATGTGCATCGGCGGCGGCCAGGGCATCGCCGCCATCGTCGAGCGGGTCTGACGCCTCTCGGTTCCGGAGCCGAAGGCCTGCGCTGCTCTCGCGGGTCTTCGTCCCAGCCGGCATGCGCTGGAGCGGGGTCCGCCTGGAGCGCCTTCGAGCGAAGTACGGCCGGTTCGCGTGAAGAAAGCGCGCTAACTCAGGAAACCAGGGCGTTTCGCTGATGTCATGAAACGGGGAATGGCTTCAGCCCCGGTGGAAAACCGAGGCCGAAGGCATAAGCCCTCCGCGAAGGTCCGGCGCATCCGGGCCTGAGCTGGCGGTCGGCGCGGGACGGGGCGCGCCGGCTGCCGCGGAGGGGAAGGGGGCGGGCGGGCTTTGGCGCGCTCAGCCTCCGGCCGGCGCCTTGCTGCCCTGCGCCGCCGTGCGTCGCCGGCGGGCGGGCTTGGGTGCCTCTCCCGCCTGCGGCACGGCGGGCGCGGCCTCGCCGGTGGCGTCCGCCGCTGATGGCGGGCTCCGCCGGCCCGGCGCCTTGGCGCGTGGCGCCACCGATCGTGGCGCCAGAGCCGCGAGCACGAAGTCGCTCACCCGCGCGGCATAGGTGGCGGCGTTCACGCCGCGCTTCCTGTACTTGCCGCGCTTCACGTACCAGTCCTGCAGCAGCGGCTTGATGAGGGTGGCGGTGAAGCCGGTGTCGGCCACCGCGAAGCATCCGGTGCGCACGCCGTCTTCCAGCACCTGCGCGAACATGCGCTCGGTGGCGAGCTCGCTCTCCACCGCCGCCTTGCGCGCGGGGGCTGGAAAGGCCTTCGCCTCCATGTAGGCGAACACGAACCAGGGCTGCATGGCCTCCGAGAGGGAGACGTGGGTGGCGATGAGCCAGGAGAGGTGCCGGGCGGGATCGGCGCGCACCTCCGCCGGCACCGCGCCCAGCGCCTCGGTGACGGCGTCGGCTACCTGCTCCAGGATCATGAGCAGCAGGGTGTCCTTGCCGTCGAAATAGGAATAGAGCCCACCCATGCTGATGCCCGCCGCGCGGGAGAGGTCCCGCAGGGTGGTGGCGTGGAAGCCCTGCCGGTTGGAGAGGGTGAGCACCGCCTCGACGATGCGGGCGAGGTTGGCCACCGCCACATGGGGCTTCTGCACCTTGATGGTGTCGCGGTGGCGCTCGTAGATGCGTCCGCACAGGGCGTTCAGGGTATGATCCGCGCCCGCGGCGGCCCGCCGCTCCTCGCTCAATGTCGCTCTCCCCCGCCGCTTATGCCGGTCGGCCGGCCCGCTGCCGTTTCACAAGGCCGATCGTGGGAATGACACGCCCGGCGGTGGAAAAGTCAAGCGAGCGTTCGTTCGGCAATGCGGCAAATCGGGCGTTCGGCAGCGGTGCGTCCTCCCGGCAGGGGGTGCGCTCCGTGTTGCGGCGCGTTCCGCCGGCGACCGCACGAAAGCGGGCGGGGCAGCCTTCGCCGCCCCGCCCGCGCATCATGGCCGGGCGCGCCGCCAGGGGCGGTGCGCCGCAGCGGATCTCAGAGCCCGACCTCGAACTTTGCGGCGGTCTTGGCCTTCACCTCGTCGAGCGAGACGCCCGGCGCCAGCTCCTTCAGCACCAGCGTGCCGCCGCGCTTGGTGAACTCGAACACGGCAAGGTCGGTGATGACGAAGTCGGTCACATGGGTACCGGTGAGGGGGAGCGTGCAGCGCTCCACCAGCTTCGGCGCGCCGGACTTCTCCACATGCTCCATGAGCACGATCACTTCCTTGGCGCCGGCCACCAGGTCCATGGCGCCGCCCATGCCCTTCACCATCTTGCCCGGCACCATCCAGTTGGCGATGTCGCCGTGCTCGGACACCTGCATGGAGCCGAGGATGGACAGGTCCATGTGACCGCCGCGGATCATCGCGAACGAATCGGCGCTGGAGAAGTAGGCGGTCTCCGGCACCTCGGTCACGGTCTGCTTGCCGGCGTTGATGAGGTCGGCATCCTCGTCGCCCTCATAGGGGAAGGGGCCGATGCCGAGCATGCCGTTCTCGCTCTGGAAGGTCACGGTCATGCCGGGGGGCAGGGCGTTGGCCACCAGGGTGGGGATGCCGATGCCGAGGTTCACGTAGAAGCCGTCGCGGATCTGCTGGGCGGCGCGGGCCGCCATCTGGTCACGGGTCCAGGCCATCTCACTTCACCTCTTCGCGCTTGCGGGTGGTCACCTTCTCGATCCGCTTCTCGGCGTCCTTGCTGACGACGATCCGATCGACGTAGATGCCGGGCGTGTGGATGTGATCGGGATCGAGCGCGCCGACCTCCACCAGTTCCTCCACCTCGGCCACCGTGATCTTGCCGGCGGTGGCCATCATCGGGTTAAAGTTGCGGGCGGTCTTGCGGTAGACGAGGTTGCCCGCCTTGTCGGCCTTCCACGCCTTGACGATGGAGAGGTCCGCGTGGAGCGCGGTCTCCAGCACGTACATGTGGCCGTCGAACTCGGCGGTGGGCTTGCCCTCGGCGATGATCGTGCCGTAGCCGGTCTTGGTGTAGAAGGCCGGGATGCCGGCGCCGCCGGCGCGGATGCGCTCGGCCAGCGTGCCCTGGGGGTTGAATTCCAGCTCCAGCGCGCCCTCGATATAGAGCTTCTCGAACAGCTTGTTCTCGCCCACGTAGGACGAGACCATCTTCTTGATCTGGTCGTTGGCGAGCAGGATGCCGAGGCCGAAGTCGTCAATGCCGCAATTGTTCGAGATCACCGTGAGGTGCCGGGGGCCGAGGTCGCGAATGGCCGCGATGAGATTCTCGGGAATGCCGCAGAGCCCGAAGCCGCCGGCCATGATGGTCATGCCGTCGGCAAGGATGCCGTCGAGAGCACTTTTCGCGTCGGCGAAAACCTTGTTACGCATCGATGAAGTCCCTCCGTGGAGCCGGTTTTCCCCCGATCAGTTCGGCGGCCTCGCCGGCGAAGGCAACCGTGACCCGCTTCATCTGTCTCGCGACATGCGCGGACACTCCCCTGGAACCGGCGCCCCAAGGGCGCGGTGAGCTCTCGACGATCACCGAGGAAGGACCCTCCGGACCCGTGGGGTCGCGCCCGCGCGCCGTGGCGAATGGCGGCGGTCTGGGTGTTTCGTAATGCGCGCCGCCGGTCATGCCAAGGGGCTGATGGACCACAGGGCGCAGGAAGTGGGGAAAGCCGGAGAATCAGGCGGAATGCTGCATTGCGGCAGGCGGTCGGGCCTCGCCGCATCTGCCGCAGGGGAGGGGAGCAGGACGTGAGGCGCGTTCCAGGGCATCGCCGCCCGTCTTTGTCCCAGCGGCACGGCGCACCCTGGAGGAGGGGCGGGATTATTTTTCCGCCGTAGGGCGTCACCGCCGAGGGGGCTCTCGGATCGGGGCGGTCCGCGAGTGCTTGCCCTTTCCTCACGGTGCGCGAACGGCGCCCCGTCCGGGCGCTCGTGCTGCGCCCGCGCCGCAAACCGTCGGCGGCGTTGCCCGCGTCGGCTCTCTATTTATGCCGCTTCTTGCCCCCGTGGGCCTCGCTCTTTGGCGTCTCCTCGGGGTGGCAGATGGTGGCGGGCGTGTTGCGGACCATGGAGGGCGGGTCACTGGCCGGAAAGCTCTGGTCCAGCTCCTCGTCGAGCTGGCGGGCGAGGGAATCGGGGGTGCGGCAGGCTTCGCCGCCCATGGGCTGGGGCGCGCTTGCCGGAGGCGCCGCGCCTTTGGACTTGGAAGCGGGGTTGGAGGCGTGGCTGTGGGCCTTGGACATGACGGTCTCCCTGGCTGCCCCTGCGCACGTACGCTGCATGGGGCCTTGCCGCCACAACGCCCGTCCGCCGCGCCGCGTTCCCCGCCTCGGCTCACGCCTTGAGGAGCACCGCCGCCGGGAAGTCCGCCAGCGCCACGGCGAGGTCGAGATGGCCCTCTGGAGCCTCCACTGAGCGGCCTGTGAGCGCATCGCGGTAGGGGCCGCCGACGGGCAGCGCCGCGCAGGTGCCGGCCCATCGTTCCGGGGATACCCGCGGCAGGGCGCCGTTCGGCTCCAGGAGGCCGAACGCGAGGCGGGTCACCACGGTGACGAGCGTGGCGCCGCGCAGCCGGCGGGCGAAGGCCAGGATGTGGCCCGCGTTTGCGCCCGCCACCGTGAGCGGCAGGTAGTCCCCCTCGCGGAACAGCGCGGGCTCGGCGGCGCGCAGGTGCAGCAGCCGCGCCAGGGTGGCCTGCTTCACGCGGCCGTCGTGGGCGCTGTCCAGCAGCAGGTCCGGCCGTATGTCAGCGGCGGGGGCGCCGCGCGCGAAGGGAGCCGGCGCGCGGGCGGCATCGGTCTCGCCCAGGCTGTAGTCCCAGAATTCGGTGCCCTGGACCAGCTCGGGAATGCCCGGCACGGTGCACTTGAGCACCACCTGTGACAAGGCGTTGATCATCCCCGCGCGGGCGATGCGCGGTACGATGGCGGCGATGCTCCGCCGCGCGGGCAGTCCCTCTGGGCCCTCCACCAGGGCGGCGAGGAAGGCCTCGCAGGCCGCCTCATAGGCGGGATCGCCGCTCTCCGGCCCGGTGCGCAGGCGGGCGTCGCGCAGCAGCTTCAGCCACCACGCCCGCAGTCGCTCCTGGAGGTCGCCGAGGCCGAGCGCATCATCGGGCCGCAGCGCTGGCGGCCAGGTGGCGAGAATGCCCTGGAACAGCATGGACGCATCGGCCGGTGCGGGCGCGACCCCTTCCGCCAGGCGGGCGCGCAGGGGGCGGGAAAGGTCCATGAGCCCGCGCAGCATCTCGTCCCACACCCGCGGCGCCGCGCTCAGCACGGCGAGCCGCATGCGCGCATCCTCTCCGAGCCGACGGCCGGACGTGGCGGTGATTGCGTCCGGGCTGTGGGCAGCGCGGGCCGCCATGCGGGCATGGAAAGCCTCTGGTGCAAGGCCCATGAGGGTGGGGTCGGAGCCCGTCTCGTTGCGGGAGATGAGACGGCCATATCGCGAGAGCAGCATCTCGTCGGTCGCCACCCGGTCGAGGGCGGCGGTGAGCTGCTGGAACAGGGCGATGGCGTGCTCGCGGGCGCCGGCCTGCTCGAAATCGCCGACGGCGCGCGGCGCCTCGCCGCCGAGCCAGCCCGCGATGCGGTCTGCCGCCGGCTGGTCGAGGGGCGAGAGCCGCCGCCGCGCGCGGGCGAGGGCCGCCGCGAACAGGGCGGCGTCGGTTTCGTCGAAGCCGTCGAGCCCGGCATAGGTGCGGCGGACGGGAAGCGCCACGGCCAGCTCGCAGGCCACGCGGCGGATGGCGGCGGGCGTGGTGTCGCGGCTGGCGGGATCGGCGGCGGCCACTTCGTGCAGGGCGAGCACGGCCGCATCGAGCCGGGCGCCGAACTGCGCGTCCAGCGCCTGTCGGCGGGTGGCGGCACGCAGGTCGCCGAAGCGCTGCCGCTCGCCGGTGGTGGAGATCCAGATGTCGGACAGGGGCGTGCCGCCCGCGGGATCGTGCAGCACGGCCGAAAGGGCGTCCTGCGCTTCCGCGCCGGCGGTGCCTGCGACACTCCAGCCGGCCCGCGGCATCCCGCCCGCCGGCGCAGCGGCGGCAGCGAGATAGGGCACGGGAAGCCCGGCGGGCCGCTGGCCGGCGGCCGTCTCCAGCTTCAGCCGGAGGCGGCGGGCGTAGCCGATGGGGTCCGCCAGGAGATCCCATTGCCGGATGACGAAGCCGTCTACGAGGCCCTCGCCAAAGAGGCGCAGGAGGGTGGCGTGGGTCGCATCAAACACATCCGGCCGCTCGACGCGGATGGCCGCGAGCGTGCCGTGGCGCGGGTGGCGGCTCCAGTTCAGCGCATCGGCGGCGGTGCCCCACCAGGCGAGGCGGTAGGCCTGGCGCTCCAGCAGGCGGTGCATGCGCTCCGCGCCGCCGGCGATGCGCGAATCGAACGCGCCGGCGGCGGCGGTGACGATGGTCCGCCCTTCCGGCGCCGCGGCCGCGTCCGCGAGCGCGCGGCGCGCGGCCTCCGCCTGCTCCAGATCGGGCCGCAGCCGGGACAGCCGCGCGAAGGGGGCGGCGAGGGGGGCGGCATCGGAAAGGCCAGAGGCCTCCAGAACCGTCGCGTAGTCCAGCGGCGAGATCGGGAAGGCGTGGTCGCGGTGGCGCACCAGGAACGCGCCGCGGGCCCCCTCGAAGGCGAGCTGCAGGCCGCCCGCCGTGAGCACCTCGCCATAGGGGTGGTCGAGGAAGGGGAGCAGCGCCTTGTTGCGCAGGGTGGGGTCCGCGCCACGCCAGTCCACGTCGAACCAGTGCGCGCGCGCGCCGTCGCGCCCCCACTCCAGGAGTTCCCTCCAGGCGGCATTGTCGTCGCCGCCCACGGCCATGAAGGCGGGGGCGATGTCGAGGATGAGGCCCATGCCCCGGCGGCGCAGGGCTGTCGCGAGGCGCCGCAACGCCTCCTCCCCGCCGAGGCGGGGGGCGATGGCGTCATGGTCCACCACCCCGCCGGGCAGGCCGGGGCGGCTCGCCAGCACGGGCGAGGCGGCAAGGTGGCTGAGGCCGAGATCGGCGAAATGGTCCACGAGGCCCACCGCCGCGTCCAGCGGGAAGCCCTGGTCGAAGCGGAGGCGGACGATGCCGCGCGGCGTGCTCATGCCAAGCCTCCCGCATGCGGGAGGGACGGGCATTTGGCCGGCTTCAGGCGCGTTGCGCCGCAGATCCGGGGGGCGTGCCGCGCGTGCCCAGCCGCGGCGCGGGGGCGCTTCCGGCCGGCGCAGGCGGGTTCGTCCAGCAAGGGCCGGCTATCCGTGCGGTGGAGGGTGGGGAAACCGGCTGCGCACGCGGCTGCCGCGCGGCATGCTTCGCCACCCGGCGCCATCAATGACGGCGTGGCGACACCGCGAAACCCTGGACCCCTCACCGTTCCGCCCCCTCGCCTCGGTGGTCCGGCTGCCCGTCCCACCCGCGCCGTCTCCTGTCCCGGCCCGTCGCGAGCTTAGTGGCTTTTCGACCCGCGTTGAATCGCGAAAGCGGCCGGCCCGGCGCGACATGGACTCGTTCTTAACGGCGACGGCCGCCGGAGCTGTCTCCGGCGGCCGTCCATGTTTCCCGCTGCGTCTCCGGCCTGGGTCCGGAGGCGCGCTGCGCGACCTCAGTGGCCGAAGGCCTTCACCACGTCCTCGGTGACCTTCTTGGCGTCGCCGAACAGCATCATGGTGTTGTCGCGGAAGAACAGCTCGTTCTCCACGCCGGCATAGCCGGCCGACATGCCGCGCTTGATGAAGAGCACGGTCTTGGCCTTTTCCACGTCCAGCACGGGCATGCCGTAGATGGGCGATTGCGGGTCGGTCTTGGCCGAGGGGTTGGTGACGTCATTGGCGCCGATGACGAAGGCGACGTCGGCCTGAGCGAACTCGGAGTTGATGTCCTCCAGCTCGAACACCTCGTCGTAGGGCACCTGCGCCTCGGCGAGCAGCACGTTCATGTGGCCGGGCATGCGGCCCGCCACCGGGTGGATGGCGTACTTCACCTCCACGCCTTCCTCCTTCAGGAACTCAGCCATCTCGCGCAGGGCGTGCTGGGCCTGGGCCACCGCCATGCCGTAGCCGGGCACGATGATGACCTTCTCGGCGTTGCGCATGATGTAGGCCGCGTCGTCCGCCGAGCCCTGCTTCACCGGCCGGTCGTCACCCTTGCCGCCCGCGCCGGCCGCGGCGGAATCACCGCCGAAGCCGCCGAGGATGACCGAGATGAAGGACCGGTTCATGCCCTTGCACATGATGTAGCTGAGGATGGCGCCCGAGGAGCCCACCAGCGCGCCGGTGATGATGAGTGCGGTGTTGCCCAGGGTGAAGCCGATGCCGGCCGCCGCCCAGCCCGAGTAGGAGTTCAGCATCGACACCACCACCGGCATGTCTGCGCCGCCGATGGGGATGATGAGCAGGCCGCCGAGCACCAGCGACAGGATGGTGATGATCCAGAACAGCGCGATCGAGCCGGTGTTCACGAACGCGATGACGAGGATGATCAGCAGCAGGCCGAGGCCGCCGTTGATGAAGTGGCGCATCGGCAGGATGATCGGCTTGCCGCTCATGTTGCCGTTGAGCTTGGCGAAGGCGATCAGCGAGCCGGTGAAGGTGATGGCGCCGATGGCCACGCCCAGCGACATCTCGATGAGGCTCGCCCCGTGCAGGTGGCCGGGATCGCCGATGCCGAAGGCGCGCGGCGCGTAGAGCGCCGCCGCCGCCACCAGCACCGCCGCGAGGCCGACCAGCGAGTGGAAAGCCGCGACCAGCTGCGGCATGGCGGTCATGGCGATGCGCTTGGCCACCACGGCGCCGATGCCGCCGCCGATGCCGATGCCGGCGATCACCAGCACCCAGCCCACCGCGTCCGCCGGGGGCTGGAGCGCCAGGGTGGTGAGCACGGCGATGGCCATGCCCGCCATGCCGAACAGATTGCCCCGCCGCGAGGTGGTGGGGTGCGAGAGGCCGCGCAGCGCCAGGATGAAAAGGACGCCCGCGACAAGGTAGAGCGCGGCCGCGATATTGATGTTCATATCGTGGGCCTCACTTCTTCTTCGAGTACATGGCGAGCATGCGGCTGGTCACCATGAACCCGCCGAAGATGTTCACCGATGCGAGGATGAGGGCGATGAAGCCGAAGATGCGCGCCCACCAGGCGTGCGAGGCATCGCCCACGGTGGTCACGCCCACGGCGAGCAGGGCGCCCACCACGATCACGGAGGAGATGGCGTTGGTGACGCTCATGAGCGGGGTGTGGAGCGCCGGGGTCACCGACCACACCACGTAATAGCCCACGAACACCGCCAGCACGAAGATGGACAGGCGGAACACGAACGGGTCGATGGCCCCGCCGGTGGCGGCGCTGGCCGCCGCGCCGAGGGCGGTGGCCGCCTGGTCGGCGTAGATCTGGGCCGCTTCGGCGGCCTGGCGGGCGATCTCGGCAGCGGCGCGCGCCTGGACTGCGGCATCTGCCGCGGCTTGGGCTGTCACGGGATTCATCACGCGGCTCCCTCGGTCTTCGGGATGAAGTTCGGATGCACGACGGCGCCGTCGCGGGTGAGCAGGGTGGCCTTCACCAGCTCGTCGTCCCACTTGACCGCCAGCGTCTTGGCCGACTTGTCCACCATGGTCTCAAAGAAGTTGTAGAGGTTCTTCGCGTAAAGCGGAGAGGCGGAAGCCGCGAGCCGGCCCGGCACGTTGTGATGACCGATGATCTTCACGCCGCCGATTTCCACCACCTGCCCGGCGACGGAGCCTTCCACGTTTCCGCCGCGCTCCACCGCGAGGTCCACCACCACCGAGCCGGGGCGCATGGAGGCCACCATCTCAGCGCTCAGCAGGCGCGGCGCAGGCCGGCCGGGAATGAGCGCCGTGGTCACCACGACGTCCTGCTTCTTGATGTGCTCGGCCACCAGCGCCGCCTGCTTGGCCTGGTATTCGGCGGACATGGGCTTGGCGTAGCCGGTGGCGCTTTCGGCCTGCTTGAACTCCTCGTCCTCCACCGCGATGAACTTGGCGCCCAGCGAGGCCACCTGGTCCTTGGAGGCGGGCCGCACGTCGGTGGCGGTCACGATCGCCCCGAGGCGGCGCGCGGTGGCGATGGCCTGCAGGCCCGCCACGCCGGCGCCCATGACAAACACGCGGCCCGCGGGAACGGTGCCGGCGGCGGTCATCATCTGCGGGAAGGCGCGCCCGAACTCGTAGGAGGCGTCGATGATGGCACGATAGCCCGCGAGATTGGCCTGGGAGGAGAGCACGTCCATCACCTGGGCGCGGGTGATGCGGGGCATCAGCTCCATGGCGAAGGCGCTGATGCCGGCCTTCGCCATGGCCGCGAGCGCGGCCTCATGGCCGTGCGGGTCCATGATGGCGAGCACGATGGTGCCCGGTGTATACAACGAAAGTTCGGCTTCCTCGGGACGCCGCACTTTGAGTACCACTTGAGCACCGGACAGGGCGTCGGCCGTCGATGCGGCAATGGTGGCGCCGGCCGCGACGTATTCGGCATCGAGGATGCCGGATTTGAGGCCCGCGCCGCTCTCGACGGCGACATCGCCACCGAGGGCCACGAGACGCTTCACCGTATCCGGGGTTGCACCAACCCTCGGCTCGCCGAGGTCAGCCTCGGCGACGACAGCGATTTTCATCTGAGATGTCTCCAGTGCTCCGGGCTTTTCAAAGGCTCAGAGGAGGAAGATCCACATAAGGACGAGCACGGCGGCGACCGTCGCGGTTGCCCATTTGGCGAGCGCCGTGAATAGAGCATATGAACGCAGGTGCTCGGCAAAGTTATTGCCGTTGGCGGTGGCGTGCTCGATCGTCGCATGTTCCGCCATTTTATTCTCCCTGAGCGCACAGCCTCTACGGGCTTTAACGGAGCCTCCGACATCTGGCAACCGCTGTCGGAAGCGTACTTCAGCGTACAATGGAGTAACGCTTTCCGCCAAGGCGCGATCAGCCCCGGAAGCGGCTTTTCGTTTCACTGTTCTTGTTTTGTTCGTGGCGTGGTGTTAGCGTTTGATTCATGAACATCGATGCGCCCCAGCTCGTACTTACGCCTGCCCCGCCTCCCGAGGCTGAGGGCGCGTCGCGTCGGCGTGGCACGCGGCGCGCATTGGCCGAAAAAGGGGCGGCGCCGATCCTGCCGGCGGCGGCCAAGCCCCGGCCGTCGGGAAGGACCTCCGCCAAGCGTGTCACGGGTCGCCTGGGCGAGGATAAGGCCGAAGTCGCGCGCGTGTCCGCCGAGGCCTCCCGGATCGCGACGGCGGATGGGGGCGGGGTGGGCCAGCCGGCTGCGCCCGCTGCCTCCGCCCGCGTCGAGGCGCAGGTGGAAGAGGGGCGGCGGCGGGGCCGGGGCGCGGTCTCCAATGCAGCCGGGCGGTTCGAGCCGGCGGCGCGGGTGCGCTTCGACGACGGCTGGCAGCAGCTGGAAGACCTGCCCCCCTTCCGCACCGAGGTGACCGAGGAGCGCGCCCGCACCGTCATCACCCGCAACCAGTCACCGGACGTCGGCTTCGACCGCTCCATCAATCCATACCGCGGCTGCGAGCATGGCTGCGTCTACTGCTTCGCGCGGCCCACCCACGCCTATCACGGCCTGTCGGCGGGGCTCGATTTCGAGACCAAGCTATTCGTGAAGCCCGACGCGCCGGAGCTGCTGGCGCGGGAGCTCTCGCACCCCGGCTACCAGCCGCGGACCATCGCCATGGGCACCAACACCGACCCCTACCAGCCCATAGAGAGGCAATACCAGGTCACGCGCCGCATCCTGGAGGTTCTGCGTGACTTCGGCCATCCGGTGGCCATCGTCACCAAGTCAGGGCTGGTGGCGCGCGATATCGACATCCTCGCGTCCATGGCGGAGAAGGGACTGGCGAAGGTGGCGGTGTCGCTCACCACGCTCGATCCGCACCTCTCGCGCATCATGGAGCCGCGCGCCGCGAGCCCGCAGCGCCGGCTCGGCACCATTCAGCGGCTGAGCGAGGCGGGCATCCCCACGGCGGTGATGACGGCGCCGCTCGTTCCCGCCCTCAACGACATGGAGCTGGAGCGCCTGCTCGACGCCGCCAAGGCCGCCGGCGCGCGGGAGGCGGGCTACGTGCTGCTGCGCCTGCCGCTGGAGGTGGCGGACCTGTTCCGCGAATGGCTCGTCACCCATTTCCCGGACAAGGCCCGCCACGTGCTGGCCCTGCTCCAGCAGATGCGCGGCGGCAAGGACTATGATTCCACCTTTGGCGGCCGCATGCGCGGGGAAGGGCCCTATGCCTGGACCCTCGGCCGCCGCTTCGAGATCGCCGCGCGCCGGCTCGGGCTCGACGGGCGCCGCGCCAAGCTCTCCACCGCCCATTTTCGCCGGCCGAAGCCGATGGGCGAGCAGCTCTCCCTGTTCGATTGAGGATCCGTATGTCGCCTGACGTACCCTTCCGCCTGCATCTGGTGACCCTCGGCGTCGCCGATCTCGCCCGCGCCTGCGCCTTCTATGCCGGCATGGGGCTGGAGCGGCGGGACGCGGCGGCAACTGGGGTTGCCTTCTTCCTCGCTGGCCACGTGGTGCTCAGCCTCTATCCGCGCGACAGGCTGGCGGAGGATGCTGCCCTCGATGCGGGCGGGGAACTTCCGGCTTTCCGGGGCCACACCCTGGCTTGCAACGTCGCCGAAGCGGAGGCGGTGGCGACCGTGATCGCGCGGGCGGTGGCGGCCGGCGGCAAATGCGTGAAGCCGGCGCAACCGGTGTTCTGGGGCGGCACGAGCGGGTATTTCGCCGATCCGGACGGCCATCTGTGGGAAGTGGCGCACAATCCCTTCTTTCCGTTCGACGGAGAGGGGCGGTTGACGGTGCCGCGCTGAGGCGCCGTTCGGTGGGATTGGCGCGAAAATTGCTTGTGGTGTGGTCGTGAGGCGATGCCCCGGCGCGCCCGCCGCTCGCCGGCCGGGTGTGCCCGGGTGCTCCGCCAGTCCCTTCAAGGCGCTGCCGGGCGCCGGAACAGAGGCCGCGTGATGCCGCTCTACGGCTTTCATTGTCAGGATTGCAACACGGACAGCGAACTGCTGGTCGGCTTCTCCGACACCCCAGTGTGTCCGAAGTGCGGGGGCCGGAAGCTCGATCGCCTGATGTCGCGCATCGCTCCCGAGGCGAAGCTGAAGGCCGCCGCCAAGATCTGGCGCAAGCAGGCCGAGCGGGAGGGGAACCTCAGCAATTTCAACAAGGCCGAGCGGGGCACCTGATCCGCGCGGGCATGGCGCCGCCGGGGAGGCGCGCTCATGGCGCCGGGGAGGCGCGCTCATGGCGCCGCGCCCCGGGGCAGGCTTGCCGGCCGCCGCGCGACCCGGCGTCCCAAGCGGGCGGGCATGGACGGCGGCGCCGTCTCCTTCTAGAAGGCCGGGGAACCCCGGTTCGCCGCCGCTTCGCGCCCGGCCGCCGGGAGGGGCGTAGCGCGGAGGAGCGAAGTTGGCGCAGGACATGGTGCGGGAAGAGCACCGCCGAAGCCTCGGTACCGCCGCGCTGCATGGCCTCGGCTTCCTCATTCTCACCGCGCTGCTGACGGTGCTGATCGTCGTGCAGCAGCGTGCGGCGGGGGCTTACACGGCCGAGTTCTCCGCCACCGGCCCCGAGGAGGCGGGCCACGTGGTGACCGGGCTCATGGTCGCCGACTACCTTGCTGCGGGCCTGCCCGCGCCGGTCGCTTTCATCGGCGACTATGGCCTGCACTTTCCGCGCGTGGTGCTCGGCCTCTTCCCGCCCCTGTTCTACCTGCTCGAAGGCCTGTGGCTGACCCTGCTGGAGCCATCGACTCCCGCGGTGCTGCTCCTGCCCGCCGCCCTGGCCGCCCTGCTGGTGGCGAGCGCGGGGTGGGCGGCGGCGCGGCGCCTTGGCCCCCTGCCAGGGGTGGCCGTGGGCGCGGTGCTCATGGCGCTGCCGCCCCTGCGCGAGGCGACGCTGGTGGTGGGGCTCGATCTGCCGCTGGCCCTGCTCACGCTGTGGGCGGGCCTCGCCTATGCCGGCTTCCTCCATCGCCCGGACCGGGGTCGCGCTCTGCTTTTCGGTGTGCTGGCAGCCGCCGCGATCCTCACAAAGCTGACGGGTGTCGCCCTGCTGCTGCTGCCGCCGCTCGCGGTGCTCCTCACGAGGCGGTTCGCGCTGCTGCGGCGTGGCGCCTTCTGGCTACCGCTGCTGCCGATTGTCGTGCTCGCGGGCCCGTGGACCATCGGAACCCTCCCCATGGTGCAGGCCGCCGCGCGGGGGGCATCGGCGGTCCCCGCCTTCGGCGCGCAGGCGAGGCTGGTGGCGGAGGGGCTGGGTGCCGTGCTGGCGGTGCTGGCGGCGGCGGGCGTCGTGCTCGTGACGCGCGGCGCATGGCGTGGTCGGGCGGGTGACCTGCTGCCGGCGGTGTTGGCCGCCCTGGTGCTGGCCTTCGTCGCCGCTCTCCTCATCCTGGCGCGCGGGTTCGGACTGCCGCCGAGCGGCGCAGCATCCTGGCTACCGCTCTATGCGCCGCTGGTGATGCTCGCGGCGGCGGGCGGGCTGCGCCTCGTGGGGCTGGCGACCAGTGGCTGGCACACCCTCGCCGGGCTGCTGGTGGCGCTGGTCATGCTGCTTGCGGCCATGCCGGGGCTGATGAGCGCGATCGCGAAGCCGGCGCTGGGGCTCGACGCGGTGGCGCAGACCTTCCTGGCCGATACTAGCCGCCCGCCGGCGCTGCTGGTGGTGGCGGGGGCGGAGGGAGAGGGCGCGCTGGTGGCGGCCGTGGCCCAGCGTGACCGCGCGCTGAAGAGCTTCGTGGTGCCGGCGCGGACGGCATTCACTGTGCGCGGGCCCGGGCCTGCGGCCGGGGCGCCGCTTTACGAAACCCCGGAAGAACTGATGATCGGGCTCGACCGCCTCGGCGTCGGCTACGTCGCCGTGGCGGAAGGGGGCGATGCCTGGCTGCGCGAGCGCCTGGAGGCGGCGATCGCTGCGCATCCGGAGCGGTTCCGGAGCCTCGGCAGCTTTCCACGGCCCGGTGGTGCGGAGGAGGCGCGGCTGTTCGCCCTTCTCCCGGCGCCCGCCCCGGCGCCATAAGAGCGCCGCAGGAATGGCCGAAGGCGAGACTTTCCGCCACCACGCGCCGTCGCCGTCGAGCTTCGCCGGGCTGAGGCGATGGTCGGTGGGCTCCGTCCATGGGCAGATGGGGTGCGGGGCGGCAGCAGGAGAAGGCGCATGAGCGAGCAGCAACCGCAGGCCGAGCGATCCGGACGCCGCAGGGCGCCGGAGCCGCTGGTGTTCGCAGGCCGGTTCGCCCGCGTACCTGGCCTGCATTGGCTCAACCATGCGCGCTACGCGGTGCTGGACCGCATCTACCGCACGCGCCGGGCGCCGGGCCAGGACGAGGTGGTCCGTCGGCTGCGGGAGCGGAACGCGGACACCCTCGCCATCACCATCGCCTACAATGTGCCGGAGGCGGTGGCGCTGCTGGCGGATTCCATGGCGCGCTTCCTGCCCGGCACGCCTCTCCTGGTGTGCGACAATTCCACCGAGCCGGAGGCGCGCGCGGCCCATGCGGCGCTCGCCGCGGAGCGGGGCCTTGCCTATCTTTCTCTGCCCCGGGCGCCGTTTGTGCGCGCGCGCTCGGCGCGCTCCCACGCGGCGGCGGCCAACTGGGTGTTCCACAATATCGTCCGCCCCGTGCGCCCCAAGGCGTTCGCCATGCTCGACCATGATCTGGTGGCGCTGGAGCCCATGGACCTCTCGGCCACCGTGGCGCGCCAGCCGGTCTATGGCGTGAAGCGCGGCAGCACGCGGGTGAAGGCGTGGTACCTGTGGCCGGGCTTCAGCGTGTTCCACGGCAGCCTCGCCGGCACCGCGCTCGATTTCGGCCCCGATCGCCTGCTCGGCACCGACACCGGCGGCCGGAACTGGTACGCGCTCTACCGTGATCTCGATCCAAAGGCCTTGGCATGGCCGCGGGCGCGCACCGTCTCGGTGCCGGAGGTGGATGGCGGCTGGAGCGAGCCGAAGATGCTGGTGGACGGCTGGCTGCATGTGGGCGGCGCCAGCTATCGCGGTGGGGTCAGCGCGCTTGATGCGGTGCGCCGCGCCTTCGATGCGGACCCGGAAGGTCTCGTCGGCCGGCTGAAGGACGTGAAGCCGCACGGCTGAGGCCATTGGCTCCTTGCCGCGGCCTGTGGGCCTGGGGCCCGCTCTTTTTGAACTTGTGGTCGGATGCCGGTGAAGACCAGAGCCGAGGGCCGCCGCCATTGGCGCGAGAAACAAAAACGCCGCCGGATGGCCGGCGGCGTGGAGAATGCGAGAGGCGGGGCTGCCCCGCCCTCGGGATCACTCGGCGGCGGTGGGGGCAGCGCCCTTCTTCACCTTGCCGTCGGCGCCGCGATCCTGGCGCTCGGCGATACGGGCGGACTTGCCGCGGCGGTCGCGCAGGTAATAGAGCTTGGCGCGGCGCACCTTGCCGCGGCGCACCACCTTGATCGAATCGATCAGCGGCGAATAGACCGGGAACACGCGCTCCACGCCTTCGCCGTAGGAGATCTTGCGGACGGTGAAGCTCTCGTTCAGGCCGCCGCCAGAGCGCGCGATCACGACGCCCTCGTAGGCCTGCACGCGGGTGCGGTCGCCTTCGACCACCTTCACGTTCACGATGACCGTGTCACCCGGCTGGAATTCCGGGATCGCGCGCTTCTCGGCGAGCTTGGCTGCCTGCTCGGCTTCGAGCGTTTCAATGATGTTCATGTCACCAACCTCTAGCGGTCGCCTTCAAAACGCGGGATGGCCCGCGCCTGCCCCGGCGCCGCATCGTGTCGTTGTCAGTTCAGGGGACGCGGCTCCATACATGGAAACGGGTGCGCTGTCATTCCCTTTCCTTCACCGGGCCGTCACACGCCGGTGGCGGTTCGCCCAGGAGGTCCGGCCGGCGGGCGCGGGTCACGGCCTCAGCCTCGGCATGGCGCCAGCGCCGGATGCGGGCATGGTCGCCGCTCACCAGCACCTCGGGGATGGCCACGCCTTCGAACTCCTGGGGCCGCGTGTACTGCGGATATTCCAGGAGGTTGCCGGAAAAGCTCTCGTCCTCCCCGCTCTCGGTCTTGCCCATGACGCCGGGGATGAGCCGCACGCAGGCGTCGAGCAGCAGCAGCGCTGCCGCCTCGCCACCGGAGAGCACCACGTCGCCCACGCACACTTCCTCCAGCCCGCGCGCCGCGACGATGCGCTCATCCACCCCCTCGAACCGGCCGCAGAGGATGACGGCGCCCGGCCCCGCGGCCAGCTCGCGCACCCGCGCCTGGGTGAGGGGGCGCCCGCGCGGGGTCATCAGCAGGCGGGGGCGGGGGTCGCCGGGCGGCGCGGCGGCATCGATGGCACGGGCGAGCACGTCGGCGCGCATCACCATGCCCGGGCCGCCGCCGGCCGGGGTATCGTCAACGGAGCGGTGGCGGTCGAGGGCGAAATCGCGGATCTGCAGGGCATCAAGGCTCCACAGCCCGCGCGCCAGGCCCTTGCCGGCGAGCGCGTGGCCGAGCGGGCCGGGAAACATTTCCGGGTAGAGAGTGAGGATGCTGGCGCGGAAGGTCATGGCGCGGCGCGTCCCGGCGCGGTGGGTCTCATGTCCCCGCTCATGGGCGACTTCGCCGGCGAGGTCAAATGCCCGCAGCGCGAGTGCGGGGCTGCCGTCGTGATGGCGCGCATTGTCATCCCAGGCGAACAGGGCTAGGTGTGGAGCATCCGCCATGATGCGGGATCAAGTGCTGCGGGGGCCTCCCTTGATCGAAGCTCCGTTCGGGCCACAGGGCGAGACCTGGTGCGAAAGTGATGGCGTGGTCTTGATCCTCATTCCTCCTTCCTCCCGTTCGCGCACGCGCTGAAGGGCCGGACGCTTCGCCATGGCCACCAGCCTCACCCGCGACCGCACCCGAACCCTGCCTTTCGCAGCGGAAATCGGCGCCCTCGGCGTCGTCTTCGGTGATATCGGCACCAGCCCTCTCTACACCTTGAAGCAGGGCGTGCTCGCCGTGGGCGGCACCAATTTCATGGGCGAGGACGTGCTGGGCCTGCTCTCGCTCATCACCTGGAGCATCATCCTCTCCGTCACCGTGAAATACGTGATGCTGGTGCTGCGCGCGGACAATGACGGCGAAGGCGGCATCCTCGCGCTGGTGACGCTGCTCGACCTGCACCGCAGCGCCCTGGGCCTGCGGTGGTATCTTTTGGCGGCGGGCCTTATCGGTTCGGCCATGCTCATCGGCGACGGTGTCCTCACGCCCGCCATGTCGGTGCTCTCGGCCATCGAGGGGCTGCAGGTGATCGCACCGGAGCTGGACCACTGGGTGGTGATGCTCACGGTGCTGGTCCTGCTCGCCATCTTCCTGTCCCAGCGCCTGGGCACCGAGCGCATCGCCTCGTTCTTCGGGCCGATCATGCTCCTGTGGTTCACCGTGCTCGCGGCGATGGGCGTATACGGCATCGTGCAGGCGCCACAGGTGCTGGCGGGGCTCGATCCGCGCCATGGCGTGATGCTCATGCTGGATCATCCGGGGCTGGCGGGCGTCATCCTCGGAGCCTGCTTCCTGGCCATCACCGGCGGCGAGGCGCTTTACGCCGACCTCGGCCACTTCGGCCGCAAGGTCATCGCGCGGGCCTGGCTGTTCGTGGCCATGCCGGCGCTGCTGCTCAACTATTACGGCCAGGGCGCGATCCTGCTGGTGGACCCCAACGCGGTCCGCAATCCCTTCTACGACCTCTCGCCCGACGTGTTCGACGTGCCGCTGCTGTTCCTCGCCACGGCGGCGACGGTGATCGCCTCGCAGTCGATCATCACGGGCGTGTTCTCGCTGGCCAAGCAGGCCATCGAGCTCGGCTACCTGCCGCCTATGCGCATCCGCTACACTTCCGAGCACAATGAGCAGCACATCTATGTGGGCCGCCTCAACTGGCTGCTGATGATCGCCTGCATCGCGGTGGTGGTCGGCTTCGGCGGCTCGGAACGGCTGGCTTCGGCCTACGGCATCGCGGTGGCGTTCGCCATGGTGACCACCTCGGTGCTGTTCATTGCCCAGGTGCACCGCTCCTGGGGCTGGCCGGCGCCGGCGGTGTGGGTGATGGCGGTGCTGGTGCTGACGATGGACTTCTCCTTCGCCTCCGCCAATCTCACCAAGCTGCACGACGGCGGCTGGCTGCCGCTGACCATCGCCGGCGTCATCATTCTCGTCATGGTGAGCTGGCGGCGGGGGCTGGAGGCGGTGGTGTCCCAGCAGGTGCGCTTCACCGAGCCGCTCGACGCCTTCATGGCCCGCAAGGACCGCTCCGGCGACGTGGACAGCCCGCGCACCGCCATCTTCCTCTCCCGCGCGGGCGCGATGACGCCGGTGGCGCTCTCGCGCATGGCGGAACTGCTCAAGGTGCGGTTCGAGAAGGCGGTCATCGTCTCCGTGTGGATCGCCGCCCGGCCCCGGGTCTCGGTGGAGGATCGGGTGCGGGTGACCACGCTCAACGAGAATTTCGTGCGGGTGGACCTGCGCTTTGGATACATGCAGCAGATCGACGTGCCGTCCGTGCTCGGCCCGGCGCTGAGCGCGCGCGGCATCGATCCCGATGCCGCCGTGTACGTGATCGGCCACGAGCGCATCATCCCGCCGGACGAGGTGGTGCGCCTGCGCGACATCGTGGCTCACGTGTTCGCCTTCCTCGCCCGCAATGCCGAGCGCTCCGTGGACCGCTTCGGGCTGCCACGTGCGCGCACGGTGGAGATCGGCTACCCCGTGAAGATGTGATGGAGCGGGAAGGGCCCTGCCCGCAAGCTGACGCTTTTTGATGTTCTGTGCGCGTCAGGTACGGCAGGAAGCGCGGCGCGCCGCGCAACGCCCGCAAAGAGGCGCCCTTTAAGCCGGGGCGGGGAAGCGTTCAGTCGCCGGAAAGGCGTGCCTGTTGCGCGCTTCGACGGTCCAGGGGCGGGGGGATGGTGTCGGTATGGGTGTGAGATCGGGTCTTTCCAGGGTTTGGGCCTTCCTGCGCGACAAAGTCGGTCTCCATGGTCTCGGGCTGGTGCTGAGCCTGGCCGTCATCGCCTTCGCCGCGGTGGTTCTCTACCGGATGCTTCACGATCTGAAGTTGCATTCGGTGCTGAAGGCGCTCTCCCACAAGGACCCGTTGCACGTAGGCATCGCCTTCGTGCTGGTGGCCTGCGCCTATCTGACGCTGACCTTCTATGACTGGTTCGCCCTGCGCACCATCGGCAAGAACGGCGTGCCCTACCGGGTGGCGGCGCTGGCGGGCTTCTGCTCCTATTCCATCGGGCATAACGTGGGCTTCACGGTCTTCACCGGCGGCTCGGTGCGCTACCGCATCTATTCGGCCTGGGGCCTCGGCGCCATCGACGTGGCGAAGATCTGCTTCATCGCGGGGCTCACCTTCTGGCTCGGCAATCTCGCCGTGCTGGGGCTCGGCATCACCATCCACCCCGATGCCGCCACGGCGGTGGACCACCTGCCGCCGGCCATGAACCGCATGATCGGCATCGGCGCGCTGACGCTGCTCGCGGTCTATGTGGCCTGGGTCTCCTGGGCGCCGCGCAACATCGGCCGCTCGTCCTGGTTCGTGACCCTGCCGGCAGGACGCTCCACCCTGGTGCAGATGGGCATCGGCATCCTCGACCTCAGCCTGTGCGCGGCCGCCATGTACATGCTCATGCCGGCATCGCCCTACATCGATCCGGTCTCGCTGGCGGTCATCTTCGTCACCGCCACCCTGCTAGGCTTCGCGAGCCATGCGCCGGGCGGGCTCGGTGTGTTCGATGCCGCCCTCCTAGTGGCACTGCCGCAGTTCGACAAGAGCGAGATGGTGGGCGCGCTGCTCATCTTCCGCCTCTTCTATTACATCGTCCCCTTCGCCTTTGCGCTCACGCTGCTGGGCATCCGGGAGGTGCGCCTCGGCACCTTCAGCTTCTGGCGGCGCAAGGCGTGCGCCCCGCCGGCAGCACAGGATGACGTTGAGGCACGGCGCGACGAGCCGGCCGCGGCTCCGGCCGCGCCGGAGGATCGCATCCGGCAGGCGGCGCGGTAGTGTCGCCCGCGCTGCGGCGACCTCACCTCAGAACTTGAGTGCGCCGCCGGGGATCAGGCCGAGCTTGTCCTTGGGCATCTTCACGACCTTCACCCCCGGCGGCAGCGCGAACAGCTTCGGGTCCTGGGGACCGCGAACCAGCTCGGTGGCCTCGTAGAGCATCTTCCGGCTGCCCTGGATCTCCACTTCGGCCCGCAGCGAGATGCCGTCGGGCGTGATGCAGGCTTCCAGCGACACCGCCTTGCCTTTGAGCTCCGCCGGCGGGTCGATGCGCCACTGGTCGCAGGGTGCGCCCGCCACCTCCGAGCGCCCGGTGCGGGTGCCGGTGCCGGTCACGATGCCCACCACATATTCCGGCAGCATGGGCATTTCGAGAGCGACCTTCGGCATCTGCGGGCTCAGCATGACCATGCGGCGGGTGTCGAGCTCGATGAGGGCCACCATGGTGCCCGCGACATCGGGCTTGCTTACCTCGGTCCGCATCCTGCGCTGGCTGTAGGCCATCTCGGCGAGGGCGCCATGGGGTAGCCGGGCCTTCAGGCTGAAGTCGCCGGCCGGTGCCGGCAGCGGATCGGCCAGCGCCGGCCCGAGCCCCAGCGCCAGCACGGCGGCGACCCTGCCGGACGCCCGAAAGATACGCATCGCGCCCATGAGGCACTCCCTCTCTGGGCGGTGTCATAGCAGAACCGCACCTGCCGTCCGGTCACATCGGGACGCGCGGCGTTCACATTACGTCACCAACTCGCACAGGGGCGGTCGAGGCCGGCGGCCTCGCGCACGGGGGAAATCTGTCGTAATGCCTTCGTGTTGCGGGGCGATCTTCGCATTCTGAATCCGGATGGGCGACGCGGTCCCCGGGACCGTGCCACTCCGGGCAAGGCGAGTGCCCGGGGCCGTCGCCGCTCCGGCACGGAAAAGGAAGGGCACGCCCACGCCGGCCGCGGCGCAAGGGGGCCGCGAAGAGGCGAGGGGGAAGCGATGAGCGTTCAGGATGGAGGCGCGGAGGCGCCGAGGGCCGCAGCCGCGCCATCTGCCGTGCGCAGCCGCCTCGCATGGGCGTTGGCCGAGGGGCCACGCCTGTGGCTTGTGCTGGCGGCGCTGGCTGCGGGCGCGCTTGGCGTCGTCTTCGGCCTGCTCGACCCGCTGCTGGGGTGCGCCATGGCCGTGCTCGTGGGCGGCGCGGCGCTATGGCCGCTGCCCCGGCGGGAGGCACCGGCCGCGGTGGCGCCTGTGCCGGGACCCTCGCCCCGTCGCGAGGACGCCAAGGTGGAGGCCGTGGTGTGTGCCCTGCCGGAGCCTGCGCTGCTGCTGACGCCGGAGGGCGAGATCGTCACCGCCAATGCGCGGGTGGCCCTCGCCATCGGCCCGGCGCGGGTGGGCGATCCCCTGTCGTTCCTGGTGCGGGTGCCCGAGGTGCTCGACGCGGTGCGTGCCGCAGCCACCGATGGCCTGCCGCGCCGAGTGGAGTTTGCCGAGCGGGTGCCGCTCGACCGGTGGCTGGAGGCCCATGTGGTGCCATTGCACCTCGATGTGGAAGCCAGGGGCCGCACGGGCGTCTCGCCGGATGCGGTTCTGCTCACCTTTCGCGATCTCACCCAGCAGCGCCGGGTGGAGCAGATGCGGGCGGACTTCGTCGCCAATGCGAGCCACGAGCTCCGCACGCCCCTCGCTTCCCTTTCCGGCTTCATCGAGACCCTGCAGGGGCCGGCACGCAACGATACCGCGGCGCGCGAACGCTTCCTCGCCATCATGGCCGCCCAGGCACGGCGCATGTCGCGGCTGATTGACGACCTGCTGTCGCTCTCGCGCATCGAGCTCAACGCCCACGTGCAGCCGGAGACGGAGGTGGAGCTCGACGCCATCGTCTCCCATGTGTGCGACACCCTCTCCCCCCTCGCCGCCGAGCGCGGCGTGGAGCTGGACCTTGCGCGCGTGACCCGCGGTGTGCGCGTGCGCGGCGACCGCGACGAACTGATCCGCCTGTTCGAGAACCTGGTGGAGAATGCCTTGAAATATGGCGCGGAAGGCAAGACGGTCCAGGTGGCGCTGGGCCTTGAGCCCGGGCCCCGCGGGCCCGTGGCCGTGGCCTCGGTGCGCGATTTCGGGCCGGGCATCGCGCCTGAGCACCTGCCGCGCCTCACCGAGCGCTTCTACAGGGTGGACGTTGCGGCAAGTCGGGACCAGGGTGGAACCGGGCTCGGGCTCGCCATCGTAAAGCACATCGTGGCCCGCCATCGGGGCCGTCTGGCCATCGAGAGCACCTTCGGCGCTGGCGCGAATTTCTCCGTCCGCCTGGATGTTTCGTCGGATAATAAAAAATAGTGCTGAAGTTGCAATTGGTTATTTCGTCATCCCTGTGTCACGGGGCGGTCATAGAACCTTGCCTCGCAGGGACTAGAAGTCCCCAGCCCAGTGTTGCGTCACGGCCGGGGCCATGGGCGCGCCATGCTTGCGCATCGGGGATGTGCTGCAAGGGGCGTGGATGGGTCGCCGGGGTCGTCGGGCAGCAATGACATTGGCAAGGAGAGAAATCGTGAAGCTCACCACTGCTCTCGGCGCTTTCGCCGTGACCGGCATGCTGTTCGCCGGCAGCGCTCAGGCCGTCGATTTTACCGGCGCCGGCGCCTCCTTCCCGGCCCCCGTGTACCAGGCCTGGGGCATGAAGTTTAAGGAGAAGACCGGCAACGCGCTGAACTACCAGTCCATCGGCTCCGGCGGCGGTCAGAACCAGATCATCAACCGCACCGTGGACTTCGGCGCCTCTGATGCCACCGTTCCCTCCGAGAAGCTCGCGGCCAACAAGCTGCTGCAGTTCCCGACCGTGATCGGCTCCGTGGTCGCCACCGTCAACCTCGACGGCGTCGTCACCAACCAGCTCAAGCTGACGGGCCCGGTGCTCGCCGACATCTACCTCGGCAAGATCACCAAGTGGGATGACAAGGCGATCGCCGACCTCAACCCCGGCCTGAAGCTGCCGTCGCAGGCGATCGTGCCGGTGTACCGTTCCGACTCCTCGGGCACCACCGCCATCTTCACCTCCTACCTCTCGGCCGTGAGCCCCGACTGGAAGTCCAAGGTCGGCTCGGCCACCTCGGTTCAGTGGCCGGTGGGCGCTGGCGCCAAGGGCAATGAGGGCGTGACCGGCAACGTGAAGAACACCAAGGGTGGCATCGGCTACGTGGAGTTCATCTACGCCGCCGCCAACAACCTGGTGGTGACCCAGCTCCAGAACAAGGCCGGCAAGTTCGTGACGCCGGAGACCAAGGCGTTCGAGGCCGCCGCTGCCGCCGCTGACTGGGATAACGCCACCGACTTCGCTGCGTCCATGATCGACGCCCCGGCCGAGGCCGCCTGGCCGATCGTCAGCCCCACCTACGTGCTGCTGCCGAAGGACCCCAAGAATGTCGATGCCTCGCGCGTGACCATGGAGTTCTTCAAGTGGGCCTACGGCAAGGAAGGCCGCGAGACCGCCGAGAAGCTCCACTACATCCCGCTGCCCGAGGCTGTCGTGAAGCGGGTCGAGGAAGCCTTCAAGAAGGAAATCCTCACCCCCGAGGGCAAGCCGGTCCTCTGATCCGGCGTGAGCCGATCCGCCTCGCCCGCGCTCGCGCGGGCGAGGTTCTCGGGTGAGGCGGAGGGCCCGTGCCGGGCCTCGCCTTTCCTCCGCGACGGGCGAGCGCCCGTCCGGCTCGCCTTCCGCGCATGGCGCGGCCGCGCGGGTTTCGGCGTACGAGACATGGGGCAAGAGATTTCACGCCGCCCGGCTTGATCGGTGCAGCGGTAGTCGCAACTCAAGGTCGCCCAGGGCGGCGCAGGGATGGGCATCAGATGGACGCGACGATGGATGGTTTGGGGTCGACACCGCTCGAACCCATCAGCAAGGCCAAGGGGACCGGCCGGATTTCCGATCCCATCTTCGTTGGCCTGCTCTGGGCCAGCGGCATCTTCGTGCTGGTGCTGCTCGGCCTGATCATCGCCGAGCTGTTCCAGGGCGGGTTGCCCGCGCTGCAGCACTTCGGTCTTGAGTTCATCTGGACCGCCAGCTGGAACCCGGTGACCGAGAATTACGGCGCGCTGGTGATGATTTACGGCACGCTGTTCAGCGCCGTGATCGCCGTCGTGGTCGCCCTGCCGCTGTCGTTCGGCATCGCCTTCTTCCTCACGGAGATCGCGCCGCAGCCGCTGAAGCGCCCCATCGGCGTGGCGGTGCAGCTGCTGGCCGCTGTGCCCTCCATCATCTACGGCATGTGGGGCTTCTTCGTCATCGTGCCGCTCATGGCGGCCTATGTGCAGCCCCCGCTCATCAGCGTGTTCGGCGACCTGCCGCTCATCGGCCTGCTGTTCCAGGGTCCGCCGCTCGGCTCCGGCATGCTCACCGCCGGCCTCATCCTCGCGGTGATGATCCTGCCCTTCATCACGGCGATGTTCGTGGAGACGCTGGAGTCCGTTCCGGCGATGCTGAAGGAATCGGCCTACGGCGTCGGCGCGACCACCTACGAGGTCTACAAGAACGTCTCTGTGCCCTACGGCAAGACGGCCATGGTGGGTGCCATCATGCTGGGCCTCGGCCGCGCGCTCGGCGAGACCATGGCGGTGACCTTCGTGATCGGCAACGCCACGCGCCTGTCGGCGTCGCTGTTCGCGCCGGGTGCCACCATCGCCTCCACCATCGCCAACGAGTTCCCGGAAGCCCCGCTCGGCTCCCTGAAGCTGACCTCGCTGCTGCAGCTCGGCTTCATCCTGTTCGTCATCTCCTTCATCGTGCTGGCACTGTCCCGGGCGCTCGTGCGCTCGCGGATGGACTGATCCGGGGGACCAGCCATGGCTTCGCTCGCCGCCCGCCGCGCCAAGGACAACATCGTGAAAGCGGTGTCCGTGGGTTTCGCGGCCTTCGCCCTCTTCCTTCTCGCCTGGATCCTGTGGACCCTGCTCGCCCGCGGCCTGCCGGCGCTCAGCTTCTCGGTCTTCACCAACGTCACGGCTCCGCCCGGCGCGAATGGTGGTCTCGCCAACGCCATCGTGGGCTCGCTGATCCAGGTGGGCATCGCCATGCTCATCGGCGCGCCCATCGGCATCTTCGCGGGCACCTTCCTCGCGGAGAACGGCAGGGGCACCAGGATCGCCTCGGCGACCCGGTTCGTGAATGACATCCTGCTCTCGGCGCCGTCCATCCTGGTCGGCCTGTTCATCTACTCCCTGCTGGTGGTGCCGCTCGGCGGCTTCTCCGGCTGGGCCGGCTCGCTCGCTCTCGCCATCCTGGTGATCCCGGTGGTGGTGCGCACCACCGAGGACATGCTGAACCTGGTGCCGGTGGGCCTGCGCGAGGCCGCGTTCGCCCTTGGCGCGCCGCAGTGGAAGGTGGTGATGTTCGTGACGTGGCGTGCCGCCCGCGCGGGCATCGTCACCGGCCTGCTGCTCTCCATCGCCCGCGC
Source organism: Xanthobacter sediminis (assembly GCF_043195015.1). NCBI lineage: Bacteria > Pseudomonadati > Pseudomonadota > Alphaproteobacteria > Hyphomicrobiales > Xanthobacteraceae > Xanthobacter > Xanthobacter sediminis. The sequence goes on along the minus strand of NZ_JBAFWH010000010.1, from coordinate 101,739 downwards.
GGCGGGCGAGACGGCGCCTCTGCTGTTCACCTCGCTCGGCAACAATGCCTGGTCGCTCGACCTTACGAAGCCCATGGCCAGCCTGCCGGTCGCGATCTATCAGTACGCCGGAAGCCCGTTCGATGACTGGGTCGCCCTCGCCTGGGCCGGCGCGCTGCTCATCACCGTCGGTGTGCTCGTGCTGAACGTGGCGTCGCGCCTGGTGCTGGCCCGCGGCCATTGATATCGCCGCCCGGCGCTCCCGCGCCGGGCTGCCCGAGATCCAAGGCCCGGCAGCTCCGGGCACGTAAATTCCAGTGAGGCTCAGATGACGTCTGCGGTCGATCCCACCCTCAGCATCGCCACCTCGGTCGCGGCCCGGCCCGATGCGCCGCCCGCTCCCGCGAAGCTCAAGGTCGACAATCTTCAATTCTACTACGGCCAGAGCCACGCGCTGAAGGGCATCAACTTCGAGATCCCCGAGAAGCGCGTGACCGCCATGATCGGCCCCTCGGGCTGCGGCAAGTCCACGCTGCTGCGCGTGTTCAACCGGATGTACGACCTCTACCCGGGCCAGCGCGCCGAGGGGCAGGTGCTGTTCGATGGCGTGAACATCATCGGCAAGGAGCTCGACTCCACCGTGGTGCGCAGCCGCATCGGCATGGTGTTCCAGAAGCCGACGCCGTTCCCCATGTCCATCTATGACAACATCGCCTTCGGCGTGCGCCTGCACGAGCGGCTGAACAAGTCGCAGATGGACGAGCGCGTGGAATGGTGCCTGCGCAAGGCCGCCATCTGGGACGAGACCAAGGACCGCCTGAACACCTCGGCGCTCGGCATGTCCGGTGGCCAGCAGCAGCGCCTCTGCATCGCCCGCACCATCGCGGTGCGTCCGGAGGTGATCCTGCTCGACGAGCCCACCTCGGCGCTCGACCCTATCTCGACCTCGAAGATCGAGGATCTGATCGACGAGCTGAAGCGCGACTTCACCATCGTCATCGTGACCCATAACATGCAGCAGGCCGCGCGCTGCGCCGACATCACCGCCTTCTTCTACCTGGGCGAGCTGATCGAGGTGGCGCCTTCGGACGTGATCTTCACGAACCCGAAGGAGATCAAGACGCGTGACTACATCACCGGCCGCTTCGGCTGAGGAAAACAGGATGGCGCAGATGCCCGAGCATACCGTGACCTCCTTCGACGTCGAGCTCAAAGAGATCGGCCGCAAGGTGGTGGAGATGGGCGGCCAGGCCGAACGCCTGGTGGCCGACAGCATGACCGCGCTCATCAAGCGCGACATTGCCATCGCGCAGAAGGTCGTCTCGCTCGACGCGGGCGTGGACCAGGTTCAGCGTGACATTGAGGACAAGGCGGTGCTCGTCATCGCCAAGCGCCAGCCGGTGGCGAGCGACCTGCGTGAGATCGTGGCGGCCATCCGCATCGCCAACGATCTCGAGCGCATCGGCGATCTCGCCAAGAACGTCGGCAAGCGGGTGATCGCCATCGAGGGCGAGTACCATCCGCAGAAGCTGGTGCGCGGCGTGGAGCACATGTCGGACCTGGTGCTCGAGCAGCTCAAGGAGGTGCTCGACGCCTACGCCGGCCGCAACGAGGCCAAGGCGCTCGACGTGTGGGGCCGCGACGACGCCATCGACACCATGTACACCTCGCTGTTCCGCGAGCTGCTCACCTACATGATGGAAGATCCGCGCAACATCTCCGTGTGCACGCATCTTCTGTTCTGCGCGAAGAACATCGAGCGCATGGGCGACCACGCGACCAACATCGCGGAAGTCGTCTATTATATGGTGACCGGCCAGGTGCTGCCGGAGAGCCGCCCGAAGGCGGATGCCTCCAGCGACACCACGGTCGTCTTCCCCGGCCAGACCAAGCAGGCCTGAGCCCGGATGCCCTGCCCGCCGCTCCGGCGGGCAGCGGGCCGCGCCGGACCCGCCGCACGGCGGGAGGCTGTGTCGATAAACGTCTCGACGTGGATGGGTGATAGGCTGTGCCGGCGCGTATTCTGATTGTCGAGGACGAAGAGCCGTTGACCCTCCTGCTCCGGTACAATCTGGAGTCGGAGGGCTATGCGGTGGAGAATGTCGGGCGCGGCGACGATGCCGAGACCCGGCTGAGGGAGAGCGTGCCGGATCTCGTCATCCTGGATTGGATGCTGCCCGGGCTTTCGGGCATTGAGCTCTGCCGCCGCCTGCGCACGCGCCCGGAAACGGAGCGCCTCCCGGTCATCATGCTGACCGCCCGCGGCGACGAGACTGAACGTGTGCGCGGCCTTGCCACGGGCGCGGACGACTATGTGGTGAAACCTTTCTCGGTGCCGGAACTGCTGGCGCGCGTGCGCGCGCTGCTGCGCCGTGCGAAGCCGGAGCATGTGGCGACCCTGCTCCGGGCCGGTGACATCGAGCTGGACCGCGAGACCCACCGGGTGCACCGCGCGGGCCGTGAAGTGCACCTTGGGCCGACCGAATTTCGCCTGCTCGAATTCCTGATGCAGAGCCCCGGCCGCGTGTTCTCACGCGAGCAGTTGCTTGATGGCGTGTGGGGCCAGGACGTCTATATCGACGAGCGTACGGTGGACGTGCATGTCGGCCGCCTGCGCAAGGCGATCAACCGCGGGCGCCAGTCGGACCCGATCCGCACGGTGCGGGGTGCCGGCTACTCCTTCAACGAGATGTTCGCGCGGGCGCACTGATGGCCTCTGTCGTCAGGGGGCCACTCGCACTGGCTCGCGGCGATTGTTCTAGGCTATTGACCCCGCGCGTCCTCCGCTCTCCCCGGTAGCGACGTCGCCCGAAATGCGTGAGGTCGTCAAACGGCGACTTGTCACTGTCGGACGTCGCATGGAACGGGTGTGCCGACGGCGGTGTTCGGGGGCGGAAACGGGATCGTGGGCGAATCCTGGGGCAAGCCGGCTTCGCGCGCGCACCGCATGGGTACGTCCGCTCGCCTGTGATGGGCCGCGCGAGGAACAATTGGGGCTGAGGGGCAAGGACGCGCGCTGCGGCACGGCTGGCCTTGCGCCACGCGAGCCTCTGCATGGCGGTTGAAACGCATCGGTCCAAAAGGCTGCAAAGAGCCAGATCGTACGCCACCATGCGCACAAGCACGCATATCGCAGCGCAGGAGAACGACTGGCACACGCGCGCCGGCGAAGCCGGTTCCGGGCATGGCAGCCGGCCGGGCGTGGGCCCGGCCGCGCGATCGTCAGAGGTAGGCGAGGCGCCGGTCGCGACGGCGATCCTGCACCGGCTGGTAGGCGATGCGGGCGTGCTGGGTGCAATAGGGCATTCCCGGATTGCTCTTGCCGCCGCAGAAATAGAAGCTCTCGGTGCCCGGCTCGCCCACCGGCCAGCGGCAGGTGCTCTCCGTGAGGTTCATGATGGTGCAGCGCTGGCCCAGGGACACCACGTTGTCGCTGGCCACGGGCTTCGGGGCAGGGGCCGGAGCCTCCTCGGGGAGGTCGTCGATCTCTGCGGCGAGGGCGGTGTTGCCCTGCACCATGGGACGCTGCGGGCGGGTCTGGTCGCGCGGGCTTTCGGGACGGTTGGGCCGCTGCGGCCGCACCGCCGACGCCGACGACTTCGCGCGGCCGGAAAGTCCCAGCCGGTGCACCTTGCCGATCACCGCGTTGCGGGTGATGTCGCCGAGTTCATTCGCAATCTGGCTCGCGGAGAGGCCTTCGCTCCAGAGCTTCTTCAAGAGTTCGACGCGCTCGTCATTCCAGCTCATCGCTCTTTCTCCATTTGCCGCATCTTGCCGGCGCCGTCTTGTGCCGCGCCGCATTGTCGCCGAATGGCAGCACCGCCATGCTGCCCGAGATCGCCCGGACTCCCTCCTCGGCCCCACATGCCCCAAGCATGTAGAAGGTTAACAACCCATAGGTCCCAGGAAGCTTAATCGCACGAGATCTCGTAGGCGATGTGGCGTACAGTACAATATGGGGCGCGCGGGCGACAGAGTCGGTTAACGCCGGCACGTCGTTTTCCCCAGATCGTTGCCCGCCGGCATCAGGCCCCGCACCCGGGTGGAGGGGCGCCGCGCAAGTGCTGGCCGCCGGCCTTTCAGATGTGTTGACCTCGCGCGCGCGATCATTAGTATTTGACGGTGTCGGGCCGCTCCCCCGCTGGGGCGGCCTTTTTTAATTTTGCGTGCCCGGGGCCAGCGCCGCGGGGGTTCTGACGGCCGGTGGCCGCTCCAGAGGCCTCCGCCCAGCGCCAGCATCCGGTCGCCCCGATCCCCGGGGCATCCAAGGGCCGCCTTTCCGTGCGGAAGCTGCCTTCCGCGGGAACCCGGCTCGCCAACAGCAATGAAGATGTTGTCTTCGGCTTCTATATTTCGCCGGATCAGGGCACGTTTTCAGGAGGATCAAGTGATCACCGCCGTTCTGCCGACCTATGCGCGCATCGACCTCGAATTCGAGCGGGGAGAGGGCTGCTGGCTCGTCACGACGGACGGGCGACGTTTCCTCGATTTCACCGCCGGCATCGCGGTGAACGTGCTCGGCCATGCGCACCCCTACCTGGCGGAAGCGCTGAGCCAGCAGGCGCGGAAGCTCTGGCATACCTCCAACCTGTTCCGGATTCCGGGCGGGGAGAAGCTGGCCGCGCGCCTGTCTTCGGTGACCTTCGCGGACACCATGTTCTTCACCAATTCGGGCGCCGAGGCCCTGGAGTGCGCCATCAAGATGGCGCGCAAGTACCAGTTCGCGAGCGGCAACCCGGAGAAGAACCGCATCATCACCTTCCAGGGCGCCTTCCACGGTCGCACCCTTGCGACCATCGCGGCCGGCGGCAACCCGAAGTATCTTGAGGGTTTCGAGCCGGCGCTGCCGGGCTTCGACCAGGTGCCGTTCGGCGACATCGAGGCGGTCAAGGCCGCCATCACCCCCTACACCGGTGCCATTCTGCTGGAGCCGGTGCAGGGCGAGGGCGGCGTGCGCGTGCCGCCGGAGGGCTTCCTGAGGGCGCTGCGCGCCCTGTGCGACGAGAAGGGCCTGCTGCTGGTGCTCGACGAGGTGCAGTGCGGCGTGGGCCGCACCGGCAAGCTCTTCGCCCACGAATGGGAAGGCATCACGCCTGACATCATGGCCGTGGCGAAGGGCATCGGCGGCGGCTTCCCCATGGGCGCCTGCCTCGCCACCGAGGCGGCCGCCAAGGGCATGACGCTCGGCACCCACGGCTCCACCTATGGCGGCAATCCGCTGGCCATGGCGGTGGGCGGTGCGGTGCTGGATCTCGTGCTGGCCGAGGGGTTCCTCGACCATGTGAACACCATTTCCGCCCGGCTCAAGGAGAAGCTGGGAGCAGTGGTGGCGCGCCATCCGCGCGTGCTGGCGGAGGTGCGCGGCAAGGGGCTGCTCCTGGGGCTCAAGGCCCAGGTGCCGGCCGCTGATCTCGTGACGGCGATGCGCGAGGAGGGGCTGCTTGCCCCCGGCGCCGCCGACAATGTGGTGCGGCTGCTGCCGCCCCTGGTGGTCTCGGCGGACGAGGCGGACCTGGCGGTGGAGAAGATCGAGGCCGCGTGTGTGCGGCTGGAGCAGGCGCTGGCGCCCGCCCCGGCCATGGGGGCAGCGGAATGACGGAGAACGGTGTGCGCCATTTTCTCGACCTGTCGGAGATTCCGGCGGACGAGCTGCGCCGGGTGCTGGACCTGTCGAAGGATCTCAAGGCCCGGCGCAAGGCGGGCGAGATGGACCACCGCCCCCTCGTCGGCAAGACGCTGGCCATGGTGTTCGACAAGCCCTCGACGCGCACCCGCGTGTCGTTCGACGTGGCCATGCGGCAGCTCGGTGGCGAGACCATCATGCTCACCGGCCAGGAGATGCAGCTCGGGCGCGGCGAGACCATCGCCGACACTGCCCGCGTGCTCTCGCGCTTCGTGGACGCCATCATGATCCGCATCCTGGACCATGACGACCTGACGGAGCTCGCCGACTATGCCACCGTGCCGGTCATCAACGGGCTCACCCGCATCTCCCATCCCTGCCAGGTGATGGCGGACGTGCTGACCTTCGAGGAGCATCGCGGCTGCATCCAGGGCAGCCAGGTGGCCTGGACGGGCGACGCGAACAACGTGCTCGCGAGCTGGGTTCACGCCGCCGAGCGGTTCGACTTCTCCATGAAGGTGGCGACGCCGAAGGAGCTGGGGCCGCGCCAGGCGCTGAAGGATTTCGTGAAGCGCACCAAGGCCAAGGTGTCCTTCATGCGCGATCCGGAAGAGGCGGTGGAGGGCGTGGATTGCGTCCTCACCGACACCTGGGTTTCCATGGGCGACAAGGAGGCCGAGCGCCGCCACAACCTGCTGAAGCCCTACCAGGTGAACGGCGCCCTCATGGCCCGCGCGCGCAAGGACGCCATCTTCATGCACTGCCTGCCCGCCCATCGCGGCGAGGAAGTGACCAGCGAGGTGATGGACGGGCCGCAATCGGTGGTGTTCGACGAGGCCGAGAACCGCCTGCACGCCCAGAAGGGCATTCTCGCCTGGTGTTTCCACACCGCGTGAGGACCGGCGCGTGGCTTCGGCGGCGCGGGGCCTTTGCGGGCCGGAGCTGATGCCGGCCTGCTTCCGGCATCAGCTCGGCGGCGCCCCGGCGGATCGACGCTTTTTCTTCACGCCGGCCGGTTTCCACGCCATACGAGAACGGGTCAACGGAGGAGGAGCGCATGAGTGCCGCGCGCGCGCGCAGTGCCAGGGAAGAGGCGCAGGACGATATCGTCACCGCCTTCCAGGTGGATGCGCTGGACCTTCGGGGCCGCATCGTCCGGCTGGGGCCAACACTCGACAGCGTGCTCGCGCACCATGACTATCCCCCGGCCGTGAAGCGGGTGGTGGGAGAGGCCGTGGTGCTGGCGGTGCTGCTCGGCTCATCCCTCAAGTTCGAGGGCCGCTTCATCCTCCAGACCCAGACCGACGGCCCGGTGGACATGGTGGTGGCGGACTTCGTGAGCCCGGATAAGATCCGTGCCTATGCCCGCTTCGATAAGGACGCGCTCGCCGCTGCCGAGGCGCGCAACGACACCACGCCGGCCACGCTCCTCGGCCGCGGCCATCTGGCCATGACCATCGACCAGGGCATCTCCTCCAACCGTTACCAGGGGGTCGTGGCGCTGGATGGCTCTGGCCTGGAGGCGGCGGCGCACGAGTATTTCCACCAGTCGGAGCAGATCCCCACCCGCGTGCGCCTGGCAGTGGGCGAGGACGTGCGCCCGGGGGGGCAGCCCTCTTCGTGGCGCGCGGGAGGCCTGCTGGCCCAGTTCCTGCCCGACGACGCCTCCCGCGCCCGCATGGCGGACCTTTCCCCCGGCGACGCCCCGGAGGGCACCGCGCCGCACACCCTGGACGAGGACGATGCCTGGGTGGAGGCCCGCTCCCTGGTGGGCACGCTGGAAGACGTGGAACTGCTCGACAAGGATCTCTCCAGCGAGCGCCTGCTCTACCGCCTGTTCAACGAGCGGGGGGTGCGGGTGTTCGAGCCGCTGCCCATCGCCGCCCACTGCTCCTGCTCGCGCGAGCGGGTGGCGGGGGTGCTCGCGTCATTCTCGGTGGAGGAGCGGCGCGGTATGATCCAGGACGACGGCCGGGTCACGGTCACCTGCGAGTTCTGCGGCCGCAGCTACGGCTTCGCCGCGGAAGAGGTTCTGGGCGAAACGGACGCCTGAGCGCGGCGCGTGGTCGCGCCGCGGGCGTGAGGGGGCGGATCATGACCGAGATCACCTGCTATTTCAGCCCGCAGTCCGGCTATGCCTATCTCGGCCATGCCCGCCTGCGCGCCATCGCGCGGGAGGCGGGCGCCGACATTCTCTGGCGGCCGGTGGACATCCTGAAGGTGTTCGCCGCCGGCGGCTCCACCGCGCCAGCCAAGCAATCGCCTCAGCGCAATGCCTACCGAAAGGCCGATATCGTCCGTTGGGCGAAGCGCGCGGGCATCTCCATCAACACCGAACCCTCCTTCTGGCCCACGGATACGCTGCCCGCCTGCCGCCTCATCTGCGCGGCGCAGATGGAGGGCCTCGACCCGGCGGACCTCATCGGCGCCTGCCTCTCGGCCGTATGGGCGCGGGATATCCAGATCTCCGAGCGGGCAAATCTCATCCGCCTCGCGGACGGGGTGGGCCTCGACGGCGCCCGCCTTGCTGCATTGTCCGACACGGTGGAGGCGGCCGAGCGAGTGGAGCGCAGCACCGCCGAGGCGATTGAGGCCGGAGTGTTCGGCTCGCCCACCTACGTGGTGGCGGGCGAGCTCTACTTCGGCCAGGACCGGCTCGACTTCGTGGCGGAGAAGCTGGGCGCGCTGAAGGCAGGCGGGGCGGCCTGAGGCCGCCTCCCGCCATTGGCGATGGTCTTCAGCCCGCGTCCGGAGCGCTTCGCGCGAACGTCGCGTCGACCTTGGGGTTACACGCCCGAGAAGTGGCGGAAATTGCGCACCACCTCTTCATAGACCTGCCGCTTGAAGGGGATGACGAGATCGGTGATCCGCTCCAGGTCCTCCCAGCGCCAATCCATGAATTCGGGCTTGTGCACGCCACCGCCGGGAGTGGTGATGTTGATCTCTCCCTCGGCGCCGGTAAAGCGCAGGGCGAACCACTTCTGGGTCTGGCCGCGATACTTCCCTTTCCAGGCCTCGCCCGCGATGCGGCCCGGCAGGTCATAGGAGAGCCACTCCTCCACCTCGCCGAGCTTCACCACGGAGCGCATGGAGGTCTCCTCGTAGAGCTCGCGCATTGCCGCGTCGAAGGGCGCTTCGCCCTTGTCGATGCCGCCCTGGGGCAACTGCCAGGAATGGGTGGCGTCCACATGCTCCGGCCCGCCGAGGCGGCGGCCGACGAAAACCTTCCCCGCGCCGTTGAACACGCAGAGGCCCACGCACGGGCGGTAGGGAAGGTCGTGGTGGTGATGCTTGCTCATGGTCGGGCCCCCGGCGACGATTTCGCCGTGTGATGGGCCCTGCCGCGCTGCAACGCAAGATCTGCCGCAGCGGAAAGATGAGCAGTGGCGACCATCGCGCATGGAAGCCCGGGGCCAGCCGTGTCCCCGGACCTCCACGAAGGTGTCGCGTCACTCAGTGGGCGGCGGCGCGCAGATGCGGCAGCACGGTGGAGCCCCAGGCCCGGAGCGAGGCCCAGGTGCGCCGGTCGAGCTGGAAGCGATCCACGGGAACCGAGGCGCCGAGCGCGCGCACCTGGCACAGGCCGACCCCGCACCACTGGAAGCCGCACTTCTCCAGCACCCGGCGCGAGGCCGGATTGACCACCCGCGCCGCGCCCGCCAGGGTCGTGATGCCGGTCTGCGAGAAGACGTAGTCGATGACGGCGCGCGCCGCCTCGGTGGCGATGCCGAGGCCCCAATGGGGCTCGCCCACCCAATAGCCGATTTCCGGATCGGCTTCGGTGGGCCGCCGGCCGAAGCCGCACATGCCGGCGAATTCCAGGTGCCCCTCGCGCTTCAGCAGCAAGGCGAAGGTGGCGGAGTGCGGCGTGGCGGCCAAGCCCTCGACGAAGGCCTGGGCGTCGGAGGCGCGATAGGGGAAGGGCAGGTTCGCGGTCATTTCCGCGATCCGACGGTTGTTGGCGAGCTCCGCGACGGCGGGAATGTCCTCGATGCGCGGCGCGCGAAGCACCAGCCGCTCGGTCTCGAGGACGGGGATACTCGGCTCCGCGAGGGGCCTCTCGGGCGGCAGTTCGACGATGGTCATGGCGGGCTCCTGTCGGCTGGACAAACGAAAACCGGGAAGACGTCTCGTCTCCCCGGTTCGTTCGGAGCCCAGTCCGTGAAGCGGGCGGATCGTGTGATCCACTCTGGCGCTTCGGAGGCCCGGCTCAGGCTCCCCCCGGTTCGACGAGACCGGCGGGATCCTGCATTCAAGCGGTCTCGCCGGCTTACTCAGCCGCCTCGGCGGCGGCGGGAACGACCGATACGTAGGTTCGGTCGTTGGCTTTGGTGCGGAATTCCACTTTGCCGGCGACCAGGGCGAACAGGGTGTGGTCCTTGCCGATGCCCACATTGGTGCCCGGATGCCACTGGGTGCCGCGCTGGCGCACGATGATGTTGCCCGGAATGACCGCCTGGCCACCGAAGCGCTTCACGCCAAGGCGCTTGCTCTCGGAATCGCGACCGTTACGGGACGAGCCGCCTGCCTTTTTATGAGCCATTGTTGCTCTCCTCGTTCAGATCAGGCGTCGGCAGCGGCTTCGGAAGCCGGCGCGCCTTCGGTTTTGGCCTCGGCCTTGACGCTCTCGCCCAGGCCGGAAATCTCGGTGATGCGCACCACGGTCAGGTCCGCGCGGAAGCCACGCTTGCGGCGGGAATTCTGCCGGCGGCGCTTCTTGAACGCGATGACCTTGTCGCCGCGGGTCTGCTCGACCACTTCGCCGGTGACGGTGGCGCCATTGACGTGGGGGGTGCCCACGGCGGTGACCTTGCCACTCAGCATCAGCACCGGGAAGGTGAAGATGGCACCCACCTCGGCGTCGAGGTGATCGATGGTGATTTCGTCGGCGGCGGCAACGCGATACTGCTTGCCGTTTGCCTTAATGACCGCGAACATTCTGTCTCGCTTTCGTGTTCCGCCACGCCTCTCCGGGGTGATCCGGAGGGTGGGCTTCTTTCGGTCGGTTCGGGAATGCGGGCGCAAGGGCCCGCGCGAAGATGGCTGGATACAGGAAACAGGGGGCGAAAGTCAATGCGCGCCACAGGGGCGCGCGTCGCTGGCTTGCCCGCTATTTCACGTCCACCGGCATGAAGATGAAGGGCGCTGCCGGCTCGAATGCCCCTGCCGCATTGCCGGAATAGAGCCGGCCGCCGGTGAGCGGCAGCTTGCGCACGGGGGCGCCCGGCTTCAGGTCGAGGTCCGCGAGCGGCACCCAGAAGGCGTTGGGGCTGGTGGCGGAATCGAAGAAATAGACGCGGTTCTTCTGGTCGCTCACCGTGCGCCAGATGGTGGAGGCGATATTGGGCGAGCCGGGCTCGCTGAAGCCGAGCGGCACGCTCACGGCCCGCATCACGCTGGCGACGGAGCCCACCGCCTGGTTGGCGTAGCTGTGGTCGGGCACGGCGGTGATGATGGCGGGTTCGGCCTTGTCGGGCAGCGCCTTGATGAGGAAGCTCGCGCGCGCGAAGCGGTCCGCCGCCCGGAATGTGCCGGGCAGGAACACGGTGCCGCCGATCTGCTCCCAATAAGCATTGAGCGCGATCTGCTGGTCATAGGAGGGCGAGTTGGTCATCACCTGGTACTGGCGCCCGTGGTGGATGACGAGCCTGCCGCCCAGATATTCGAAGATGGCGCTGTCGCCGGAGGGGTCGGAGATGGCGAGATGGAGCTGGGCCGCGCGCCCGTTGGGCAGCACCGCGGTCACCACCACGAACGGCTCCTTGGAAAGGGCCTCGACTGCCTCGTTCACCGTGGCGAAATTGTCGAGCACATATTGCGCCCACAGGCTGATGGAGAGGGCGGGGCGCCCGTCCGGCTTGGCGTATTCGGATTCCGCCAGATAAAGCAGGTTGGCGACGAGCCCCTTCTCGTTCATGCCGTCGGCGGTGCCGACATCATAGCCGGAGGCGGTGACGCTGCCGTATTTGGAAACCCACTTCGGCGTGTTGGTACCGGCCGCGCCCTCGCGGGCGATCCCGGCTGGAAAGGCCCAGAGGTTGGAGCGCATGTCCTCCGCCCAGTCCATGGACCGGCCGGTGACCACCATGTCCTCCCCGCCGAGATAGACCGCGCGGGTGCAGGCCTCCGCCGGGCGGGTGGACGCCAGGACGCCGCCCGCCAGCGCCAGCCCCATCACCGCCATGCCGAGAAGTGAATTGGGGCCGAGCGCGGCGCCGAGGCCGAGCCCGAGGCCGGCAAGGCCGATGCCGCGCCACCTCGCCAGGGCCCGGCCGGCGGCGCGCGGGGCGCTCTCGGTCGCGGCATCGCGGCTGAGGGTAGAGCTGGTGCTCTCGGACATGTTCGGCATGGCGTTTCTCTCTGAGGTCGCGCGCGGCGCGCCGCGCGCTAGCGTGGCGCAGAACGGTACGCAGATATGCGATATTCGAGCTTGAGAGAGAAGAATGGAAGGGGAAGATACCGGCTCCACCCACACAGCCGGGTGGAGCCGGTTATCCATGCCCTGTCTGCCCCGAAAAGACATGGACAGGCAGAAGAAAGCACAGGCTGCGGGCCGATTCTCTGAGCTGGATCAAATTTGGGTGTGCGAACCCTGGATTTTGTCTAATCGGGAGGGGAGGCGGCTTCGCCGCCGGTCCGCACCGTTGGAGAGACGAGGATGTACGACAAAGAGTCGAAGATGCCCGATGGCATTCCGGTCATTCGCACCATCGCCATGCCCGCGGATACCAATCCGAGCGGGGACATCTTCGGCGGCTGGCTGATGTCGCAGATGGACCTCGCCGCAGGCAATGTCGCCGCCCGCCGTTCCCGCGGTCGCGCCGCCACCGTGGCGGTGGAGGCCATCTCCTTCCTCTCGCCCGTGCTGGTGGGCGACGAGGTGAGCCTGTTCGCTGCCCTTGAGAAGGCGGGTCGCACCTCCATGCGCATCGTGGTGGAGGCCTGGCGCCGCGCCCGCGAGAGCGAGGAGACCACCAAGGTCACCGAGGCGGTCTTCACCTTCGTCGCCATCGACGCCACCGGGCGCCCCCGCGCGCTCCCGCCCGAGGCCTGAGCACCCGCCTTCCGCTTGGCCCCGCCGCGGGCTTCGGCGTACGTTCCCCATGCCGTCGGCTCGGTCTTTGGCCGGCGCCAGGGGGCGCCAAGGGGCGCCCCCATCCCGCGCGAGCTGACCCAAGGCCCATGTCCGGGCTCGCCGGCGTTCGGCGTCAGGTGCCGCGCGGCTTGGCGCGGGTGGTGGGGGGCGCCTCGGCGGGGTCCTCCGGCCAGGGGTGCTTCGGGTAGCGCCCCCGCATCTCGGCGCGCACGTCGCGCCAGGAGCCGCGCCAGAACTGCGGCAGGTCCTTCGTCACCTGGATCGGCCGGTGTGCCGGCGAAAGCAGCGCCAGGGTGATCGGCACCCGCCCGCCGGCGATGGCGGGATGCGTCTTCAGCCCGAACAGCTCCTGCACCCGCACCTCCACCTGCGGCCCGCCCTCGGCGTCGTAGGCGATGGCGAGGCGCGAGCCGGTGGGGGCGGTGAAATGGGTGGGTGCCTCCGCCTCCAGCCGCGCCGAAAGACCATAGGGCAGAAGGGCATGGAGGGCGTTTGACACCACGTCGGCACCCACGTCGGCGCGGCCGGTCCGCCCGTCCAGGAAGGGCGCGAGCCAGGTGCCGGCGGTGGCGGCCAGCGTCGCATCGGACAGGTCCGGCCATTCGCCACCTTCGGCCGCGTGCAGGAAGGCGACGCGGGCGCGCCATTGCTTCAGGGCCGGGCTCATGGGCAGGCGCGAGAGATCCGTGCCCGCCAGCCCCTCGGCCAGGATGCGGGCGGTCTCCGCGCCCGGCGGCACCGGCTGCGGCGCGTCCGCCAGCACCAGGGCGCCGAGCCGCCGCACCCGCCGCGTCCGTACGGCGCCGGCGGCGGCATCGAAGGCGACTTCCGTGCGCTCGGTGATGGCATCGGCGAATTGCGCTTCCAGTTCCTCGTCCGTCAGTGCCGCGGCAAGGGTGATGCGGGCGGCCTCGGCGCGGCCGCTCACCTCCGCTACTGCGAGGAACGGCGCGCGGGCAAGGCTGGCGGCCGGGTCCATCACCACGCCACGGCCGTTGGCGAGCAGGAAGCGCGTGCCGTCGCCGCGCGCCTTCGCCACCCGGTCGGGATAGGCGAGGGCGAGCAGGGCGGCCGGGGAGGGTGGGGGCCCTCCGGTGCCTTTGCCGCCGGCCAGCTCGGCCCAGCGCGCGGCGAGGCGGCGGGCGTCCTCGGCCCGGCGGGAGCGGTCGCGCCGGAAGTCGTCCAGCCGATGCAGCAGGTCGACCCCATCGCCACCGAGCCCGCGCTCCGAGACCAAGGCGGCGATATTGGCGGCGAGGGGCCCCGCGCCCCGGTCGGCGCCCATCACCACCATGTGGGCGAGGCGCGGCGGCAGGGGCAGTCGCGCCATGCGGGCACCGAGGGCGGTCACGCCGTTATCGGCGTCGAGGGCGCCGAGCAGGCGCAGCAGCGCCTTCGCCTCGCTCACCGCCGGGGCGGGCGGGGGATCGAGGAAGGGCAGGGTGGCGGGATCGCGCACGCCGACGCGCGCGAGGTCCAGCACCAGCCCTGTGAGGTCGGCGGCCAGGATCTCGGGGGTGGCGAAGGCAGGAAGGGCGGCGGTCTCGCCCTCGCCCCACAGGCGGTAGCACACGCCCTGCTCGGTGCGCCCGGCGCGGCCGCGCCGCTGGTCCGCCCCGGCGCGGGAGACGCGCACGGTCTCCAGCCGGGTCAGGCCCACGTCCGGCTCGAAGCGGGGCACGCGGGAAAGGCCGCTGTCCACCACCACCCGCACCCCCTCGATGGTGAGGGAGGTTTCGGCGATGGAGGTGGCGAGCACCACCTTGCGCCGGCCCTTCGGCGCGGGCAGCACGGCGCGGTCCTGCTCCGCCTGGTCGAGGGCGCCGAACAGGGCGACAATGTCCGTGTCGGGGTCGCGCACCCGTTCGCGCAGCAGGTCCCCGGCGCGGCGGATCTCGGCGGCGCCGGGCAGGAAGGCGAGCACCGATCCGCGCTCGCGCGCCAGCGCCTCCGCGATGGCGTCTGCCATCTGGCGGTCGATGGGGATACGGGCGTCGCGGCCCAGGTAGCGGGTCTCCACCGGGAAGGCGCGGCCCTCGCTTTCCACCACCGGGGCCGGCGCCGCGCCATCGCCCATCAGCCCGGCGACGCGGGCGCCGTCGAGGGTGGCGGACATGGCGACGAGGCGCAGGTCGTCGCGCAGGGAGCGCTGGCTGTCCAGCGCCAAGGCGAGGCCCAGGTCGGCGTCGAGGCTGCGCTCGTGGAACTCGTCGAACAGCACGGCGGCGATGCCTGAAAGCTCGGGATCGTCAAGCACGATGCGGGTGAACACGCCCTCGGTCACCACCTCGATGCGGGTGCGGCGGGAGACCTCGGCCTTGAGGCGGACCCGGTAGCCCACCGTTTCCCCCACCTTCTCCCCCAGGGTCTGGGCCATGCGGTGGGCGGCGGCGCGGGCGGCGAGGCGGCGGGGCTCCAGCACCAGGATGCGCCCGCCCTTCACCCAGGGCTGGTCGAGCAGGGCGAGGGGCACGCGGGTGGTCTTGCCGGCCCCCGGAGGCGCCACCAGAACCGCGCACGAGGCGGAGGCGAGGGTGGCGGCGAGGTCGCCGAGGACGGCATCGATGGGAAGAGGAGAGGCGAACATCACGCCCGCCTCATAGGGCAGGGCGCCCGCGATTGGCAAAGGGAGGCGGGCCCGCCAGATACAACATAGAATATATGTTTAATGCGTAAAACATCAGAATGATACGTAAAATAAATTGAATCACTCGACGATGTTGTCTAAGGAGGCGCCCGAAACGTCCCTCGGAGCCCCCAATGCGCGCCCTCCTCCTTCTCGCCGCCGTCCTCGGCTTCGCCGCCACCGCCGCCCGCGCCGAGCCGCCCCCGGCGCCGCTCAGGATCGGCGTGCTCAACGACCAGTCGGGCATCTATGCGGACATGGCGGGCCCCGGCTCGGTCATCGCCGCGAAGATGGCGGTGGAGGACTTTGGCGGCAGCGTGCTCGGCCGACCCATCGAGATCGTCGCCGGCGACCACCAGAACAAGCCGGATGTGGGCGCGGCCCTGGTGAACCGCTGGATCGACGAGGACGGGGTGGACGTGATCGCCGACATTCCCACCTCCTCTGTGCTGCTGGCGGTGCAGGAGATCGGCCGGCGCAAGAACAAGCTGGTGCTGGCCTCCACCGGCGGCTCGTCGGACTTCACCGGCAAGGCCTGCGCGCCCACCGGCATCCACTGGACCTACGACACTTATGCGCTCGCGGCCGGTACCGGAAAGTCGCTGGCCAAGGACGGCCCCTGGTTCTTCGTGACCGCCGACTACGCCTTCGGCGCGGCGCTGGAGCGCGACACCGCCAAGGCGGTGACCGAGGCCGGCGGCACCATCGCGGGCGCGGTGAAGCACCCCCAGGGCACCACCGATTTCTCCTCCTACCTGCTCCAGGCCCAGGGCTCGGGGGCGAAGCTCATCGCCTTCGCCAATTCCGGCGCCGACCAGGTGAACGCCATCAAGCAGGCCAACGAGTTCGGCATTCCCCAGTCGGGCGTGAAGCTGGCGGGGCTCTACCTCCACATCACCGACATCCACGCCATCGGCCTCGACGTGGCCCAGGGGCTCATTCTCACCCAGGGCTTCTACTGGGACCTGAACGACGAGACCCGCGCCTGGTCGAAGCGCTTCTACGAGCGGCACAAGGCCATGCCCACCATGGGCCAGGCCGGCACCTATTCCGCCATCCTGCATTACCTGAAGGCGGTGAAGGCCGCCGGCACCACCGACACCGAGAAGGTGACCGCGCAGATGAAGGCGACTCCGGTGGACGACTTCTTCTCCCACGGCGGGCGCATCCGCGAGGACGGGCGCATGGTGCACGACCTCTACCTGCTGCAGGTGAAGGCGCCCTCCGAGCAGAAATACCCCTGGGACTATCTGAAGCTGATCCGCGTCATTCCCGGCGACGAGGCGTTCCGGCCCCTCAGCGAGGGCGGCTGCCCGCTGGTGGCGGCGGGGCACTGACCCCAGCCCCCGCGCGCCCGCAGCCGGATGCGCGGGGCGCGAACTCTCCTTGCGGTGAAGGCCGCGACGCGCCTAATACCAAAAAGCCCCGCGCCCCGACTCGCGGGTCCATGGTTCTGTCCGCGGGCGCCTGAGCGTGATCCATCCGGCACCGGTCGACGACCGGGCCGATGGGGGAGCGGGGCGCGGCGCGGCGGTCGCGCTTTCGGAGCTCCGCTTTCATGTCCTCCGCGCCCACCTCTTCCGCCCCCTCCAGCCTCACCGGCAAGGTGCAGCCGTTCTCCGTCGAGGGCGAGATCATCGCCGTCGCCTTCCTGGGCGCGGCTCCGGCCTGCGTCACCGGCGGCGGCAAGGTGGTGCTCCAGGGCGCGGCGGCACAGACGGTGGAGGCCCACGCCGGCGCCATTCTCGCCGCCGCCGGCGACGGCACGCGCCTCGTGACCGGCGGCGACGACGGGCGGGTGGTGGAGACCCTGGCCGGCGGGGAAACCCGCGTGCTGGCCGAGCACAGGGGCCGCTGGATCGATCGCGTGGCCCTGGGCCCCGACGGCGCGGTGGCCTATTCCGCCGGCAAGACCGCCCATGTGCTGACCGCGAAGGGCGAGGCCAGGAGCTTCGAGGCGCCTTCCACCGTGGGCGGGCTCGCCTTCGCGCCCAAGGGGCTGCGCCTTGCCATCGCCCATTACGGCGGCGTGACGCTGTGGTTTCCCAACGCGGCCGGCGCCAAGCCGGAGGTGCTGGGCTGGAAGGGCTCCCACCTCGGCGTCATCTTCTCGCCGGACGGGCGGTT
This sequence comes from Xanthobacter sediminis, assembly GCF_043195015.1. NCBI lineage: Bacteria > Pseudomonadati > Pseudomonadota > Alphaproteobacteria > Hyphomicrobiales > Xanthobacteraceae > Xanthobacter > Xanthobacter sediminis. Next base: position 84,288 of record NZ_JBAFWH010000010.1, on the reverse strand, counting down.
CGTGGTGACCACCATGCAGGAGCCGGCGCTGCATGGCTGGCGGGTGGTGGACGGCGCCCACATGCGCATGAGCGGCTATCCCTCGCGGGTGAAGTCCTTCGCCTTTACGGCCGACGGCAAGTGGCTCGCCTCCTCCGGCTCGGGCGAGGCGGTGCTGTGGCCGTTCCAGACCAAGGACGGGCCCATGGGCAAGCAGCCCACGATGCTGGCGCCCTCGCCCGCCTCGCGCGTGACGGTGGTGGCGCCCCACCCCTCGGACCCGGTGGTGGCGGTGGGCTACGAGGATGGCATGGTGATGATGGCGCGCATCGGCGACGGCGCGGAGATCCTCCTGCGCGCGCCCACCGACGCCGCCGGCGGCGACCGGGTGAGCGGCCTTGCGTGGCATCCGGCGGGCGGGGCGGTGGCGTTCGGCACGGCGACCGGGAAGGGCGGTCTGCTCGCGTTCTGATGGCGCACGGAAAGATTTGGCCGCGTTGCGGAATTGGCGTCGCCGGGGTGTCACGGCGGGGTTTTATTGGCTAACGTGCCATGCCGTTCTCGCACCCGCGAGATCCGCGCAGCCGGAGATCCCCGCCGATGAAGATCGACGACGTCCGCCGCACCGCCTATTCGATGCCGCTCACGAGCCCCTCCTTTCCCAAGGGGCCCTACCGTTTCATCAATCGTGAGTTCATGACCATCACCTACCGCACCGATCCCGCGGCGCTGGCGAAGGTGGTGCCCGAGCCGCTCGAGGTGGTCGAGCCGATCGTCAAGTACGAGTTCATCCGCATGCCCGACTCCACCGGCTTCGGCGACTACACCGAGACTGGACAGGTCATCCCCGTGAAGTTCAACGGGGTGGAGGGCGGCTACGTCCACGCCATGTACCTGGACGACGAGGCGCCCATCGCCGGCGGCCGTGAGCTGTGGGGCTTCCCCAAGAAGTTCGCCAACCCCAAGCTTGAGGTGGAGACGGACACCCTGGTGGGCACCCTCCACTACGGCAGCGTGCTCTGCGCCCAGGGCACCATGGGCTACAAGCATGTGGCCGCCGACAAGGAGAAGGTGCTCGCCTCCCTGCTCGCGCCCAACTACATGCTGAAGATCATCCCCCACGTGGACGGCACCCCCCGCGTGTGCGAGCTGGTGCGCTATTTCCTGGAGGACGTGACCCTGAAGGAGTGCTGGGTGGGCCCGGCCGCCCTCGGCCTGTTCCCCCATGCCCTGTGCACCGTGTCGCAGCTGCCGGTGCTGGAGGTGCTCTCCGCCGTGCACCTGAAGGCCGACCTCACCCTCGGCCTCGGCGAGGTGATCTACGACTATCTCGCCGAGCCGGCGAAGTGAGCTTCGGCCGGCGCCCGCACGGGGCGCCGGCCGCCCGCCTCATTGGCGCTGCCGCGGGCACCGGCGCATGGACCGCCGCCACCGCCGCAGCGCCCTCCCATCCCGATGCCAGGACAGATGGTCATGACCGAAAGCCCGCGCGCGAAGAAGCTGCTGCCGCCCGACCTTTGCGACATCGTCAACCAGTATGACCGCATCGCCCTGGTGTTCCAGGGTGGCGGCGCGCTCGGCGCCTACCAGGCCGGCGTGTACGAAGCGCTGGCCGAGGTGGGCTGCGAGCCCAACTGGATCTCCGGCGTCTCCATCGGCGCCATCAACTCGGCCATCATCGCCGGCAACACGCCCGAGAACCGGGTGCCGCGCCTGCGCGAGTTCTGGGAAACCGTTTCCGCCCGCAAGGCCGCGCCCTGGGCGCCCGAAGGCGACATCTTCCGCCAGTGGCGTAACCAGGTGAGCGCCATGCTCACCATCGTGCAGGGCCAGCCCGGCTTCTTCCGCCCGCGCGTGCCGAGCCCCTGGCTGCTGCCGGCCGGCGCCCCCGGCGCCACCTCCCTGTATGACACCTCGCCTTTGCGCGACACGCTGCTGAATCTGGTGGACTTCGACCTCATCAATTCCGGCGCCAAGCGCTTCTCGGTGGGCGCGGTGAACGTGCGCACCGGCAATTTCATCTACTTCGACAACCGGGAAACGGTCATCGCGCCGGAGCACATCATGGCCTCCGGCGCGCTGCCGCCCGGCTTCCCGGCCATCAAGATCGACGGCGAATACTATTGGGACGGCGGCGTCGTCTCCAACACGCCGCTGCAGTTCCTGCTCGACCAGCCGGACCATCCGAGCGCGCTGGTGTTCCAGGTGGACCTGTTCAGCGCCCGCGGCTCGCTCCCGCGCGACATGTACGACGTCTCCGAGCGGCAGAAGGACATCGGCTATTCCAGCCGCACCCGCTACACCACCGACGTGTTCCGTCGCGTGCAGGAGCTGCGCCAGAAGCTCTACGAGGCACTCCAGCGCATTCCCGAGCAGCTGCGCTCCGAAGAAGACCTGGCGCTTATCGACGACTACGCCTCCTCCGGTCCGGTCAACATCTGCCACCTGATCTACCAGGAAAAGACCTACGAGAAGGAATCGAAGGACTACGAATTCTCCTATGCCTCCATGCGCGACCACTGGCAGACCGGCTACGAGGACACGGTGAAGACCCTGCAGCGCGGCGAGTGGCTGAAGAAGCCTGAGGACATCGGCATCGTCGTGCACGACATCCACCGCCTGTCCGAGTGAGGCCGACGGCCCGTGGGTATGCTTACGGGGCCGTTCTTGCCGGCTCGCGGCCAGGCCCGCGTGGTGTTCGTGCAAAAGCCGCCGGCGCGTGAAGCGCCGCTTGGCGTCGGTCGCGGACCGGGGCCGATGGCGCCGCCCACGCCCCGGCGCATCTGAGGTTCCGGCCGGGCGGGCTTCGGCCGTCCCGGCCGCCCGGGCTCCGCTCCATGTGCCGCCGCGCCTCTTGTCGCTGCGCCTTTTGCCGCCGTGGAAGGCCGTGCGGGGCGTCCCGCTTCAGGCGGCCGTGGCGCCCGCGGGCTTAAGCAGCAGGTCGCGTGCCTCCGCGAGCGCCGCCGCGATGCGGGCGGGGTCGTCGGCGTCGCGGTCGAGGGGCTCCAGCGCGGCGAGCAGAGCGTCGAGGCGCGCCATCGCCGCCCCCGCCGGGAGGCATTCGCCGGGGTTGGCGATCCAGTAGGCGCCGAGCGTCAGGTAGCCGAGGTCGCCGATGGTGGTCTCCACCTCGTGCCAGGGCTCCAGCGCCGCATCCTCCTCGGTGGCGCGGGTGAGCACCGCATTGTTGGACTGCAGCTCGAACAGCAGCTCCACGCGGGCGCTGCGCCCCTCGGGCGCGAGGGCGCGGCCGGCGTCGATGACGGCGAGGGTGCGCCGGATGGCGGCCACCGTGCGGCGGAACTGGTCGCGCACCAGCCGCTGCGGCTCGCGCAGCCCGCTCACCCAGGTCACGGCCACCGCAACGCCGGCGCCGATGAGGGTCTCCACCAGCCGGTCGAGGATCAGGTCGCGGATGGGCCCGCCGGTCGCCGCCTCGATGGAGAGCAGCGACATGGGCGTCACGAAGATCATCGCCACCGCGTAGTTGAGCGGGAGCGTCAGGCACATGGCGATGACGCAGGCGACGATCACCGCCACCAGCACCCATGGCGCGGGATCGGCGAACCCCACCAGCGCCACCACGCCGAGGCCGAGCACGGTGCCGGCCGCCCGGTGGATCGCCCGGCGGGTGGTGGCGAGGCGGCCGATCCACAGGTGCAGCACGATGGTGGAGGTGAGGATCGCCCAATAGGGGTGCCCCAGCGCCAGCCCCTGGGTGATGGCGCCGGAGATGCCGGCCGCGAGCCCGATCCGCCAGGCGGTGAACCAGGCGATGGAGTGCCGGCGGAAGCCGTGGGTGAACAGGTAGGCGAGGCTCGGCCGCCCGAGCATGGCCGGCGTGTCCGGCACGATGTCTATGAGGCGGGCGCCGGGGAAGGCGCGGCGGGCGATGGCGGCGCCGAGCCTCCGGTTGATGTCGAGCATCTCCGCCGTGAACGCCCGCTGGGCGGGCATCCGCAGGGGGCCGATGGCATTGTCCTGGAACATGAGCCAGGCGCGGTTGACGGCGAAATAGGCGCGATGCCGCAGCACCCGCAGCCCGTGGTCCAGGCTCGCCCGCGCCGCCGCCGCCTCGAACGCCGCCACCGCCTCCCCGGCCTCGAACACCGCCTGCTTCTCTGGCCGGTGCAGGTCCGGGATCAGGAACGCGAGGGTGAGGAGGGCGGTGAGGAGGCAGGCGAAGCCGGTCATGCCCACGCTGTGCCAGCCGATGTCGCCGAACAGGCCGAAATAGCTGCCGATGGCGGCGGCATAGAACAGGTGCAGCGGGCCGGGGCCGCGGGTGAGCACGAACGCGTAATAGGCGGTGGAGGTGGCGAGGATGATGGCCACCGTGGCCGGGATGACCAGCCATTGCAGCGGCGCGATGAGCACGCCGACCGCCATGGAGAGGGTGATCGCGCTGCCCACCAGCAGGCCGGTCTTGATGCGCGCCAGCAGCGCGCGCCCGCTCTCCCACTGCGCCAGCATGGCGCCGAACAGCGACATGGGGCCGATGGTGGTGCCGAAGATCGCGCAGGCGGTCACGATCGTCACCGAGGAGGTGATGCCGGTGCGGAGCGCGTTCCGCCAGGCGCCGGTCTCCCGGCTGTTGATGACGAAGAGGCCGACGATGAAGCGGCGGATGGCGGCGGGCGTGCTCATGCGTGCGCTCGCGGGCGCCGCCGGCCGGGGCGGGGGAGATGGGTCATGATGGGCAGATGGGTCCGGGCGGTCTGGAAGTCTGGTCCTGCGTCCCTCGGGAGGGGCGTAAAATGACCTAATGTTCATTTAAAGTCCAGCCGTCTCTCCCGCGTCGTCCTTCCCCTTCGTCCTCATCCGTCCCCTTGGGGCGGGCCGAAGCACAGGGTGATCTGCGCCGCGAACAGCGCGGCAATGTCCACGCGGTGGAGCGGGTCGATGACGCCGTTGTGGATCACGCCGATCCAGAGCGGCGCCGCCAGCAGGTGCGGGTGGCGCGCCAGCGTGTCGTCCTTCAGCTCGCCCCGCGCGTGGGCCCGGCGGGCGAGCGCGCCGAGGTGGGTGAGGAAGGGGGCGTACACCTCCCGCCGGTAGGTCTCGATGAGGAACGGGAATTTCGCGCCCTCGGAGATGACGAGCCGGGCCACCGCCGCCCGCCCGCCCTCCTCGATGGTTCCCATTACCGGCAGCAGGGTGCGCCGGAGATAGGCGGCCACGCTCTCGTCGGCGCCGATCTCCTGCTGCTCCGCCTCGCCCAGCGGGTTGGTGATGACATCGCGGACGATGCCCGCGAACAGGGCCTCCTTGGTCTCGAAATAGAGGTAGGAGGTGCCCTTCGCCACGCCCGCCCGTCGCGCGATGGAGGCCATGGTGGCCGCGGCGAAGCCGCGCTCCAGGAACTCCGCCATGGCCGCCGCGATGATGGCCGCCCGCGTGCGCGCCGTCTTCTCCCGGCTCGGCCCGCGCGTGCGCGGCCGCGCCTCCTCCTGCTGCCCGCCCCCGGCCACGCTCCGCCCCTCCGCAACGCCGCGGGTCCCGATGGACCCCGGCTGTCATCTGTGCGAGGTCCACCGGAGATTGCAAGCCGGCGTCGGCCGGGCGCGGCGCCATGCCCCGCCGCACGGCGGCCGAGGGCCGCGCGCCCCGTGCAAGGACGGCGGCCGGCGGTGGCCCCGTCCTGCCGTCTCCCGACGGAGGGCGCGCACCCGTGGGAACCTTGCCCCACGCCTTGCGCGCGCCGGCCGGCGGGACCATGTTTCCCGCCCCCGCGCGCGGCGCGGGGCAGGGCGCGCCCACGACGCCCGGTGCGCGGGAGGCCGGGGCAAATGCAGGTGACGGGGAAGGGCATGTCGTTCATCCCACGGCCGCGGGCGGGGGACCTGACAGCGGGACTTTGCGTCGCGGGACTGCTGCTGCCCGAGGCCGTCGCCTATGCGGGCATCGCCGGGCTGCCGCCGCAGCAGGGCATCTTCGCCGCCATCGCCGGCTGCCTGGTCTATGGCCTGGCCGGGCGCAGCCGCTTCGCCATCGTCTCGCCCACCTCCTCCTCCGCCGCCATTCTGGCGGCCACGCTGGCGATGCTGCCGGGCGACGGCGCGCTCAAGCTTGCGGCCACCACGGTGATGGTGGCGTTCGTCGCCCTCTTCCTGCTGATCGCCGCCGTCGCGCGGCTGGGCAACTTCACCGGCTTCGTCTCGCGCCCGGTGCTGCGCGGCTTCGCGTTTGGCCTCGCCGTCACCATCATCATCCGCCAGCTCCCGCACATGGCGGGCGTGGCGCCGCAATCCACCGATCTCGTCCACATCCTGCTCCAGCTCGCGGGGGAGCTGCCGCGCTGGAACCTCGCCGCGCTGGCCACCGGCGCCGGCGCCCTCGCCGCGCTGCTGGCGCTCCGGCGCTTTCCCGCCATGCCCGGCGCCCTGCTCGTCCTCGCCGGCGGGGTCGCGGCCTCCATGGCCCTCGACCTGCCGGGGCGCGGGGTGGCGGTGGTCGGGGTCATCGACATCGTGCCGGCGTGGCCCGCGTGGCCGTCCCTGACCTGGGCCGAATATTCGCAGCTCGCCCAGTTCGCCCTGCCGCTCGTGCTCATCCTGTTCGCCGAATCCTGGGGCACCATCCGCGCCATGGCGCTGCGCCACGGCGAGCCGGTGGAGGCAGACCGCGAGCTTGCCGCCCTCGGCATCGCCAACCTCGCCGCCGCGCTGGTGCAGGGCATGCCCGTGGGCGCGGGCTTCTCCGCCGGCAATGCGAGCGAGGCGGCCGGCGGCGCCACCCGCGCCACCGCGCTCATCACCGCGCTGGGGCTCGCCGCCCTGGTCGCCTTCGGCGGAACCCTGGTCGCTCACCTGCCGGAGCCGGTGCTGGCGGCGGTGGTGATCGCCGCCCTCGTCCACGCGCTGGACCCGGCGCCGTTCGCGCGGCTGTGGACCCTCGGCCGCGACCAGTATGTGGCGCTGGCGGCGGCGGCGGCGGTGCTCACGCTCGGCATCCTCGACGGGATGCTGGTGGCCATCGCCCTCTCGCTGGCCGCGGTGGTGCGGCGGCTCGCGGCGCCGCAGGTGCTGCGGCTGGGGCGGCTCGGCGCCACCCATGATTATGTGGACATCGAGCGCCACCCGGATGCCGCCCCGCCGCCGGGCATCGCCATCTGGCGGCCGGCGCAGCCGCTGTTCTTCGCCAATGCCGACCGGGCCCTGGGCCTCATCCTCGCCCGCTCGCGCGCCATTCCCGGCCTGACCGCGGTGGTGGTGAGCCTGGAGGAGAGCTTCGACCTGGACAGCACGGCGCTCGAGGCATTGATCGAACTCGACACGGCCATGGCCGGTGCCGGGCTGCACCTGCATCTTGCCCGTGCCCATGACCGGGTGCGCGACCTGCTGCTGGCCGCCGGCGCCCATGATCTGGCCGCCCGCTGCAGCTACAGCGTGGACGACGCGGTGGCGGCGGTGGGCGTGCCGGGCGACACGGCGCCCCCCTCCGCCGGCTGATGGCAGGGCGCGAGAACCCGCCGGGCGGCCCGTTGGGCAAGCCCGCGCGGCGCGTCCGCGTCTCCCATGCGATGGTGTGCGGTTTCGGCCCCGAACGGTCGTGAGCGGTCGCGGCGCGCCGACGCGGTCGCCGTGCCCCCCTGCCTCCCGTCATGGCGGCCGGGCTCAGCCTCCGGTGAAGGCGGGCTTGTGCGCGCCGGTCAAGGACCGGGGGGTCGATGGCATGCGGCTCCGGCGCGTCCGCGCTTCTCATGCGATGGTGTGCGGTTTCGGCCCCGCACGGTCGCGAGGCTGCGGCGCGCAGATGCGGTCGCTGTGCCCCCTGCGTCCCGTCATGGGGGCCGGGCTCAGCCTCCGGTGAAGGGGGCTTGCGCGCGCCGGTCAAGGACCGGGGTCGATGGCATGCGGCTCCGGCGCGTCCGCGTCTCCCATGCGATGGTGCACGGTTTCGGTGCCGCATGGTCGAGACCGGCCGGTGCGCGCAAGCCCGGTCGCCGCGTTCCGCGCGCCCCGCCATGGGCGCGCGGGCTCAGCCTCCGGTGAAGGCGGGCTGGCGCTTGTCGTGGAAGGCCTCGACACCTTCCTTGAAATCCTGGGACTGGCGCAGCCGGCTGTAGCAGTGGCCTTCCAGCTCGATGGCGATGGAGAGAGGGCTGTCCTCGGTGTCGTTCAGCAGCTTCTTGGCGGTGCGCTGGGCGATGGGCGAGAAGGCGACCAGCTCCGCCACCAGGGCGTCGGTAGCCTTTTCGAGGTCGGCGTCGGCCACCTTCTGGGTGGCGATGCCCCAGGCCAGCGCCTCGTCGGCGCCGATGCGCTTGGAGCGCATGACGATGTCCTTGGTGCGGGTGATGCCCACCATCTTCTGCAGCCGGGCCGAGCCGCCGGAGCCGGGGATCTGGCCCAGCTTCTGCTCGGGCAGGGCGTATTGGGTGGTGTCGGTGATGATGCGGAAGTCGCAGGCCAGCGACAGCTCGAAGCCGACGCCGAAGCAATAGCCGCGGTTGGCGGCGATGACGGGCTTTGCGGCGCGGGCGGGGGCGGCGATGTTCCAGGCGAGCTTGGAGACGTGCTCGGGGGAGGCCTCCATGAAGCCCTTGATGTTGCCGCCGGAGGAGAAATGCTCGCCGATGGCGCGCACGACGATGACGCGCACGCGCTCGTCCTCGTCGAGGGTCTCGAAGGCGATGCGGAGCTGGTCGCGCTGGGCCATGGAGACGACGTTGTAGGGCGGGCGCTCCAGGATGATGTCGGCGCGGGCGGCGGCCTCGTCGATCTCGACGCGGAAGCCGTCCAGGGCTGAAAGGCGCGGATCGGCGAAGGTGTAGGCGGCGGGCATGGATGAGATCTCGCTGTCGGCCTCGGCGGCGGAGGCTTCGGTTTCGGTGCGGCGGGGCTGTCGGCGCGCGCTCGGCCGGGGTGGCGGCGCGCCCGGCCTCAGCCTTGGGCGGGCCCCGCCGCGGCGCCGGCCTCGCGCAGGGTGCGGCGGTCGATCTTCAGCAGGGTGGTGCGGGGCAGGCGCTCCGCGAAGGTGATGAAGCGGGGCACCTTGTAGCCGCCGAGGGCGCGGTGCACCCGCTCCCGCAGCTCCGCCTCCAGCGCCGGGCCGCCCGCGCGCCCCGGCCGCAGCACCACATGGGCGCTCACCTGGGTGAGGCCGTCGGCATCCGGCGCCGGCACCACGGCGGCCTCGTAGACCGCCTCGTGGGCGGTCAGCTCCGCCTCGATCTCCACCGGGGAAACCCACAGGCCCTTCACCTTGAACACGTCGTTCGAGCGGCCGGCGAACCAGAAGAAGCCGTCCGCGTCGTAATAGAGCTCGTCCCCGGTGCGGGCCCAGCCGCCGCGGAAGGTCTCCAGCGACTTCTCCAGCTTGCGCCAGTAGAAGAGGGCGCCGGTGGTGCTGCGCACCTCCGCCTCGCCCACCTCGCCGGGCCCGGTCACGGGCGCGCCGTCGCGGTCAACCAGGCGCAGCTCGAAGCCGAACACCGGCTTGCCCAGGCTGCCGCGCCGGAATTCCTGCGGCCGGTTGGCGATCCATTCGTAGGTCACTTCCGAGGAGCCGATGGAATCCATCAGCTCCACGCCGAACACTTGGCCGAAGCGCTCGAAGATCTCCGGTGGCACCTTCTCGGAGGCGGTGATGGCGAGGTGCACCGAGGAGAAGTCGGGGGCGTGCCCGGTCTCCTCCACGTGGGCGATGAGGTTCTTCACGATGGTGGGCACGGTGATGAGCTTGGTGGGCCGCTCGCGCTCCACCAGGGCGATCACGTTGCCCGGCGCCGCCGGGGCCCGCGAGATGACCGCCCGCGCGCCCCAGTAGAGCGGGATCAGCACGCCCGGCCACAGGCCGTGGGTGAAGAACTTCTTCGATGTCGCGTGCACCACGTCATCGGGCGTGTAGGACCAGAACGCGCCCTGCCGCTCGGGGATGAGGCGGAAGTCGTGGACGAGATGGGGAATGCCCTTCGCGGTGCCGGTGGTGCCGCCGGAATAGAACATGTAGGCGATGTCGTGGCGGTGCGGCCGGGCCGGCGCCACCGGCGGATGCGCCTCGGCCAGCCGTGCGTCGAGCCGCAGGCGCGGGGGCCCGCCGGCCGCGTTCCCCTCGGGGGTTCCGCCGTCGGCGGGGCGCACCAGCACCCGGCGCAGGGTTTCGGGCAGGCGGGCGGCGATGGCGTCGAGCTTGGCGACCTGCTCGGCGTCGATCAGCAGCACGGCGGCATCGGTATCCTCCAGGAAATAGAGGAGGTTTTCCGCCCGGTAGGCATCGGAGACCACCACCGGCACCGCGCCGAGGCGTACCGCGCCCAGCCAGAAGGCGATGAACTCCAGGCTGTCGCTGCCGAAGATCAGGAAGCGCTCGCCGCGCCGCAGCTCCACCGCGGCCAGGGCGGCGGCGGCGCGCTCCACCTCGTCCAGCAGCTCAGCGTAGGTCAGGTGGCGCCCGTCCACCGAGAGCGCGATGCGCCCGCCGTCGCCGGCGGCCACGTGGCGGTCCAGCAGCAGCGCGGTGGGCTCGAAGCGTTCCTCCACCGGCGGGTCCTGCCAGGCGAGCCAGTCGGGGGAGTGGGGGTAGGCGGAGGAATCTCGAAGGGTCATCTGTGCTTCAGCTCGATCATGCGGCGGCGGGGTCCCGCTCAGGCCGCGCGGTCCTGGGCCTGCCGGCCGTTCTTGTAGGCGGCGATGATGCGGCGGCGCTCGGCCTCCCGGCGCGGGTCGCCCTGGTGGATCAGCTCGCCGTGGTGCAGCACGGCCGCCCGCTCGGCCACCGACAGCACGAGGTCGAGGTCGTGCTCGATCCACAGCACCGAGAGGTCGTTGCGGGAGCGGGCGAGGCCGATCATCTCCGCGATCAGCGGCCGCTCGTCGTGGGCGAGGCCCGAGGCGGGCTCGTCGAGCAGCAGCAGCGCCGGTTCGCTGGCCAGCGCGCGGGCGAGGTCCACCCGGCGCAGGATGCCGAGCGGCAGGTCGGCGCAACGCTCGTGCGCGGCGTTCGAGAGGCCGGTGAGCTCCAGCAGCGCCGCGGCGCGGGCGGTGTTCTCCCGCTCCTCCCGCAGTGCCCGCAGCGGCAGGAGCAGGGAGGAGAAGGCCCCGAGCCGGAAGCGCGGCACCAGGCCCAGCAGCACGTTCTCCAGCACCGTGAGCCCGCCGACGAGGTGCATGCCCTGGAAGGTGCGGCTGACGCCGGCGCGGATGATGCCGTGCGGGGGCAGGCGATCGATGCGCGCGCCGTCCACGGCAATGCTGCTGCCGGCGGAGGGCCGGTAGATGCCGCTGACGCAGTTCAGCAGGGCCGACTTGCCCGCCCCGTTGGGGCCGATGAGGGCGAGCACCTCGCCCGGCGCGAGATCGAGCGTGATGTGGTCGAGGACGCTGACCCCGCCGAATTCCAGGCTGACGGAGCGGAGGGACAGGCGCGGTGCTTCAGCCATGGGCGGCCTCGCTGGCGTGGGAGAGGCCGAGCATCACGTCGTGGATGGTGTCGAGGTCGCCCTCGTCCAGCCGCGCGAAGTCGGCGACGCGCCGGCCGCGGTCGATCACCACCGCGCGGTCGGCCAGGTGCGGCAGCCAGTTGCTGTCGGATTCCGCCACCAGCGCGGAGAGGCCCAGCTCGGCCCGCAGCCGCCGGAGGCTGGCGCAGAAATCCTCGATGACGGGAACCGCGAGGCCGAGGGTCGGCTCGTCCAGCAGGATCAGGCGCGGGGTGCCGAGCAGGCTCACCCCCAGCGCCAGCATCTGCTGCTCGCCGCCGGAGAGGTTGCCCGCCAGTGTCTCCCGCCGCTCGCCGAGGCGCGGGAACCAGGAGAGCACGTCGTCGAGCCGCACCCGGTCGCCGCGGGCGCGGGCGGCGCCGATGCGCAGGTTCTCGCGCACGGTGAGGAGGGGGAACACCTTCTCGCGTTCCGGCACCAGCGAGATGCCGGCGGCGAGGCGGGCGCGCACCTCGCCCCAGGGAAAGGGGCGGCCCTCGAAATGCTGCGTGCCGGAGATGCGGACCCCCGCGCGCAGCGCCCCGGCGAGGGCGAGCAGCGTGGTGGTCTTGCCGGCGCCGTTGGCGCCCACCAGGGCCACGCTCTCGCCCGCTGCCACCTTGAGGTCGAGGCCGCGGACCGCCGGGCGCAGGCCATAGGCCACCTCCAGGCGGTCGAGGAGAAGACCGGAGGTCATCGCCCGCCCTCCTTCCGCAGCCACGCCAGCACCCGCGACGGCGCTTTCAGCAGGCTCGCCGCCAGGATGGTGCCCAGCGCGATGTTCTCGAGGCCCGCCACGTGGGCGGCGGCGGGAATGCCGAGCGCCCGCAGCGTCCCGTCGATGGCCACCGGCAGCAGCAGCACCACGTAGGAGGCGACGATGGCGCCGCGCAGGCTGCCCGGCCCGCCCAAGGCGACGATGGTGAGGAAGGCCACCGCCAGATGCAGGGAATAGCTGCCGGCCTGCACATTGCCGAGGTGATAGGCGGAGAGCACCCCGCCCGCCGCCGTGATGGCGGAGGTGAGGGTGAACACCGCCGCCCGCGCGCGCACCTGGGAGATGCCGAACACGGTGGCCGCCGCCGGGTCTTCCCGCAGGAAGGTCCAGGCGCGGCCCACATGGCCCCGGCGCAGGAAGGAGAGCCCCGCCCACACCAGCGCCAGCGCCACCAGCACCAGCCCCCACCAGCGCAGTTGCGTGTCTATGGGGAAGCCGAGCACCACCGGCGGCTCCAGCAGGAAGCCGGTGGCATGGGTCACCTTGATCTCGATGTCGCTGGCGACGATCTCCACCACGTAATGGAAGCCGAAGGTGGCGACGGCGAGGTAGAGGCCGGACACCCGCAGCGTGAGCAGCGCCAGCAGCGCGCCCAGCAGCAGCCCGAGCGCCGCCGCCACCGCCACCGCCGGTAGCAGGCCGAGGCCGAGCTGGGTGGCGAGCAGGGCGGCGGTGAAGGCGCCCACCGCCATGAAGGCGGCCTGGCCGAGGGAGAGCAGGCCGGCAGTGCCGGTGAGCACGGTGAGGCTCATGCCGCCGATGGCGAGGATGCCCCCGGAGACGGCCAGATGCAGGGCGTAATCCCCCAGCAGCACCGGCAGCGCGATGCCGGCGGCGGCGGCCGTGGGCCACAGGGCGGCGCGCGCGCTCCAGCCCTGGGCGGAAGCCGGCGCCGCGGGGACCGGCGTTGCGGGGGCGAGGGGAACGGTGGCGGGTTCGGCGGGCATCGCTCACACCCTCTCGATGCTTTCGGCGCGGTTGCCGATGCCGCGCGGGCGCACGATGAGCAGCGCCAGCAGCGACAGGATGGGCACCACCTGGCTGTAGCGGGCGTCGAACCACGCGGTGGTGAGGTTTTCCGCCAGCGCCAGCAGCAGCGCGCCGATGACCGCGCCGGCGGGATTGGTGAGGCCGCCGATGATGGCCGCCACGATGCCCGAGAGCCCCACCGAGGCGCCTTCGATGGAGACCGAGGAGAAGGCCGCCGAGAGCATGCCGCCGATGGCGCTGAACACCGCCGCCAGCACCCAGATGCTGAGCAGCCGGCGGTTCACGGGAATGCCGCGCAGGCGGGCCAGGTTGCGGTTGGAGGAGAGCGCCTGGCTCTCGATGCCGAAATCGCTGTGGCGCAGCAGCACCAGCACCGCCGCCAGCAGCACGGCGCCGATGGCGATGACGGTGGGGGTGAGCACCGGCACCCGCGTTCCGAACACCGTGGTGAAGCCGAGGCGGATGGGCAGGCGGGAGATCTCGCCGCCCCAGCCGGCGGCCAGCAGCCCCAGCAGCACCACGCCCACCGCCACCGTGATGATGGTGCCGATGAAGTGGTCGTTGCCGGGATTGAGGCGCTCCACCAGCAAATAGAGCACCGCGCCGATGGCGGCGGCGGCCAGCAGCGCGGCGGCGAGCCCGGCCGCGAAGCCCGGCAGGCCGGGGCCCGCCAGGACCCAGCCGTCGCGCAGCACGTAGGCCGCCACCGCGCCGATCTCGCCGACGCAGAACACCAGTACCCGGCTCGCCCGGTAGACGAACACGACCGCCAGGGCGAGGATCGCGTAGACGACGCCGATGCCGAGCGTCGACAGCGCGAAGGAGATCGACAGCATCGGCCCCGGCCTCACTTCTTGGCGACGGCGGGCGCGCTGGTCGCCGGCAGCCACGCGCCGACCGGCGAGAAGGTCTTCTTCTCATGGTCGAAGCGGTAGAGCCGGTAGGCCGAGCTGCCGTAATGGTCGGTGGCGGAGAACTTGACGGGCGCGCCGGAAAGCCCGCCGGTGTCCACCGAGACCTGCTCCAGCGCCTTGGTGAAGGTGGCGCGGTCGCAGGGCTCGCCGCACTTGGCGGCGGCGTCGGCCACCACCAGGCCCAGGGTCCAGCCGGCGGCGTGGTAGGTCAGCAGCTCCTTGAAGCCGGCGGACTTGGCGGCGGCGCGCAGGGCTTCCGCCTGGGGGCCGGGCCCCTGGCCGTCCACGATGTAGCGGCTGTAGGTGTAGAGCTTGAGGTCGGGCGCGTCGCGCACCGCATCGCGCAGGGCATCGACGCCGATGCCGGATTCCATGTTCAGATAGACGCCGTCATAGCCCGCAGCCCCCAGGGCCGGGAGCAGCGACACCACGTGGCCGCGGCCGAAGCAGTCGGTGACCACGTCGGGGTTGATGGCCATCACCTTGTCCACCACGCCGCGGAAGTCGCGTTGGGTGAGCGGCACGATGATGCTCTCCACCTTGGTGAAGCCGTTGGCCTCGGCCGACTTGGTGGCGGCCTCGCAGGCCAGGATGCTGCCGGGCGACTCGAAGCCGAGGCACACCAGCGTCTTGCCCTTGGGCGCGATCTCGCGGGCGAACTTGCCGGCGGCCTCGCCGGTCACCGAGAAGATGAGGCCGGTGGCGAAGGCGTTGGACGTGGCGGGCGGCAGCGCCAGGGGAATGTTGGCGGGATAGGCCGCCACCACCGGCAGGCCCAGCTTCTCGGCCGAGGCGTAGACCGCCGCGTGGGTGTTGGAGACGGCGAGGCCGAGGATGGCGAGCACGTTCGCCGCCGCCAGCTCCTGCACCGCGTTCACGGAGCGCTGGGTGTCGCTCTGGATGTCGCGCACCTCGATCTGGAACGGGCGCCCGTTGACGCCGCCGGCCTTGTTGAGCTGGTCCACGAACAGCTGGAACCCGTCGAGGGTCGCCTTGAACGTGCCCTGCATGGGGCCCGACGCATCGGTGAGGTAGCCGAAGCGGAAGGGCTCGGGCGCCGCCGCGGCGGGCGCGGAGGCGAGGCAGGCGAGGGTGAGGCCCAGCGCCAGCCCCCCGAGAACACGGCTTTTTTCAGAGGACATTCCAGGGCTGCCTTGATTGATCTGCCAATTCAATCGCCTGGGAGGATGCCGCCGGCGCGGCAGGGCGCGCGGCGGGCGACATCGCCCACACGACTATAATTTAATAGATGGATTTTATCATAAATCTGTCAAGCGAATTTTGGTATTCGCAGATGCAAATTCGCGCCTCGCAGTGCCTGAAGGGGGCCGGGCGTGTGGAGCGGGGCGCTTCGCAGCCTGCGCTTCAGTGTAGAGCGCGCGGGCGGAGGGCGGGGTGGGGTCGCCATGGGTCGCTCCCGGCTCTGGGGGAGCTGGAATGCGCGTCGGCGGTCCGCGCCGCATTTTCAAGCGAAGCGGGCCGGCGCCGGTGAGGGCAATGCGCCCTCTCGGTCCTTGGGGCGATTGCCGTCAGCCGATGCGGGCGGAAGCCGGCCCGGCGCGCGGCACTCCGGACAACCGGCGCCTCAGATGTCGACGATCCAGGGCGGCGGGGCGAAGCCCGCCTCGCTTGCCCCCGCCGCCGGCGGTGTAGGCGCAGCCGCGGCGTGGCGGCGGCCGTTGTTGATGAGCGTCTGGATGGTCACGGACTTCAGGGTCGCGGAGGCGATGCGGTCGATCTCGTCGAGCACCCTGTTGACCTCGCGCGCCAGCGGCGGCAGCGCGCCGCCGCCGGGCGGGTGCGCCTCCTCGTGCCCTTCGAGCAGGAGGATGAGGTCGTACATGGTGAGCCGCTTGGCGTTGCCCGTGAAGGTGCAGCCGCCGCCGGGCCCGCGCACCGATTCCACGATGCCGGCCAGCGACAGGGTGCGCAGCACCTTGGCGAGATGATGCTGGGACATGCCGTATTTCGCGGCCAGCTCGCTGGCCGAGACCTGCTCGCCCGGCCGCGCCGCCAGCTCGACCACCGCCCAGATGGCGTACCAGGTGGAATAATGCAGCTTCATGGGGATCAGGCGGATGCGGCCGGGTCGGCCGGCGGTGTCGAGGTGAGCATCTCCAGCTCGATGAAGGGGCCGGCCATCATGCCCTGGCTGCGGAAGAAGGACATCAGCAGGTCGTCCTCCACGTGCAGGATGGTGCGCACCTTGCGGATGCCGAGCTGGCGGAAGCGGACGCGCAGCGCCTCGAACAGCAGGGCGCCGAGCCCTTCCTGCCGCGCGTCCGGGTCCACGCCGATGGCGTAGAGCCAGCCCGAGGGCGGGGCGCCGAACTCCCATTCGCGCACCTCGCCCAGCACGTAGCCGAGGATGCGCTCGGCATCGTGCGCCACCAGGAACGGCCGGGCGTGGGCCAGGTACTTGGCCGAGGAATACTTGCCGTACCAGAGGTCGGGTTTCGAGATGCCGGTGATGCGCGCGTCGATGTCGATCACGCGCGCCACGTCCGCCACCTCGGCGTCGCGGATGAGCATGGCCGTCCTTTCCGGGTCCATGGCAGGGGTCGGGGGTCCGAAGGCGGTTGTCAGGGTGCCTTTATTCGTATACTCGTACTATAATTCAAATTAACAGCGCGGCCCCATTTTTCCGAAGGATGCCGCGGGAGTTCCGCCTTGCCGCCTGCCCTCCACTCTCCTCCGCACGGTCGCCTGGCCGCGCCCGCCCGCCGGGAGCGCCATCCATGACGGTGCCCCTGGGCGGGGGCGTGCTCGGCCAGCCGGTCCCGCGAATCGAAGATACCGCGCTCCTGACCGGTCGGGGAAGATATGCCGACGACCTGCCGTCGCCCCGCGGCACGCTGCATGCCCATGTGGTGCGCTCGCCCCATGCCCATGCGCGCATCCTCTCCATCGACACCGCCGCCGCCCGCGCCGCCGAGGGCGTGGCGGCGGTGCTCACGGGGGAGGACCTGCGGGACATCACCTCGCCGTTCATGGTGGTGCTGAAGGCGCCCATCGACCAGTGGCCGCTGGCCCTGGAGGAGGTGCGCTTCGTGGGCGAGCCGGTGGCGCTGGTGCTGGCCGAGAGCCGCTATCTCGCCGAGGACGCCGCCGAGCTGGTGGAGGTGCGCTACGCGCCGGAGCCGGCGGTGCTCACCATCGCCGAGGCGCTGCGGGACGGGGCGCCGCTGGTGCATGCCGCCGCCGGCGCCAACGTCATCTCCACCCGCGACTTCACCTATGGCGACCCGGACGGCGCCTTCGCCCGGTGCCACCGGCGCGTGCGCATCCGCTCGGAATATCCGCGCAGCTCCTTCACGCCCATGGAGTGCTTCGTGGTGGTGGCGCAGTACGAGCCCGCCGACGACAGCTTCGACATCCAGGCCAACTTCCAGGGCCCCTACACCGTCCATCCGGTGATGGCGCGGGCGCTCAGGGTGCCGGGAAACCGCCTCCGGGTCCGCACCCCGCCCGACAGCGGCGGCAGCTTCGGCATCAAGCTCGCCATCTTCCCCTACATGGTGCTGATGGCCGCCGCCGCGCGCCTTGCCGGGCGGCCGGTGAAGTGGGTGGAGGACCGCAACGAGCACCTCGTCGCCGCCAATTCCGGCCCCAACCGCCTCACCGAGATCGAGGCGGCGGTGGCGGCGGACGGGCGCGTGCTGGCCCTGCGCTTCGACCAGATCGAGGACTACGGCGCCTTCCTGCGCGCGCCCATGCCGGGGCCGCTCTACCGCATGCACGGCGCCACCACCGGCGCCTACGACATCCAGAACCTCTTCGTCCGCAACCGCGTGGTGCTCACCCACCGCGCGCCGGTGGGGCTGGTGCGCGGCTTCGGCGGGCCGCAGCTCTATCTCGCGCTGGAGCGGCTGATGCACCGCGTCGCGGTCGAGCTGGGGCTCGACCCGCTGGAGGTGATCCGCCGCAATCTGGTTCCGGCCGGCGCCTTCCCCTATCGCACGGCGGCCGGCGCGCTCTACGATTCCGGCGACTATCCGCGCGCCGTGGAGGAGACCATCGGCGCGGGCCGCCTGGAGGATCTCCTGCGGCGGCGCGCGCAGGCGCGGGCGGAGGGGCGCTTCTACGGCATCGGCTTCGCCGCGGTGGTGGAGCCGGGCATGTCCAATATGGGCTACCTCTCCAACATCCTGCCCGCCAGTGTGCGCGAGCGGAACGGGCCGAAGAACGGCGCCGTCTCCCTCGCCACCGTCAGCATCGATCCCCTGGGCGCGGTGCTGGTGACGGCCGACGTGACCGTGCAGGGCCAGGGGCACGCCACCGTGCTCTCCCAGGTGGTGGCGGATGCCCTCGGCATCTCCATGGACCGCATCAAGGTGGACCTGGAGCTGGACACCCGGAAGGATGCCTGGTCCATCGCCGCCGGCACCTATTCCTGCCGCTTCTCGCCCGGCACGGCGGTGGCTGCGCACCTCGCGGCCATGAAGCTGCGCCGGCGCCTCGCTCGCACCGCCGCCGTGCTGCTGAACGTGGACGCTGCCGAGGTGGAGTTCGCCGAGGGCCGCGTGTTCTGCCGCGCCAATCCCGCCAACGGCCTCGATTTCGCCCGCGTGGCCGGCACCGCCCACTGGGCGCCCGCATTGCTGCCCGACGGCGTGCCCGCCGCCCTGCGCGAGACCGGCGTGTGGAACCCCGAGCAGCTTTCCGCTCCGAGCCCCGACGACCGCATCAACACCTCGCTCACCTACGGCTTCGTGTTCGACATGTGCGGCGTGGAGGTGGACCCGGTGACCTTCGAGGCGCGGGTGGACCGCTATGTCTCCATGCACGACGCCGGCCGCCTGCTCAATCCGCTGATCGCGGAGGGGCAGATCCGGGGCGCGTTCGTGCAGGGGCTGGCCACCGCCCTCTACGAGGAGTTCGTCTACGACGCGGATGGCGCATTCCTCACCGGCACCTTCGCGGACTATGTGGTGCCCTCGGCGCGCGAGGTGCCGGCGCTGGAGCTGCTGCACATCGAAAGCCCCTCGCCCTTCACGCCGCTCGGCGCCAAGGGGCTGGCCGAGGGCAATTGCATGAGCGTGCCGGCCTGCCTCTCCAATGCCATCGCCGACGCCCTCGGCCTTTCCGACGTGCCGCTGCCGGCCACCCCGCGCCGGCTCCACGCCGCCATGGCGCCGGCCGAGTCGGGGGCGACAGCCGAGGCGGATGTGGCTGTCGGCGCGCCCGCCGGCGCCGGCCTCGGCGGGCGGCATCTGCGCGGCTCGGGCGCGGTGGAGGTGGCGGCCCCGCCCGAGGCGGTGTGGGCGGCGCTGCTCGATCCCGAAACCCTGCGCGGCGCCATTCCCGGCTGCAGCGCCCTCACCGCCACCGGCGCCCATGCCTATGCGGCCGAGGTGGCGCTGGGGGTGGGCCCGGTGCGCGGGCGCTTCTCCGCGCAGGTGGCGCTGAGCGATCTCGACCCGCCCCGCTCGGGGCATATCGGCGGCGCCCTCTCCGGCCCGCTCGGCACCGCCGCCGGCGGCGGGCGGCTGGTGCTCACCCCCACGGCAGCGGGCACCCGCATCGCCTACGACTTCTCGGTGGAGGTGGGCGGCAAGGTGGCCTCGGTGGGCGGGCGCATGCTGGATGGCGCGGCCCGCATCGTCATCGGCCAGTTCTTCGAGCGGTTCGCCGGCGCGCTCGCCCCGGCCGGCGCCGCTCGCGCCGGCTGGCTGGCGCGGCTCCTGAGCCGTCTCTCGCGCCGCCGGAGGGCCTCATGAAGCCGCGTCCGTTCGATTATGCCCGCCCCGATACGGTGGAGGAGGCGCTGGAGCTGCTCGCCGCGCACGGCGAGGCGGCGCGCATCCTGGCGGGCGGGCAATCGCTGATGGCCCTGCTCAACCTGCGCCTCGCCGAGCCGGCGCTGCTGGTGGATATCGCCCGCATTCCGGAGCTGCGGCGCATCACGCGGCGCGGTGGGTGCGTGGAGTTCGGCGCCGCCGTCACCCAGAACGCGGCGCTGGGCTGGCCGGAGCTGGCGGATGCGGTGCCGCTGCTGGCCCGCGCCCTGCCGTGGGTGGGCCATTTCCAGACCCGCAACCGCGGCACACTGTGCGGCTCGGTGGCCCATGCGGATCCCTCCTCGGAGATCCCGCTGTCGCTCGCCGCGCTGGAGGGGGAGGTGGTGCTGCGCTCGGTGCGCGGCACGCGGGTGCTGCCCGCCTCGGCCTTCCAGAAGGGCCTGCTCTCCACCGCCCGCGCGGCCGACGAGATGATCGTGGCGGTGCGCTTTCCCGATGCGCCGGGGACCGGCGCCGCCTTCCGCGAGGTGGCGCGGCGGCACGGGGATTTCGCCATCGTGGCGCTGGCCGCCGTGGCCGGGCGCGACGGCGTGGTGCGCCTCGCGGTGGGCGGGGTGGCCGACCGGCCCCTGGTGCGCCGCCTCGGCCCCGCCGAGACCGGGAGCCCGGAGGCGCTGGAGGCCGCGGCGGACGCCCTCGCGCGCGCGGCGGGCGGGCACGACGACGTGCACGCCAGCGCCCATTACCGACGTGATCTGGTGCGCCGGCTTGGGCCGGCGGTGGTGCGGGAGGCGCTTTCATGCGCAGCGTGAAGAAGGACGAGCGGCCCGTCATCCGCTTCACCCTGAACGGGCGCGCCGTGGGCGCCCCGGCCGAGCCGCGCCTGCTGCTCACCGATTTCCTGCGTGAGCGGCTCGATGCCACCGGCACCCATGTGGGCTGCGAGCATGGCGTGTGCGGCTGCTGCACCGTGCTCATCGACGGGGTGGCGGCGCGCGCCTGCCTCACCCTCGCGGTGCAGGTGGAGGGCCGCGACGTGCGCACCGTGGAGCACCTCTCGCCGGACGGGCGCACGCTCGGCGCCCTCCAGCAGGCGTTCCACGCGCACCATGCCCTGCAGTGCGGCTTCTGCACGCCCGGCATCCTCATGTCCTTCACCGACCTCCTGGCGCGCGATCCCGATCCCGGCCGGGCGCAGGTGGAGGATGTGCTGGGCGGCCACCTGTGCCGCTGCACCGGCTACCACGCCATCGTCGAGGCGGTGCTCGACGCCGCCCGCGCCCTGCGCGCGGCCCCCATGGAGACCGCACCGTGAACGATCTTGCGCCCTCTCCCGTTCCCGCCTCCGCTCCTCCCGCCCCCGTTCCTCCCGCCCCCGTTCCTCCCGCCTCCTGGAGCCTGGAGGAGGTGGCGCCCGGCGTGCTGCGGCTCCACATGCCGCTGCCGTTCCGGGGGCTGAAGCAGGTGAACCTCTGGCTCATCCACGGGGCCGAGGGCTGGACCATGGTGGACTGCGGCTTCGGCTCGCCCGCCCACCGCGAGATGCTGGAGGAGGCGTGGCGCGCCGCCCTCGGCGGGGGCAGGATCGCGCGCCTTGTCGTCACCCATTTCCACCCGGACCACATGGGCAATGCCGGCTTCATCGCCCGCCGCTGGGGCCTGACGCCGGAGATGACACAGCTCGAATGGCTGGCCGCCCACGCCGCCTGGCACGACGGCTACAGCGACGACATCGCCGCCTCCCAGCCCTTCTTCCGCCGCCACGGGCTGGACGAGGCGCTCATCGACACCTACCGCGAGGGCTTCCTGCGCTACGGCGCCAGCGTCGATCTGCCGGCCGCCTACCGGCGCATCGCCGACGGCGACCTCCTGCGCCTCGGCGGCGCCGACTGGCGGGTCGTCACCGGCGCCGGCCATTCGCCGGAGCTCGCCACCCTCCACGCGCCGCGCCTCGGCCTCTACATCGCCGGCGACCAGGTGCTGCCGGGCATCACCCCGAACGTCAGCGTCTATCCGGGCGAGCCGGAGGCCGATCCGATCGCCGCCTATGTCGCCTCCCTCGGCCATATCCGCCGCGCGGTGGCGGACGACGTGCTGGTGCTGCCCTCCCACAAGCTGCCGTTCCGCGGGCTCCACGGGCGCCTCGACGCGCTCGACGCCCACCACGAGGCGCGCCTCGCCCACCTGAAGGCGGCGTTCCCTGCCGACGGGCGGCCCATCGCCGCCGCCGAGGCCATGGCCCACCTGTTCCCCTTCGACCTCGACGGGCACCAGGTCGCGTTCGCCATGGGCGAGACCCTCGCCCACCTCAACCACCTGCGCCGGCGCGGGGAGGCGGAAGAGCTTCCCGCCGGCGACCGGCTCGTCTACCGCCTCACCCCCTCCGCACGGGACGCCCTGCCATGACCACAGCGAAAAGCACGTCCAGGACCGCGACGAAGAGCACCACGAAGACCGCCGCCAAGTCCGCCGCCAAGACCACGGCGGAGCCCGCCGCCGCGCCGGCCACCTATACCGAGAAGGTGACCATCAACGGCAAGAACGTGGTGATCGCCCACCATGCCCCGCCGGTGGTGAATGCCGGGGTGCTGGAGAATGGCGACATCTTCCGCCTCATCAACGTGTTCGACGAGAAGTTCGCGCCCACCAACGCCACCCGCGCCGACGGCACGCCGCTGCGCCTGTTCACCTCCCCCCGCACCAAGGTGGACGTCTCCAAGCGGCGCAAGGAGGACATGTCGTTCTGGCACCGCAACGTCGATGCCCACGAGATCATCTTCTGCGTGAAGGGCGCGCTCGCCTGGGAGACGGAGCTCGGCAACGTCACCATGAAGCCGGGCGACATGCTGTTCATCCCCCGCGGCATCGCCCACCGCTCGCGTCTCGCCCCGGAGTCCACCGATGAGAACGTGCTCATCGAGCTCAAGATCGCCGACGAGCTCGAATATGTGGGCGAGGACCGCTGATCCGGCGCCGGGGAGCACTTCCATGCATGTCACAGTCAACGGTATCCGCCTCAATTACGAGATCGAGGGGCCGCAGGACGCGCCCGTGGTCACCTTCGCCCACGCCCTCGGCAACAGCCTCAGGCTGTGGGACGACGTGGCCGCCGCCCTCAGGGACCGCTACCGCGTGCTGCGCTACGACCAGCGCGGCCACGGCCTGAGCGAGGCCAAGCCCGGCCCCTACACCTTCCCGGAGCTGGAGGACGACGCCCTCGGCCTGCTCGACGCCCTCGGCATCGGCAGGACCCATTGGGTGGGGCTCTCCATCGGCGGCATGATCGGCTACGGCCTCGCCATCCGTGCGCCGGAGCGGCTCGCCTCCCTCGTCGCCTGCGACGCGCGGCCCGACGCACCGCCGGACTACGCCGCCTATTTCCAGTCGCGCATCGACAAGGCGCGCACCCTGGGCATGGCGAGCCTCGCCCAGCTCTCGGTGGAGCGCTGGTTCACGCCGCGCACGGTGGCCGCCGACCCGCCGGTGCTGGAGAAGATCCGCAATCTCGTCGCCACCACCGATCCGGTGGGCCATGCCGGCTGCTGCGAGGCGCTGAAGACCCTCGCCTACGGCCCGCGCCTCCACCTCATCCAGGTGCCCACCCTCATCCTCGGCGGCGCCGAGGACAAGGGCGCCCCGCCCGACAAGCTGGCCGAGGCGGCCGCGAAGATCCCCGGCGCGGTCCATGTGACCCTGCCGGATGCCGGCCACATCACCCCCATCGAGGCGCCCGAGGCCTTCCTCGCCGCCCTCGACGACCATCTGGCCCGCCACTGACCCCTCCAAGGAGCGCGCCCATGCCGCACGCCACCGGGCAGACCGCGCCCGTCACCCTGTCCGACGGCGCCAGCCTCCACCTGCGCCGCGCCGGCCGCCCCGATGGCCCGCGCCTGTTCCTGTCCCACGGCAACGGCTTCGCCATCGATGGCTATCGCGACTTCTGGGAGCCCCTGGCGGAGCGGTTCGACCTGGTGCTGTTCGACATGCGCAACCACGGGCGCAACCCGCCTGCCGGCGGCGACGGGCACCATTATCTCCAGCTCGCGCGGGACCTCGAAAGCGTCGCCGCGGCGGCGGCGGCGGCCTTCGGCGAGAAGCCGGCCATCGGGGTGTTCCACTCCATGTCCGCCCGCGCCGCCCTGAAGCAGGCGGTGGAGGGGCCGCGCCTGTGGGCGGCACTCGCGCTCTACGATCCGCCGAGCGTGCCGCCCCCGGCGCACCCGCTCTACGCGGCCATGCGGGCGTTCGAGATCAAGCTCGTCTCCTTCGCCCTGGAGCGGCCCGAGCGCTTCGAGAGCCCGGACGCCCTGGAGGCGCAGTTCGCCACCGGCCGGGCCCAGGCCCGCTGGACGGCGCGCAGCCGCGCCGAAATGGCCCGCGCCATCCTGCGGCCCGACGGCGCCACATGGACTTTGCGCTGTCCGCGCGAGCTGGAGGCGGCCATCTATCTCCAGGCGCTCAACCTCGACCTCTGGCCGAAGGCGGCGCAGGCGCCGCTGCCGGTGAAGATCATCGGCGCCGATCCGGAGCTGGAGGGCACGGGCCCCACCGGCCGGGCCAACGCCGCGCTCGCGGCCGAGGGCGGCTTCGCCTACGAGGCCGTGCCCGGTACCGGCCATCTGCTGCAGATCGAGCGGCCGGAGCCCTGCCGCGCCGCTTTGGTGGGCTGGCTCGAAGGGCTCGGGCTGGCCTGAGCGCGGCCGCCGCCCCGGTCATGGCGCCGGGCGGGGCCCGGCATCCCCGCGCCCGGTGATGGATACGCTGGCGGTGAGGCCGGCGGCGAGGGTGAGCGCGGGCGGCGGGTGGTCCAGCGCCACCCGCACCGGCACCCGCTGGGCGAGGCGCACCCAGGTGAAGACCGGGTTCACCGTGGCGAGCCCGGAGGCATCGGCCTGGGTGTTGGCGATGGCGATCCCCCGCCCGATGCCGGTGACATGGCCGGCGAGCCGGTGCGGATAGGCCATCAGCCTGACGGCGGCGGCATCGCCCAGGTGGATGTCGTCCAGCACCGTCTCCTCGAAATAGCCGTCCACCCAGAAGCTGTCGGCGTCCACCACCGCGAGCGCGCGCTGGCCGCTCGTCGCATAGTCGCCGGGCTGGATGACGAGGTTGGTGACATAGCCGTTCACGGGCGAGACGATGCGCGTGCGGTCGAGATCGAGCTGTGCCCTGTCGCGTGCGGCGAGCGCCTGCCGGTAGGCCGCCTCCGCGATGGCCGCCGCCGCCGCATAGCTCTCCTGCTCCTCCTTGGAGACCGAGAGCGTGGTCTGCAGCGCTCGCCGCCGGGCCTCCGCCTGCCTGTTGTCGAGATCGGCCTTCGCACGCGCCACCGACGCCTCGGCGGCGGCGAGGGCGATGCGGTAGTCGTCGGGCTCGATTTCCATCAGCAGGTCGCCCTTCCGGAGATGCTGGTCGGCGGTCACGGCGAGCGCGGCGATGCGGCCCGACACCTGGGGCGTGACGGTGACCACATAGGCCCGCACGGTGCCGTCGCGGGTCCAGGGCGTGGCCATGTAGGCGTCCCACATGCGCCAGCCGAGCCCGCCGGCGAGGGCGAGCACGCAGAGGGTGGCGAGCACCGCCGGCAGGCGGCGCGGCGCGGCGGGGCGGGCGGCGTCCAGGGCGGCGTCCAGGGCGGTCATGGGCGGCCTCCCGCACCGAGCACGACGAGGGACAGCACGATCATGTAGACGCACAGGCCGAACAGGCCGGGATGCCAGACGCGCCGGGAAACGCCCCAGCGGTCGCCCGCCACGCGCAGCGGGATGGCGAGCAGCCATGCCGCCAGCATCATCACCACGAACGGCGCGACATAGACGCCGAGAATGTCGATCTCCCTGAACATGGCCTTCTCCCTCAGATGAACGGCGGCGGAACGCCCGCCCGCCCCGTGAACAGCCCGGCATGGGCATCGATGGCCTCGCGGATCACCGTGATCCGGGCCCTTAGGCGCGCCTCCTCCGGCGCCCCTGTGCACGCTTCCTCCAAGGCCGCGAACACCGCCTGCGCGGCGGCCGGGCGCCCCGCGGCGAGGTGGGCGAGGGCGAGGGAGAGGCGCGCACGCTCCCGGGTGCCCCTCAGGCCCTGCGCGAGATCCATGATCGCCCGGCCGAGCGCGAGCAGGGCCATGAGCGCCGCGGCATCGTCTGCCGGGGCCTGCGCGGGCAGGGCTTCCAGGCGGCGGGACATGAGGGCGGTCCAGCGCGCGGGGCTGGTCGGAAGGGGCCCGCGGGCCAGCCGGTGGACATCCCGCAGCGACAGGGCGAGCAGGCGCCGGGCGCGGGCCGGCGGGTCCATCACCGGCATGGCGACGAAGAACAGCGTGCCGGTGACGGTGCCGGCGATGACCGCCAGCGCCAGGTTGAGGTAGCCGGCCGCGTCATAGGAGGCGGGATTGCCCACCCCCAGCAGCGGCAGGCTGGCGATGGACATGGCCAGGAACGCCACCGGGTGCCACGTGCCGGCCTGCATGATGCCGAGCGGCACGAACAGGGCCGCCAGCACGCCGGCCAGGGCCGGGAAGGTGGTGAGCGAGGGGAGCACGCAGACATAGAGCACGGCGCCGAGCGCCGCCATCGCGGCGGCGCCGGCCGCATAGTCTCCGGCGCGGGCGCGGGCCTCGTCGCCGAACGCGCCGAAGATCAGCGTGGTGGCGGCGGCGAACACGATGGCGAACGGGCCGGCCGGCCACGCCGTGGCCACCCAGAAGGCGGCTGTGGCGGCCACCGCCGCGAACGCCCGCGCTCCGTTCAGCACAGCGGGAAGCGGGTCCGCGACCACCGGCGGGGCCCGCCAGCGCCGCCGCGCCCCGCGCCGGGTGCGCAGCAGGAGGATGCCGGCGGCCATGGCCTCGATGCCGGTGGCGACGGTGAGGGCGGCGTCCGCCAGCATGCGGCGGGTGGCATCCCCGCACCCGATCGCGCGGATTTCCGCGATGGCCAGCCGGCAGTCCTGCGCGAGGCGTTCCGGGGCGCGGTCGATGTCGGCGGGATCAATGCGGGCGAGCACGGTGGTGAGGGCGTGCCTCAGCCCGGCGCAGTCCGCGCCGGCCCGGCCCGGATGGCTGCCCAAATGGCTCCCGATGTCGCGCCAGGCCACCAGGGCGTCCAGCAGGGCGGCTGCTGCTGCCTGCAGGTTGCCGGTGCGGGCGCGCAGGAAGGCGGATTCGCCGGTCGCCGCCGCGATGGCGGCATCGAGGGGGCCGAGCGCACGGACCATGTCGTGCCGCGCCGCGCGGGTTTCGGGCGTGTCGGTGCCGGCCACCAGCGTCGCCAGGAACCCCTGCGAGAGCCGGGCCGCCGCGTGGCGTAGCAGGCCCTCGAGCTGGCGCCCGGCGCTGCCGGTATCCGTGAGCAGCGCCACGACGGCGGCGGCGAAGATGCCGATGGCGATCTCGCCGACGCGGACCACGGCCAGGAGGAAGGCCGAGGACGGATCGGCCAGCGTATCGGCGAAGATGATGGCTGAGGTGATGCCGGCGAGCGCCGCGGCGTAGGAGGCGAAGCCCCGCAGCGTCACCACCGCGAAGCCGCAGGCGCCGCACCACAGGGCGAGGCCCAGGATCAGCAGGTCGCGCTGCTGGGGAAAGAGCGACAGCAGCGCCACCATCGCCAGCCCGCCTACGAGTGTGCCGAGGGCGCGGTGGCGCCCCTTCTGCATGGAGGCGCCGAGGCTCGGCTGGCACACGATGGCGGCGGTGGTGGCGGCCCAGAAGGGGTTTTCCAGCTCCAGCCCGTAGGTGACGAACAGGGCAAGGCACACCGACGCGGCGAGGCGGACGCCGAACAGCACGCGCGGCAGGAAGGGCGCCGCCGTCGCCCCCGCCTGACGGGCGGCAGGCGGCATGTCGCGGGGCGGGGGCAAGGGCTGGGGGCGGGCATCGGCGGTGGTGCGCATCGCTGTCTCGTCCGGGCTCGGGGTGGTCCGGAAACGAGGATAGGCGGCGGCGGGCGCGGGGAAATCATACGTGCCAGCGCCGCGATGCTACCTTGGTTTGCCTGGGGTGCCCGTCGCGGACGCCGCTCTTCTTCTTGGCGGGCGTTCCAGCAACGCGAAAACCGGCGCGTCCGGAAAACGCGCCGGTGCAAGGCGAAGAGTTCTTGCCGTGGGCAGGCCGGCGCGCCGGGCGTCCGGCGCCTCAGCCCAGGCTCTGCCCCAGCCGCTGGCCATAGGCGACGATGGCGCGTCCGGCCGGGGCGCGGGCGGCCTCATAGGCGGCGAGCGCGGCATCGAGGTCGGTGTGGGCCGCCAGCGCATCGCGCAGGGCGAAGGCGTCGCCGGCCGCCTTTGCGACCCCCATGGCGGTGTGCGGCCGGGCCACGAAGGCGGCATCGCCGAGCAGCGTGATCCGCCCCGCCGCCATGCGCGCGGGCGCATAATCGAAGATGGCGTGGATGAAGGGGCGCGGCTCGGCGGCCACCGCGGCGGCGAAGGCGGGGGGCAGCAGGCGCTCGGCATCCGCGCGCGTGGCGGCGACCGTCTCGGCGCGCACCCGCCCGGGCGCCAGGGAGAAGGGCCGGCGCACGCCCTCGATATCGGTCAGCACCGTGCCGAGGGCATCGGCGTCGTAGCGGCGGTACCAGACCCAGTTGTAGCGGCGCCGGCCCGCCTCGATGGAGCCGTCCGGCCCCGGAACGAGATAGCCGAGGATGTGCGACCCCGGCATTTCGTAGAAGGCGAAGCGCTCGAACAGCTGGCGCGCCGCCGCCTCGGGCACCGCTGTTTCGGGCACCAGCCCGCGCCAGGTGGCATAGCCCACATAGGCGGGCCGCGAGCCGGGGCCCGACACCGCCGCCCGGACCACCGAGCCGATGCCGTCGGCGCCCACCAGCAGGTCGGCCCGCGTCTCGTTGCCGTCGGCATGGCGCACGCGGGCGCCGTCCGCCGCGCCGATCGCCTCCACCACCCGTTGGCCCTTGTGGTAGCGCGCATCGGGCAGCATCTCGCGGAAGGTGCGGAACAGCACGTCCCAGGAGAGCTGCGTCTGCGGCGTGTGCTGGCGGTGGACGATGTCGCCGGCGCGGTCGAGATGGATCCGCTCGCGCGCCACCACGCCGAAGCGGGCGAGGTGCTCCACCCCCACCTCGCGCAGGATGGCGAACACTTCGCGCTGGGCGACGAGGCCCGCGCCCCGGCCCTCCAGCCCGTGGACCGAACGTTCGGTGACGGTGACATCGTAACCGGCGCGGTGCAGCAGCACGGCGGCGAACAGGCCGCCGATGGATCCGCCGACGATGAGGATGCGCGGGCTCATGGCTGTGGTTCTCCGTTCCCAGGGCGTCATCGGGGGAGAGGCCGGCCGGCGGGCCGGGAGCGGCCACGCGAACGGCGCCGGTCTCAGCAGCGGGGCAAGGCCGCTCGGCGCCCGTGAATGCGCTCATGAATAGGTGGTTGTTCCGCGTGCTTCTTCCGAAAAGGCACAGAATAGCGGCCGCAGCACCCGGCCTGTCCGATCACGGCGGGGCCGGCTGCGGATTCCGCCATGGGGTGCGCTTTGTGCGCGGGCGGATCATCGTCGTGCGCCGTGCCCGCGTGCGGCTTCCGAGACAGGGGGCGAAAGGCGTGCGGTGTCTCCGCCGCTGCCGTGGGCGGCCGGTGGGGACAGTCCCTGCCTGCCTGTTCAGAGGCCAGAGCCGTATCGGCATGGACGCTGCCCCCGCGCGGGGGCCTTTTCCCGGCGCTGCCATGGGCAGGTTCATACTTTGGTTTCTGCCGTGCGCAGGGATGTATATCTTCGGCAGATGGTTGGATGATGGAGGACGAAGGCACCCGCTTCTACATTGGAAACATCAGAAACGGAGTGACTGACATGTCCATCAAGACTTATCTTCTCGCCACCGGCGTCGTCCTCACCTTCGCCACCGCCGCCGGCACCGCTTACGCCGATCCCTATGTGGGCGAGCTGAACCGCGAGCAGGTGGCGGTCTCCGCCCAGGAAACCCTGGTGCCGAGCTCCCGCGCGGCGGCCCTGCGCGAAGAGCAGAAGATCGAGCGCCCGAGCGCGTTCGGCACCCCTGGCCCCTATTATGTGCCGTCCGCGCCCTTCCAGTCCGGCGATGCCCACTGGGGCCCCGCCCACGATGCCGACGACGAGTGAGACGCTCAACACGATGCTGCAAGAGGGGCCGCTCCGGCGGCCCCTTTTTCTTTGTCCGCCGGCGCGCGGGGGCCCCTCCCGCCGGGGCCGGCGGCCTCACCCCTCGCCCAGCTCCAGGGGCAGCGCCGCGTCCGCGGTCCATTCGGCGAGGGAGCCGTCATATTCCCGCGTCGGCTCGTATCCGATGACGGCGAGCGCCAGCGCGCCCACGGCCGAGGCGACGCCGCCGCCGCAATAGGTGACCACCAGCTCGCCCGCCAGCGGCGTGCGCGCCCGGAACAGGGCCAGCAAGGCCTCGGCCGGCTTCAGCGTGTTGTCCTCCTCGCGGACCAGCTCGGCGAAGGGCAGGTTCGCGCTGCCGGGAATGTGGCCAGGCCGGGCGCGGCCGGAGACGCGGCCCGAGAAATCGTCCTTCTGCAGGAAGCAGATGAGCCGCCCCTCGCGCCTGTGGCTGGTGATGTCGAGCACTTCGGCCGTGGTCGCCACCGTGTCGCGCGGGGGCGGCAGGGGATAGCTGGTCTTCGCATAGGGCGTGAGGCCGCGCTCCACCGGCCGGCCCTCGGCGCGATGCTTGCGCAGGCCGCCATCCAGCACGCTCACCCGCTCGTGCCCGTAGGAGCGCAGCACCCACCACAGGCGCGCGGCCCATTGGTTGGCGAGGTTGTCGTAGACCACCACGTGGGAGCTGCGGGCGATGCCGAGCCGGCCCGCCGCCGCGGCGAGCTGGAGGGCGCTCGGGCGGGTGAAGGGGAATGGGGCGAGCGGATCGGAGAACTGGGTGAACAGGTCGGCGAAGCGCGCGGAGGGGATGTGCCCCTCATGCTCATAGGCATCCAGCCCGCTGCGGAATTCCGCCCGCGTGCGGTCGGGCGCGGCTTCGAGATAGACGCT
The DNA here is from genome assembly GCF_043195015.1 of Xanthobacter sediminis. Classification (NCBI taxonomy): domain Bacteria; kingdom Pseudomonadati; phylum Pseudomonadota; class Alphaproteobacteria; order Hyphomicrobiales; family Xanthobacteraceae; genus Xanthobacter; species Xanthobacter sediminis. Next base: position 53,477 of record NZ_JBAFWH010000010.1, on the reverse strand, counting down.
GGCGTCGAGGACGATCAGGTCGTCGTCGTGGAGATGATCGGCCAGCCATGCCGTGGAGACGAGGGGCGGGGTCTTATGCATCCTGGGAATCCGGTCCGGAATGGAGCGGCGGCTTGCGTTGCCGGACGAGGCGGGCTAAATTCTAAATTAGATTTATCTTTAAACTGAAGATAACACGGGAATGCGCGGCGCACCAGTCAGGACGGACGCAGCGAACGATCGCAGCGATCCGGCGCTCGAGGAGGGCGCGCGCGCCTCCGCCCGCTACGCCCCCTCCGTGAAGGAGCTGGCGGTGGACGAGGTGGAGCGTCGGCGGATGCGGAACCCGCGCGACCGGACCATCTATCGCGAGGTTGCCCGCCAGTTCGGCGTCGGCGAGCAGTCCCTGCGCCTGTGGGTGAAGAAGAAGGATGCCGCGCGGCTGGAGGCGCCGGACCCGGCCGCCGGCGCCGGCGCGGCCATGTCGCCCGAGCAGATGCAGAGCGAGCTGCACGCTCTGCGCCGCCAGATCCAGAAGCTGCGCACCGAGAACGAGGTGCTGAAGCGTGCCTTCGTGGTCTTCTCGTCCGAATGGGGCGAGGGCGAGCCGCGCTCCGCGGTCCCGGCCGCCGGCGGCGCGGAGCCGGGCGCCGAAGCGGCAGGGCCCGCCGACGATCAGGCTTCGAGCGGTCTCGCGGGGTCCTTCGACCACTCGGAGAGCGAGCCGTCGTAGACGCGCACCCGCCCGTGGCCGAGGGCACGCAGCACGAAGCCGTCGACGGTGGCGGCGATGCCGCTGCCGCAATAGGCGATGATGTCCGTCTCGCCGCCGATGCCCGTTTCTCCACCAATGCCTTGGGTGGCGAGCGCGGCCTTGATCTCATCGAGGGGCTTCAGGCTGTTGTCGGCGGCCACCAGCGATCCCGCCGGCAGGCTGAGGCTGCCGGGGATGCGCCCGCGCCGGCCGTAGGGGCCAGGGGTGGCGCCGCTGAAATGCTGCGGGCTCAGGGCGTTCACCAGGGTCGTTCCGCCCTTCTCCACCGCCGCCGTCACCTCGGGAAGATCCGCGAACAGGCCCTGCGGCCGGGGCGAGAGGGCCTCCGCCGCAGGATAGGGCGCGGCGGGGCCGGCGGCGGTGGGGCGCCCTTCCGCCACCCATTTGGCGAGCCCCCCGTCCAGCACCGCCACGCGGGTGAAGCCGATGTCGTTGAGCAGCCACCAGGCGCGGGTCGCCCATCCGTAGGTGGAGGTGGAATAGAGCACCACCGCGCTGTCGGGCCCGATGCCGGCGCGCGCGAAGGCGGCGGCGGCGGCTTCCGGGGCGAGCCGGGTGAAATCGAGGCCGGAGGTCGTGTCCGAAAGGTCGTTCTTCAGGTCGAGGTAGCGGGCGCCGGGAATGTGCGCCGTCTCGAACACCGCCCGCGCGGGCGCGCTCTCCCCGGCCCCCGGCGCGGTGGCGGCGCCGGCGGTGGCATCGAACAGCCGCAGGCCGGGGTCGGAAAGCTGCCCGGCGAGCCACGGGGTGGACACGAGGAAGGGCGAGGGAAGGCTGGTCATCGGGGGATCTTTCCTTGGAAATGGCGCTGTCGGTCAGGCCGGGCCGGCCGGTGAGCGGGAGGGGGCGCGATGGCCGCTCAGCTCCTGCCCGGCACCGGGCTTGAGGCCCAGCGACACCGGCACCGCGGCGAGCACGGCGGCGGCGAGCACGAGGAATGCCACGGCATAGTCGCCGCCGTCCGGATGGGGGCGCTGCGCCGCCCAGGCCGAGAGATTCACCACCGTGACCGAGAAGGAGATGCCGATCATCACCGCGAGCTGCTGGAAGGTGGTGTTGAGCGAGGTGGCCGGCGCCACCGCGCGGCGCGGCAGGTCGGCATAGGCGATGGCCGCCAGGGCGTTGAGCTGGATGGCCCGGAAGAAGCCCCCGGCGGAGGCGACCAGGGCGATGAGGGCGAGGCTCCAGCCGGCCGCGAAGGCGGCGCAGGCGGCGAGCGCGAGCCCGCACAGCAGGCCGTTCCAGATGATCACGCTGCGAAAGCCGAAGCGGGCGAGGATGCGGGCGGTGAAGGTCTTGGTGACGAACGCCACGAGGCCGCTGGCGAGCAGCACTAGGCCGCTCTCGATGGCGGTGAAGCCGAGGCCGAGCTGGAGCTGCAGCGGCAGCAGGAACGGCAGCGCCCCATAGCCGACCCGCACCAGGCACCCGCCCCAGAACGACACGCGGAAGGTCGGCACCTTCAGCAGCGCGGTGTCCAGCAGCGGCGGGTGGGTGCCGGCGCCCAGGCGCCGCCCATAGGCGAGGCCCGCGAGCGCCAGCGCTGCGGCCAGGGCCCCGTACACCTCCAGGCCGATGCCGGGATGGCGCACCAGGGAGAGCATGGCCGCCCCGGCCGCCAGCATCACCGCGAGCCACCCCCATTGACGCAGGTCGATGGCCGGCGGCGCCTCGTCGGTCACCTGCGGCATCAGCCGGCCGGCGGCGATGTAGCCGGCGATGCCCAGCGGCAAGTTGATGAGGAAGATCCAGCGCCAGGAGGAATAGGTGGCGATGACGCCGCCCAGCAGCGGGCCCACCAGCGGCCCCAGCATGGCCGGCGTGATCATCCAGGCCAGCGCCATCACCAGGTCGGCCTTGCTGGTGGCGTGGATGATGGCCATGCGCCCCACCGGCATCATCAGCGCGGCGCTGGCGCCCTGGAGCACGCGGGCGGCGATCAGCATCGGCAGGTTCTCTGCGAGGCCGCACAGGGCCGAGCTGAGCGCGAACAGCACCAGCGAGCCCTTGAAGACCACGCGCGTGCCGAGGCGCGCCGCCAGCAGCCCGCTCAGCGGAATGACCGCCACGTTGGCCAGCAAATAGACGGTCATCGTCAGGTCGAGGCTCAGCGGGCTGACGCCGAAGGCGGCGGCGATCTGCGGCAGCGCGGGCGCGATGATGGTCGAGTCGAGCTGGTCCATGAAATAGGCCAGCCCCACCAGGACGGAGAGGGGCCGGTAGCCGGCGGTCTGGGCGGTCATGGGGTGTTCGAGGTTGGGAGAGGTTATATCCATATAGTCCATCAATTTTATAAAATAAATGTTGAAATTAGAATTTTAGCCCGCTAGCGTCGGGATGTTCCGGCCACGCCTCTCAGGGCATCGCCGGCACCGCTCCGGCGCGACAGGAGCCCGAAGGCCCTGCTTCCCGCCCGCCGCGAGGGCGCGCCGCGCCCCCAGCCCCGCCGGAGCGCGAACAAGATTTCGAACGCCGTTGGAGCGAAACATGAGTGCCCTGCCGCAAGCTTCCGAAGGAGCCGCCCCGCAGGCCGCGCGGGTCCTGCACATCCCCGTCGAGCGGCTCGACGCCGTCCAGGCCAAGGTCCTGTCCATCGCCGATTATCGCGGCGAGCGCGAAGCCTTCCGCGATGTGGTGGTGGAGCCCTACTCGCATGTGGTGGGCGCGCGGGTGCACGGGCTCGATCTCTCGGCCGCCGGCGCGCAGGACGCGGCGCTGGCCCAGTTCCTCCACGACCGGCTGGTGCGCTACGGCTTCTTGTTCTTCGAGCCCGGCGTGGTGCGGGTGGAGGAGTTCGGGCGCCTCGTCGGCCTGTTCGGCAGCGCCCGTTTCGCCGGCACGCCCTACACGCCGGCGGCGCGGGAGAACGCGGACATCAACACCATCGATTCCTCGGTCAAGAAGACGCGGATGAACCTGATCTGGCACGTGGACCAGGCGTTCGTGCCCGATCCGCCGCGCTTCACCGCTCTGTTCGGCAAGAATGCCCCGCCCGCCGGCGGCGACACCCTGTTCGCCAATGCCACCGCCGCCTACGACCTGCTCGATCCGCAGTTCGCGCGCTATCTGGAGACGCTGACTGCGGTCCACGACGTGGAGACCCAGGGCTTCCTGAGCCTCGCCTACCAGGACCCTCAGGCCCTCGCCGCGCAGCGCGCCAAGTATCCGCCGGTGGAGGCGCCGGTGATCCGCGTGCATCCCGACACCGGGCGCAAGCAGATCTTCGTCAGCGAGCTCTATACCCAGCGTATTCTCGGCGTGCCGCGCACCGTCAGCGACCACCTGCTGCAGATCCTCTTCGATTACGTCAAGTCGCCGGACGTGCAGACGCGGGTCGCCTGGCAGCAGGGCGCCGCGGTGATCTGGGACAACCGCGTGGTGCAGCATCGCGGCGTCGGCGACTACGGCGACGGCCTGCGCGTGCTCTATCGCGCCATCGTCCAGTAATCCCCCGTCCCCCTTCGCGTGCCCTCGACGGGCGGAGTTCGAAAGATGAACAGAAGAGACAGCCTCAAGCTCCTCGCGGGGGCGGCCGCCGCTGCGCTGCTGCCAGCGCGGGGCGCCCTCGCCGCCCCGGCGGCGCCGGTGCGCGTCACCCTGCCGTCGCCCGGTAGCGCGGGCTCCGTGTGGCGGCCCCTGGTGGCGCGGCTCGGCCTCGCCGAGGCGCTCGGGCTCGACATCGAATGGGTGGTCGCCGATCCCGGCAAGATGCAGACCCAGCTCACCGCCGGCGCCATCGACGTGGGCGTGTTCGGCCCGCTGGGCCTGAGCCAGATCGCCAGCAAGGGCGGCGACATCGTGCTGTTCGGCCCGGCGCTGGACAACAACACCCGCTGGGTGGTGCGCGGTGACAGCCCCTACAAGACGCCGAAGGACCTCGCCGGCAAGACCGTCGCCTCCACCGCCGAGACCAGCGAGACCTACCAGCAGGCGCGGATCGCCGCCTCCCTCGCCGGCCTCGATTTCTCCGACCTCAAGATCGTGTTCGGCTCGCCGCTCGCCAACCTCGCCATGTTCGAGCGCGGCGACGTGGAGGCGATCCTGACCCTGGAGCCCACTGCGACCCGCCTTGTCGCCCGCGGCGCGCGCGACCTCGCCCTGGTGGCGGAGGAATGGGAGAAGGGCACCGGCCTCAAGGGCGCGCCGCTGCTGGTCGGCCTCGCCGCCAACCGGGCCTGGCTCGATGCCAACAAGGATTCCGCCGCCAAGGTGGTGGAGCTGTTCAAGCGCGTCAATTCCGCCATCCGCGTCAATCCGCGGCTGCTGGTGGATGTCGCCGGGGAGATCGGCATCAAGCCCGACGAGACAAACGCCCTCGCGCTGCTGCCGGAACGCGCCCGCGCCTCCTATGCCACCGCATGGAACGAGGAGGTGTTCAAGGGCATCGACAAGCAGATCGAGGTGGCCGTGAGGCTCGGCCTGCTGAAGCAGGCGCCGGCGGGCAGGATCTACGTTCAGATCTGAAGCCGTTTCAAGCGAAGCGGATGCCGGTTCGCCTGGGGAAAATGCGCCGTGCGGGACTTCAGGCCCCGGCGATGCGAAAGGGGAAAGATGTCGCTCCTCGATAAGGTCGACGCGGTGAAGGCGGATGCGCCCGCGGGGCGCCTGCGGGCGGCGTGGGTGCCGGCGGTGGCGCGCGTGGCGGGCGCGGCGCTGCCGTTTCTCGCCTCGTTCGTGTTCATGGCCACGGCGTGGGAGCTGATGGCCCTGTGGCTGCGCTCGCCGCTGGTGCCGGATGTCTCGGCCATCGCCCGGGAGTTCGTCGTGATCTCCTTGAGCGGCAAGGCGTTCCACGAGATCTGGGTCACCTTCTACCGCATGGGCCTCGGCTTCCTGCTGGCGGTGGTGGTGTCGTTTCCCATCGGCATCGCCGCCGCCGTGTCCCGCACCGCCGAGCGTTTCCTGGAGCCCGGCGTCATCCTGGGCCTCACGGTGCCCGGCCTCGTGTGGGCGCTCCTGTGCGTGATCTGGTTCGGGGTGAGCCTCGCCTCGCCGGTGATCGCGGTGGCGCTGGGGGTGCTGCCGTCCATGGTCATCACGGTGCAGCAGGGCGTGCGCTCGCTGTCGTCGGACATCGTCGAGATGACGCGGGTGTTCCGGCTGAAGCGCACCACGGTGCTGCGGCGCATCTGGTGCCCGCTGCTCTATGCCACCACGGTTTCCGGCGCACGGGTCGGCTTTTCCATCGCCTGGAAGGTGATCGTGCTGGTGGAGATCTTCGGCATGTCCAACGGGGTGGGCTACCAGCTCAATTCCCAGTTCAGCCTGCAGAGCGTGGAAGGCGTCATCGCGTGGACGCTGGCCTTCTGGCTGGCGATGATGGCGGTGGAATACCTGGTGTTCCGGCCCATCGAGAACAGCACCAGCCACTGGAAGAAGCGGGCCTATGAGTAGCGATATCCTCGTCACGGGGCTGGGCAAGGCCTATGCCGCGCGCGGCGGGCGGCGCCCCTCCATCATCTTCGAGGGGCTCGACATGCGCATCGCGGCCGGCGAGCTGGTGGCGCTGGTGGGGCCCTCCGGCTGCGGCAAGTCCACCCTGCTCAACCTCATCGCCGGGCTCGATGCGCCGGACGCGGGCGCCATCCGCTTCGAGGGGCGCGGTGGGCCAGGCAACCTCGCCATGGTGTTCCAGCAGCCGCGCCTCGTGGACTGGCTGACGGTGGAGGAGAACATCGCCCTCGTCTTTGAGCGCGAGGGCGACCGCCCGCCGGGCGACCCGCGCGAGGTGACGCGGGCGCTGCTGCGCAAGGTGGGCCTCGCCGAACATGCCGGCGCCTATCCGCAGTTCCTCTCGGGCGGGCAGCGCCAGCGGGTCGCCATCGCGCGGGCGTTCGCGGCGGCGCCCGACATCCTGCTCCTCGACGAGCCCTTCAGCGCGCTCGATGAGCTGACCGCCCGCCGCCTGCGCCTCCTGCTCCAGAGCCTGTGGGCCGAGGCGGAGGGCCGCCGCCCCACCGGCGTGCTGGTGACGCACAACATGCTGGAGGCGGCGCTGCTGGCCGACCGCATCTTCGTGCTCAATGGCCATCCGGGCCGGTTCGCGCAGGTGATGGACATCGACATCCCCCACCCGCGCGACCCCGAGGACCCCGCCCTGTTCGCCATCCACCGCCAGGTGCTGCACGCCCTCGGCGAGGCCTGAGGGCGAAGCCCGCGCGCCTTGCTCGCGGCCGGTTCGCATGAGCTTCCGCCGCCCGCTTTCCGCGCCGTGGCCGAGCGCGTGACCCTGCCGGATCGTCCGCGCCGGCTGGCACCCCGCCGCGTGGTGGCGACGGGTGCGCGTGCTCAGTCGTCGCGCCGGACGGCACCGGCCGCGCCGAGCACAGCCTTGAGGGAGGCCGCGGCCACGTCCGCGTCGATGCCGACCCCGAACACGCGGCGGCCCTCGGCGCTCACGCATTCTGCATAGGCCACCGCCTGCGCATCCGCGCCCCGGCGCAGGGCGTGCTGCTGGAAGTCCGCCACCTCCAGCGCGATGCCGAAGTGCGCGGCCATGGCGGCCACCGCCGCCGAGACGAGGCCGTTGCCGCGCCCGGCCACCGGCACCTCGCGGCCGCCGTGGCGGATGCGCCCGGCGAACAGGCGCTCGCCACCCGCCGGCCCGCGCGCGCCGTCCTCATAGGCAAGGAGGGTGAAGGCAGGGTCCTCCAGCCCGTAGGCGCGGCGGAATTCGGCCCAGATGTCGGCGCCCGAGAGCTCGCGGGAGGTCTCGTCCGCCAGCGCCTGCACGCGGCGGCTGAAGTCCACCTGCAGGGCGCGCGGCAGCTTCAGCCCGTGCTCCTGCTCCAGCACGAAGGCGACCCCGCCCTTGCCCGACTGGCTGTTGACCCGGATCATTGCCTCATAGGTCTCGCCGATGTCGGCGGGATCGATGGGCAGGTAGGGCATTTCCCACAAGCCGTCGTTGCGCGCGGCATGGGCGGCGAAGCCCTTGCGGATGGCATCCTGGTGGGAGCCGGAGAAGGCGGTGTGCACCAGCTCGCCCGCATAGGGGTGGCGCGGGTGCACGGGCAGGCCGGTGAGGCGCGTGACGTCCTGCGCCACCTGCCGCAGGGCGGGGAAGGAGAGGCCGGGGTCGATGCCCTGGGTGTAGAGGTTGAGCGCCAGGGTCACGAGGTCCACGTTGCCGGTGCGCTCGCCATTGCCGAACAGGCAGCCCTCGACGCGGTCGGCCCCCGCCATCACCGCCAGCTCGGCGGCGGCCACGGCGGTGCCCCGGTCGTTGTGGGGGTGCACCGAGACAACCACGCTGTCGCGGCGGGAGAGATGGCGGCAGAACCACTCGATCTGGTCCGCATAGACGTTGGGGGTGGTCACCTCCACGGTGGCGGGCAGGTTCAGGATGGCCTTGCGCTCCGGGGTGGGCCGCCACACGTCCAGCACCCGCTCGCAGATCTCCAGCGCGAATTCCGGCTCGGTGAAGCAGAAGGTCTCGGGCGAGTATTGGAAGGTGAAATCGGTGCCCGGCCGCTTCAGGCTCTCCTCCAGCATGGCGGTGACGCCGGAGACCGCCAGCGCGACGATTTCGTGCCGCTCCATGGAGAACACCACCCGGCGGAACAGGGGCGCGGTGGCGTTGTAGAGGTGGACGATGGCGCGCGGCGCCCCCTCCAGCGCCGCGAAGGTGCGGGCGATGAGGTCGGCGCGGGACTGGGTGAGCACCTGGATGGTCACCTCGTCCGGAATGCGCCCCTCCTCGATCAGGGTGCGCACGAAGTCGAACTCGGTCTGGGAGGCCGAGGGGAAGGCCACCTCGATCTCCCTGAAGCCGGCGCCGACCAGCATCTCCCAGAAGGCGAGCTTGCGGGTCACGTCCATGGGGTCGGCCAGCGCCTGGTTGCCGTCGCGCAGGTCGGTGGAAAGCCAGCGGGGCGCCGCCGTGATGCGCCGGGCGGGCCAGGCGCGGTCGGGCAGGTCAACGGGCGGGGCGAAGGGGCGGTACTTGGTTCCCGGCTGCTTCAGCATGGGGAAGTCCGTCGCGAACGAGGGGGGATCGATGAGGTCGCGACGCGGTACGGCCGCCGGCGTGTCGCTGCTTCCGGCGGCCGCCGGTAAGTCGCAGGCCCGCATGGCGCACGGGGAGCGCGCGGGCGGTCTGCGAGGCGGCGGCGATGGGGAGCGACACGGGGCTTTCCTTCCTAATACCCCTTGCATAGGCCTGCCGCGTGCGAAATTCTTGCGCGGAAGTGCCATTCATCATCGTGATCGGATCAGAGATGAAAACCCAGCGGGCCACGCCCGGCATCGCGGTCATCCGCCGCGACGAGCCGCGCTTCGAGAGCCCGTGGCACGCCCACGAGGCGGCGCAGCTCATCTTCGCGGTGGCGGGGGTGGTCTCGGTGACCACCGGCCGCGGCACCTGGGTGGTGCCGCCGAGCCGGGCGGTGTGGGTGCCGGCGGGCATCGTGCACCGCACCGCGAGCCGGGGGCTGGTGCAGTTTCGCGCCCTGCTGGTGGAGGCGGGGCCCGCGCGCGGCCTGCCGGCGGGCTGCGCGGTGGTGGCGGTGACTCCGCTGCTGCGGGAGCTGATCCTGAGGATGGCCGATGAGGGGTGCCCGGCGGACGTGGCGGCGCTGGCGGCGCGCCTTGCGCTGAAGGAGCTGGCGGTGCTGCCGGTGGAGCCGCTCAGCCTGCCCATGCCCGCCCACGCGGGGCTCGCCGCTTTGTGCGCGCGCCTCGTGTCGGCGCCGGCGGGGGAGGTGGCGCTCGATGCGGCGGCGGCGGAAACCGGCCTCAGCCGCTCGGGCTTCATCCGCCTGTTCCGGCGGGAGACGGGGCAGAGCTTCGGCCGCTGGCGCCAGCAGGCGCGCCTGCTCCACGCCCTTTCCCTGCTGGCGCAGGGGCAATCGGTGCTGACGGTGGCGCTCGACTGCGGTTATGAGAGCCCGAGCGCCTTCACCGCCATGTTCCGCCGTACGCTGGGCCGCGCGCCGAGCGACTATTTCGCCGCCGCGCGGGGGTGAGGCGCGCCCGGCCGGGCCGGACGCGCGGACGATTCACGCGCGGTCCTTGCTCACGGGCGCCGGCTCTCGTTACGCGGGTTCTCCAGCGCCTCGCGCAGCAAGGTGCGCAGGGCGAACTTCTGGATCTTGCCCGAGGCGGTGGAGGGGAGCTGGTCGCGCACCTCCAGCCGCTCGGGATAGTATTGCTTGGCCAGATGCTGGGTATCGAGGAAGCGCACCATCTCCTCGAAGGAGAAGCTCTTGCCCTCCTTGGGCACCACGAAGGCGCAGGCGCGCTCGCCCAGGCGCGCGTCGGGATAGGCGACGATGGCCACCTGCTGCACCGCCGGGTGGCGGTAGAGCACCGCCTCGATCTCCACCACCGGCAGGTTCTCGGCGCCGCGGATGATGACATCCTTGGTGCGCCCGCAGATGCGGATGTAGCCGGCCTCGTCCATGCGGGCGATGTCGCCGGTGTCGAACCAGCCCTCGGCGTCGGTGGCGTTCCACTGGGGCCGCTTCAGGTAGCCCACGAAATTGGAGCAGCCGCGCACGTAGAGCGCGCCCTCGCGGCCGGCGGGCAGCACGGTGTCGTCGGCGGCGCGGATCTGCAGCTCCATGCCGGGCAGCGCCAGGCCGTCCGTCTCGACCGAGCGCACGTCGGGGTCGGACGGCGGCACGACGGTGACGGCGCCGTTCTCGGTCATGCCCCAGGCCGAGACGATCTTCGTGCCGAGCACCCGATGCGCCCGCTCCACCAGGGCGCCGGGAATGGCGGTGCCCGCGCACAGGAAGATGCGCAGGGTGGGAGTGCCTGCGCCCTGCGCCTCCACCGTGTCGGCGAGGTCCATCAGGAACGGGGTGGAAGCCATGGTGAAGGTGACGCCCTCCTGCGCGATCAGGCGCGCGGCCAGGGCCTTGTCCCAGCTGTCCATCAGCACCATGGGCGCCTTCAGCATCACCGGCAGCAGGAAGCCGTACATGAAGCCGGTCTGGTGGGCCATGGGCGAGGCCATCAGCACCACGTCGGCGGCGCCGAGCCCGAGCCGCGCCGCATAGGCGACGAGGTTGGAGTACATGGTGTTGGCGGTGTGCATCACGCCCTTGGGCTCGCCGGTGGTGCCCGAGGTGTAGATGAGCTGGCACACGTCGTTGGCGTCGCCCCGGTCGCGGACGCTGGCGGCGCGCGCGGCCTCGATCTCGGCGTCGAGGGCGCCGTCGAGCAGCAGCGTCTCGAAGCCGGAGGGGCCGCTGTCGCCGGCGACGATGACGTGGCGCAGGTCCGGCAGCTCGGCCTTGAGCGCCCCGGCCATGGCGGCATGGTCGAAGCCGCGGAACACCTTCGGCACCACGAAGACGCGCGCCTCCCCATGGCGCAGCATGAAGCGCAGCTCGTGCTCGCGGAAGATGGGCATCACCGGGTTGAACACCACCCCCAGCCGGCGGCAGGCGATGTAGAGGACGATGAACTCCCACCCGTTGGGTAACTGGCTCGACAGCACGTCGTTCCGGCCGAGGCCGAGGCGGCGCAGCCCCGCGGCGGCGCGCCAGGCGAGGCGGTCGATCTCGGCATAGGTGAGCGCGCGGCGCGCGCCGGTGGCGGCCACCACGCTCACCAGCGCGAGGGCGTCCGGCTTTTCGGCGAGACAGGCTTCGAAATAGTCGAGGAGCGTCCTGCCCGGCCAGAAGCCCTCGGCCTCCATGCGGGCGCGGCGCGGCTCCAGGAGCACGGCGTCGAATTCCATGGGTGTCCTCCTGTTGTTCCGGCTCAGCCGACGGCCGCCCGGCCCGCCCGTTCGCGGGCGATGATGTTCTTCATGATGTGCGCGGTGCCGTCGCCGATCTGCAGGCCCAGCACGTCGCGCAGGCGCTGCTCGAAGGGCAGCTCGCTGGAATAGGCGGCGTGACCGTGCACCAGCAGGCAGGCGTGGATCGCCTCGTAGGCGAGGAGCGGCGGCCACCACTTGGCCATGGCCGCCTCCGCCACGTGGGGGCGCCCGTTATCCTTGAGCCAGAGCGCGTTGTAGGCCAGCAGCCGCGCGCCCTCGACGCGGGTGTCGAAATCCGCGAGCTGGTGGGTGATGCCCTGGAAGGCCGCCAGCGGCTTGCCGAAGGCGCGGCGCTCGCCGATGTAGGCCCAGGTCTCGGTGAGGGACTGGCGCGCCGTGCCGAGGCATTGCAGGCCGATGAGGGAGCGCGAGAAGTCGAACCCCTGCATCACCTGCACGAAGCCCTTGTTCTCCTCGCCCAGGATGTGATCGACCGGCACCCGCACGTTGTCGAAGAAGATGGAGCCGCGGCCGATGGCGTGCTGGCCGAGATCGGTGAAGCGGGTGGTGGAGATGCCGGGGGTATCCATGGGCACGAACACGGCGGAGATGCCGCGCGCCTTGTCCTCCGGCCTGCCGGTGCGGGCGAACACCACCGCCGCCGCGGCCTGGTCCGCCGCCGAGATGGAGGTCTTCTCGCCGTTGATGACGTAGTGGCCGCCGTCCCGCTCCATCCTCAGGCCGAGGTTGGCCGCGTCGGAGCCGCCGCGCGGCTCGGTGAGGGCGATGGCGAGCATGATCTCGCCGGCGGTGAGCTTCGGCAGCCAGTGGGCCTTGATCTCGCGATTGGCGAAGCTGGCGAGGATCTGGCCGTTGAGCGAGGCCAGGATGTTGACGTAGCCGAAGTTGAAGTCGCCGCGCGCGATCTCCTCGATGATGACGCCGGAATAGATGCTGCCGGCGCCGAGGCCGCCGAATTCCTCCGGCAGCTCGGGGGCGATGAGGCCGAGGCTGCCCATCTCCCGCACCAGCCCGGTGCCGAAGCTGCCGGTGCGCTCGCGCTCGCGGTAGCCGGGGGCGAGGCGCTCGGCGGCGAACTTGCGGGCGAGGTCGCGCAGGGCGTTCAGGTCGTCGGTGTCGAAAACCGTGGGATACATGTGTGGGATCCTGCCTTGGGGTTTCCTGCCGGGTCAGTCCACGCGCCGCCTCGGGGCGGTCTTGCGGGGTGGTCTCGTCGGGGGCGCCGGAGTGGCACAGCTTCCGCCCGCCGCGGCGGCGCGGCGGGGGAGCGCCCGCGCGGCGCGGGCCTGAGGGCGGCGGGCGCCGCGCGCTGGGCCGGGACGGCCGCCTATTTCCCGAACCGGCGGAAATCCGGCTTGCGCTTCTCGCGGAAGGCGACGCCGCCCTCCTTGCTCTCGTCGGTGTCGTAATAGAGGCTCAGCGCCCGCATCCCGAGGGCGGAGATGCCCCGGATGTTCTCGCTGTCGGCGTTGAAGGAGACCTTGGCGAGGGCGAGGGCGGTGGGCGAGCGCTCCATCAGCTCGGCCACCCAGCGCTCCACCTCGGCGTCGAGCTCGGCATGGGGCACGACGGCATTGGCGAGGCCCATGGCGAGCGCCTCGGCGGCGGTGTAGCGCTTGTTGAGATACCAGATCTCGCGGGCCTTCTTCTCGCCCACCACGCGGGCGAGATAGGCGGTGCCGAAGCCGGGGTCCACCGAGCCCACCTTGGGCCCCACCTGGCCGAACTGCGCCTTGTCGGAGGCGATGGTGAGGTCGCAGATGGTGGCGAGCACGTTGCCGCCGCCGATGGCGAAGCCGTTGACGCGGGCGATGACCGGCTTCGGCACATCGCGGATAAGGCTCTGCAGCTCGTCGATGGGCAGGCCGATGACGCCGCGCCCGTCATACTGCCCGTCGTGGGCCGACTGGTCGCCGCCGGTGCAGAAGGCCTTGTCGCCGGCGCCGGTGAGCACGATCACGCCCACCTTGCGGTCCCAGCCCGCCGTCTGGAAGGCGTGGATCAGCTCGTCCACGGTGTGGCCGCGGAAGGCGTTGTACTTGTCGGGCCGGTTGATGGTGATCCAGGCGGCGCCGTTGCGGATGTCGTAGAGGATGTCGGTGTAGCTCATGGTTTCCTCCCTCAGCCGTGCATGGTCAGGCCGCCCGACACCGAGATCACCTGGCCGGTGATGAAGGCGGCGTCGTCGCTGGCGAGGAACACGATGGCGCCGGGCAGGTCCTCCGGCTTGCCGAGGCGGCCGAGCGGCACGGCGCGGATGAAGGCGGTGCGCAGCTTCTCCTTGTCGCCGGCGGCTTCCATGAAGCTCTCCAGCATCGCGGTCTCGGTCACGCCGGGGCAGACGGCGTTGAAGGTGATGCCGTGGCGGGCGTGCTCGCGCGCCAGGGTCTTCATGAAGGCGATGACGCCGGCCTTGCACGCGGCATAGACCGCCTCGCCCGAGGAGCCGACGCGCCCGGCGTCCGAGCCGATGGACACCACGCGCCCGGCCACCTTGCGCGCCACCATGGAGGCGAGCACCGGCTTGGTGACGTTGAGCACCGCGCGCAGGTTGATGTCGATGATCTTGGTCCAGAAGTCGGGCTCCGACTTCAGGAAGGGGACGAACAGGTCCCAGCCGGCGTTGTTCACGAGGATGTCGACGGGGCCGAAGCCGGCCTCCACCTGCGCGACGGCCGCGGCGGTGGCGGCGTGGTCGGTCAGGTCCACCACCATGGCGGTCGCGTCGCCGCCGGCGGCGGTGATCTCCGCCACCACCTTCTCCGCCTGGGTCGCGCCGATGTCCGCGACCACGACCCGCGCGCCTTCCTCGGCGAACCGCCGGCAGGTGGCGGAACCGATGCCGCCGCCGCCACCAGTTACAACAACTACTTTACCTTTAAGTCCACGCACGATGGGGTTCCTCCCGCGTCTCAGGATGGTGGCGAATGGGCCGCTATGGCGCATTTTATGCCATTCTGTGGGCCGCTGCGGCGCATGGCCTGCCCGGCCTTCGTGAGGAAGAGCTATAATGGCCGCGCGAAAATAGGTCAATATATTTCCTTAAAATGCGGCGCGAGCCGCCCTTGACCTTGCCGCGCGGCGCGGCCAGAGTGCCGGGCATGACGAAGGATGGCGACGGATCGCGGGGCATATCGCCGGGGCTGAGCAACAGGCTCTTCTTCCGGCTCTACCAATGCGCCAACATGCTGCATAAGACCGGCACGCGGGCGCTGGACGACTATGAGATCACCACCCAGCAATGGGCGGTGCTCGGCGCGCTCACGCGCCCCGCCTTCGCGGAGGGGGTGGCGGTGGGCGACCTCGCCGCCTTCCTGCTGGTGAGCCGCCAGAATCTCGCCGGCGTGCTCCAGCGCCTGGAGGCCGTGGACTATGTGGAGCGCGCGGTCGACGCCAACGACAACCGCTCGCGCCTCATCCGCCTGACGCCGAAGGGGCGCAGCCTGTGGGACGCCAACATGCGTCCCGTCATCGCCGATTATTACGACGCGGCGCTCGCCGGTTTCTCCACCGAGGACAAGATCCACCTGATCCATTACCTCGACAAGATGCTGAGCAACTTCAAGGCGATAGACCCGGAGGCCAGTGCCGCGCGCAAGGCGGGGGAAGGTGCGCCCGCCGCGCCGAAGGGCTCCGCGCCCCGCAGGTGAGGGGGGCCGCCGTGGCGGCTCGCCCCTCCGGGGAGCGCCGCGCGGGTTCGAAAACTGCAATGCTATTTCATGTTTGTCCCGATGCGGTGCGCATTCAAGAACATGAATTACGTGGAGCAGGGCGCTTCCGGTCGGCTTTGGCCTAAAAATATATGACAATATATTGAATTATTGAGCGCGTCGCCGCATGGTTCCGCGACCGGCGGCGGCGATGCCGTTCTCCGCTGTCCAGACCCGCCGCCGGGCCATCGCGCGGCGAAATCCTCACCCGCGCCGGGCGCCTTGGGCCGCGCCCAGACAAGAACAAAGCCATGAGCCACGCCATGACCTACGAGACCATCCTCGTCACCGCCGACGGACCGGTCGGCATCATCACGCTCAACCGGCCGCAGGCGCTGAACGCGCTCGACAGCCGGATCACGGCCGAGGTGTCCGCCGCCGCGGCGGCTCTCGATGCGGACGACACGGTCGGCGCCATCGTCGTCACCGGCTCGGAAAAAGCCTTCGCGGCGGGCGCGGATATCAAGGAGATCAAGGACAAGACCTTCGCGGAGGTCTACGAGGAGCAGTTCGTCACCGCCACCTGGGAGGGGCTCTCGCGGGTGCGCAAGCCGACCCTCGCGGCGGTGTCCGGCCACGCCATCGGCGGCGGCTGCGAGCTGGCGCTGATGTGCGACATCATCATCGCCTCCGAGACCGCGCGCTTCGCTTTGCCGGAAACCACCATCGGCATCATCCCCGGCGCCGGCGGCACCCAGCGCCTCACCCGCATCGTCGGCAAGGCGGTGGCCATGGACATGATCCTCACCGGCCGGGCCTTGCCGGCGGCGGAGGCGCTGGCCATGGGGCTGGTGAGCCGGGTGGTGCCGGCGGGCACCCACCTTCAGGAGGCCGTGGCCCTGGCGCAGCGCATCTGCGCCTCCTCCCGGCCGGTGGTGCGCCTCGCCAAGGAGGCGGTGAACAAGGCCTATGAAACCCACCTGCAGGAGGGCCTCTATGTGGAGCGGCGCCTGCTCTACGCCACCTTCGCCCTGGACGACCGGCGCGAGGGGATGAACGCCTTCGCGGAGAAGCGCAAGCCTGTCTTCCGCAACCGCTGAGCGCGCGCCCGCGCCTCGGGCCGATCGCCATTCGGGCGGCGATGGACGGACACTCCATGTCCCCTCCCCCCCCCGGGGGGAGGGCTGGGGCTGGCGCCGATGGGCGCGATCATGGACGGCTTGAGGCAATGGCGGCACGTCTGCCGTGGGGGCGCAACCCCGCATGGCTCGGATCCAGGCGCGCTCTTCCCCTCCCCCGCAAGCCGGAGAAGGGCAGTACGCCCGGATGCGACGAGGACTCTCGAACGTCGAGCCAGCGTGGAGCATCGAGCCCAGGCGCTGTCTTCACGCGAACCGGCGTCCGCCTTGCCTGAAAGGTTCTACACGGCGGCGAGGATGCGCTCCTGCAGTGCGCTTGCACCGGCAGCCCCCCGGCGCGGGCGCGGCAGGTCCACGGGCACGTCGAGCGCCACTTCGCCGTGCTTCAGCACGATCACGCGGTCGGCGAGGGCGACCGCCTCGGCCACGTCGTGGGTGATGAGGATCACGGTGAAGCCCCGCTCCCGCCAGATGCGCTCGGTAAGGGCGTGCATCTCGGTGCGGGTCAGCGCGTCGAGGGCGCCGAAGGGCTCGTCCAGCAGCAGCACCGCCGGGTGGCTCACCAGCGCGCGGGCGAGGGCGACACGCTGCTTCTGTCCGCCGGAGAGCACGAATGGCCACTCCCGGCCGCGATCGGCGAGCCCCACGTCGCGCAGCGCGCCGGCTGCCGTCTCGCGCCAGCCGGGGCCGCGGGCGATGCCCACATTCTGCAGGATGCGCTGCCAGGGCACGAGCCGCGCATCCTGGAACAGCAGGCGCACCTGGGGCGCGAGGCCGGTGACCGGCTGCCCGCCCACGCGCACGGTGCCGGAAGTGGCGCCGTCGAGCCCGGCGATGAGCCGCATCAGCGTGCTCTTGCCGCCGCCGGAGCGGCCCACCACCGCCAGGAACTGGCCGGCGGGAATGTCGAGGTCGAGCCGGCGCAGCACGGTGCGGGCGCCGAACGCCTTCACCACGCCTTCGAGGCGCACCGCCTCGCCGTGCCAGGGGCGTGCGCCGGCGGCGGGCGCCTCCGCCTGCGCGGGGAAGGCGGCGGCTTCTGGTGCGAACACTTCCATCATGCCGGCTCCGTCCCGGCGCGATAGGCCGGGTGCCAGGCGAGGGCCCGCTGCTCGATGGCGCGGGTGAGGCTGTCCGCGAGCTTCCCGAGCAGCGCGTATGCGATGACGCCCAGCACCACCACGTCGGTCTGGAGGAACTCGCGGGCGTTCATGGTCATGTAGCCGATGCCGGAGGTGGAGGAGATGGTCTCGGCCACGATCAGCGTCAGCCACATGATGCCGAGCGCGTAGCGCAGGCCCACCAGGATGGAGGGCAGCGCCCCCGGCAGGATGATGCGGAAGAACAGCGCCGCCGGCGACAGGCCGTAGACGCGCGCCATCTCGATCAGCCCGCGGTCCACCGTGCGGATGCCGTGGAAGGTGTTGAGATAGATGGGGAAGGCGACGCCGATGGCGACCAGGAAGATCTTCGCTTCCTCGTCGATGCCGAACCACAGGATCACCAGCGGGATGATGGCGAGGTGCGGCACGTTGCGCAGCATCTGCAGGGTGGAGTCGAACGCGGTTTCCGCCGGCCGCCACATGGCGTTGGCAACCCCGAGGACGAAGCCGATGCCGCCGCCGATGGCGAGCCCGATAAGCGCCCGCTGCGTGCTGACGACGATGTTGGAGACAAGGCTGCCGTCGTTGAAGGTGCGCCAGAAGGCGAGCGCCACGTCGCTCGGCGCCGGCAGCACCCGCGAGGAGAGAAAGCCGAGGCTCGCCGCCGCCTGCCAGAGCACGATGACGCCGAGCGGCAGCGCCCAGGGCGCCAGCGCCGGGCCGAGCCGGCGCAGCGCCCGCCGGAGGCTCGGCAAGGGCGAGGCGCGCTCGCGCAGGGGCAGGGCGGCTTCGGAAGGCACGAAGGATTCGGCCATGGCTTCTCTCCTCGGGGACAGCCGCGTCAGGACTTCGGCGCGCGCAGCGCGTCGGAGATCTTGATGGGAGCGGGGATCAGGCCGAGCTTGTGGAAGGTGTCGGCCACCTGCTGCTGCTGGGCGGCGACCTCGGGCGTCAGCGGCTTCACGTCATACTGCTGGCGGGCGAGGGCCACCTCCAGGATGGGCGCGGGAATGCCGATCAGCGGCGAGAACTGCGCGGCGGCGGCCTGCGGGTTGGCCTTCGTCCAGGCGCCGATCTCGGAGACGGCGGCAAGCAGCGTGTCCACCACCTGCGGCGCCTTCTCCGCGAAGCTCTTGGTGGTGAAGTAGAACTGGTAGTTCGAGACGATGCCGGTGCCGTTGGCCAGGGGCCGGGCCTCGATGGTCTTCTCAGCGGCGGCCTGGTAGGGGTCCCAGATGGCCCAGGCGTCCACCGAGCCGCGCTCGAAGGCGGCCCGCGCGTCGGCGGGGGTGAGGTAGGCGGTCTTCACCTCGGAATAGGGCACGCCCGCCTTCTCCAGCGCCTTCACCAGCAGGTAGTGCACGTTGGAGCCCTTGTTGAGGGCGATGGTCTTGCCCTTCAGGTCGGCCACGCTCTTGAGCGGGCTGTCCTTGGGCACCAGGATCGCCTCGCCGGTGGGGGCGGCGGGCTCGTAGCCCACGTAGACCAGCGGCGCGCCGGCGGCCTGGGCGAAGATGGGCGGCGCCTCGCCGGTGTTGCCGAAGTCCACCGCGCCGGCGTTGAGCGCCTCCAGGAGCTGCGGGCCGGCGGGGAATTCCGCCCATTTCACCGTGTAGCCGAGCGGCTTCAGCTTCTCTTCCAGAAGCCCCTTGTTCTTCAGGAGGATGAGGGTGCCGTATTTCTGGTAGCCGATGCGGACCACCTTGTCCTCGGCGGCCGCCGGGGTCTGGAGCGCGGCGCCGAGGCCGAGCGCCAGAAGGCCGGCGCCGGCTGCACGCGCGAGGGCGCGGCGGGAAAGGGAGAAGGGCATGACGATCCTCCGGGGGATGCGGGCGCGCGGGTCAGGCGCCGAGGTTGCGGTAGGCGCCGGCCCAGTAGAGCAGGGGCTCGGCGGTCTCGGTGATGCGGCTCGCGACCACGCGGCCGATGATGATGAAGTGGGAGTGCCGCTCGATGGCCTCCTCCAGCTCGCAGTCGAAGGCGGCGAGCGCGTCTGCGAGCACCGGCGCGCCGGTGCCGAGGCGGGTCCATTCGGCGCCCTTGTAGCGCTCGGGTCCCTTCAGGCCACCCTTTCCGGCGAACTGGTCGGCGAGCGGCTGGTGCTCGGCGCGCAGCACGTTGATGGCGAAGCTGCGGTGGGCTCGGAGCGCGTCGAGGGAGGAGGACGCGCGATTGACACAGATGAGCAGCGTCGGAGGATCGATGGAGAGGGACGAAACGGAGGTGGCGGTGAGGCCGGTGCGGCTCTCGCCGGCGCCCACGGTCAGCACGCTCACCGCCCCGGCCAGCTTGCGCATGGCGGCGCGATAAGCGAGCACCTCCGGGGAAAGCTCGGGCACGGGGGCGGCCGGCAGGGCGGTGGCCTGCGCGGCGGTGGAATGGGCATTCATGCGGCAACCTCCGGGGGGCAGGGGCCGGGAAGACCGGCGCACGGGATGGTCCCATCACAAAAATAGTTTGTAGATAAAAATAATAGACATTAGATTTATGGCAGTCAACAAAGTTCATGCGTTTACTTTAGTATCGTATGAGGATGCGCGACGGCGCACGCCGGGCGCGCCGTGTCTGGCGGTGGCATCGACAGCCGCGCGCGGCATGGCGATCGTGTCCGGCAAGGCCCCGCGCCGTGCGGCCGCAGAAAGGGAGACGAGGCATGCTGAACGCCTGGCGCGACGGCCGGACCATCCTGGTGGTGGGCGGCGGCTTCACCGGAACGCTGCTGGCCCTGGCGGTGGCGGCCCGGCCCGGCCTCAGCGCCGTGCTGATCGAGCGGGAGCCCCGCGCCGGGCGCGGCCTCGCCTATGGCGCGTGCGCGGATCTGCATGTGCTCAATGTCCCCGTCTCGCGCATGGAGGTGGGGCTGGAGCCCGGCTTCGGCCAATGGCTGGCGCAGCGGCCGCAGGTGCTGGCCGAGGCGCTCGACGAGGCGGGGGGCGATCTCTCCCGCGCGTTCGTCGCGCGCCGGCTGTTCGGGGATTACCTCGCCGCGCGGCTGGAGGCGGCGCTGGCCCTGCCGCAATCGCCGCTCACGCGCGTGCGCGGCGAGGCGGTGCGGGTGGAGGACCGGCCGCGGCCCGCCGTCATCCTCGCCGACGGCCGGCGCCTGGAAGGCGAGGCGGTGGTGCTCGCCACCGGCAACCTGCCGCCCAGGCCCCCGCGCTGTCGCGACGCCGCCTTCTACGACACGCCGGCCTTCATTCCCGACCCCTGGGCGCGCGAGGAACTCGCCGCCGTGCGGGAGGATGCCCCGGTTCTCCTCATCGGCACCGGCCTCACCATGGTGGACGTGGCGCTGAAGCTCGCCGCCGGCGGGCACCGGGGGCCGCTGGTGGCGGTCTCGCGCCACGGGCTGCTGCCGCACGCCCATCTGCGCCCCGCCGCGCCGGAGGCGGCCGGCGCCGCCCCGGCCCTGGCCGATCTCGCCGGGGCGGGGCCCGTGGACGTGCTGCGCCGGCTGCGGGCGGCCGTGCGCACAGCCGGCGTGCCCTGGCAGCGGGTGATGGACGCCGCGCGCCCGCAGCTGCCGGGCATCTGGAGCCGCTGGACCCTGGTGGAGAAGGCCCGCTTCCTGCGCCACGGCCGCACCCTGTGGGACGTGCACCGCCACCGCATGGCGCCGCGCATCGCCGCCGGCCTGGACGGCCTGCTGGCGCAGGGGCGGCTGCGGGTGGTGGCGGGGCGCATCGCCGGCTTTCGCCCGGCCCAGGGTGCGGAAGGGGCGGACGGGGCCGTCAGCGCCCAGGTGCGCCCGCGCGGGGGCGGGGCAAGCATCGCGTTCGAGGCTGCCCATGTGGTGAACTGCACCGGCCCGCGTTCCGATCTCGCGGAGATCGGCGTGCCGCTGTTCGCGGACCTGCGCCGGGCCGGGCGCATCGCGCCCGATGCCCTGGGCCTCGGCCTCGAAACGCGGGACTGCGCGGTGGTGGACCGGTTCGGCGCCGCCAGTTCCTGGCTGTTCGCGCTCGGCCCCCTCACGCGCCCGGCGTGGTGGGAGATCACGGCGGTGCCCGAGGTGGCGGTGCAGGTCCACCGGCTGGCGGCGCATCTGGCGCGGCCGCGGGAGGCGGAGCAGGCGGGCACCCTGCTCGAAGACTTCATCCACCTGGGTGAAGGCATCTGACGCCAAGGGCCCCATTTTCGGGCGGTGCCCGCGTCCTGGCGAAACGGAATCCAGCTCGCCTGAAGCCCGTGCATCCCCAGGCAGGCGCTCATGAGCGCCTGCCTGGGGCCTGTGAGAATGCCGCCGGAAAGGGCCGCGGCGGGTTCGCCTGAGCGTGGCGTTGCGCGCAGCCCGTTCGGCGCTGGTCGGAGACAGGAGAGCCGACGCCCGGCGCGGCGGTCCCGCCGCCCCGTCAGCGCAGGCCGAAGCCGAGCGCCTGGAGCGCCGCGCGCATGCGGTCGCGCCCGCTCAGGGCCTCCGGCCCGCGCACGCGGTTGAGTGCCGTGCCGGCCCAGCCGACCTCAGGCATATGCTGGTCCTGCTGGAACGAGGTCAGAGCCGCCTCATAGGCGTCGAGGGCATCCTGGGGCAGGCTCGGGTCGTAGCGCTCGCGGTGCACCACGAGGCGCTGGGAGAGGCGCGGCTTCACCTGGGCCGGCCGCTCGGGATCAGGCCAGCCCACGCACAGGCCGAACACGGCGAGCACGTTCGGCGGCAGGCCCAGGAGCTGCGCCACCTCCTCAGGCCGGTTGCGCAGGGCGCCGATGTAGACCCCGCCGAGGCCGAGGGATTCCAGCGCCACCAGCGCGTTCTGCGCTGCCAGCGCGGCATCGATGATGCCCACGAACAGGGTTTCGAGGAAGCCGAGGGCATCGGTGGGCGCGCCCGCCCGCCGGCCGATCTCCTCCAGCCGCGCGAGGTCCGCGAGCCACACCAGCACCAGCGGCGCTTCCGTCACGTGCTTCTGGCCGCCGGCGATCTCCGCGAGGCGGGCCTTGGTCTCGGGCTTCTCCACCGCCACCAGGGAGAAGGTCTGGAGATTGGAGGAGGAGGGCGCCGACTGGGCCGCCGCCGCCAGGGTCTCCACCAGCCCCGCTGGCAGCGGGCGGGCGGAGAAGGCGCGCACGGTGCGGTGGCCGAGCAGGGCGGCAATGGTGTCGTTGACGTGCACCCCGGCCGGGCTCTCGGCGGCGCCGTAGCGGGCGTCGAGCAGGTCGCGCAGGTCGTTCGCGGGCGTGGGGCGGGGCTGGGTCTGGCTGGCGGACATAAGCATCCTCGCGGAACAGGGGGGCGGGGTTGTGCCGCCCCGCTTCCGGCGCGGACGATAGCATCTTCGGAAACCGTATCATCGGCCCCGGCCTACGACCGGCGGGTCTTGCTCAAGCGCGGCGCCGGCCTGACCGGAGGCCCGTGAGTCGAGCTCACGGGCCTTTCGCCTCAGCTTGCTGCGGTTTGGCGGACGGCTCGGATGTCGAAGGCGCCGCCGGTCTGTGTGCCCTGCTTGGTGACGGCGGCCTTGCCGAGGCGGGGGAACACCAGCTCGGCGAAGCGGATGGATTCCTCGAGGTGCGGGTAGCCCGACAGCACGAAGGTGTCGACGCCCAGCGCCTGGTACTCGCGCAGCCGCGCGGCGATCTGCTCGGGGTCGCCCACCAGCGCGGTGCCGGCCCCGCCGCGCACGAGGCCCACGCCCGCCCACAGGTTCGGCGCCACCACCAGCCGGTCGCGGCGGCCGCCGTGCAGGGCCGCCATGCGCTTCTGGCCCTCGGAATCCATCTTGGAGAAATTGGCCTGGGCGGCGGCGATGTCGGCGTCGCTGAGGCGGGAGATCAGCCGGTCGGCCTCGGCCCAGGCCTCGGCCTCGGTCTCGCGGGCGATGACGTGGAGGCGCACGCCGAAGCGCACGGTGCGGCCGTGGCGGGCGGCGCGGGCGCGCACCTCGGCGATCTTTTCGGCCACGGCGGCGGGCGGCTCGCCCCAGGTCAGGTAGGCGTCCACATGCTTGGCGGCCAGCTCGTGGGCGGCGGGGGAGGAGCCGCCGAAATAGAGCGGCGGATAGGGCCGCTGGACGGGGGGATAATAATTGCGGGCGTTCTCCACCTTGAGGTGGCGGCCGCTGAAGCTGAAGGCCTCGCCGGTGGCGAGGATCTGCCGCCACACGGTGAGGAACTCGTCGGCGGCCTCGTAGCGGGCATCGTGGTCGAGGAAGATGCCGTCGGCGGCGAGCTCGGCGGCGTCGCCGCCCGGCACCACGTTGAGCAGCAGGCGCCCGTCCAGGGCCTGGTCGAGGGTGGCGGCCTGGCGGGCGCAGGCGGTGGGCCCCATGATGGAGGTGCGCAGCGCCACCAGCAGCTTGATGCGGCTGGTGAGGGGGATGAGGCTGGAGGCGGTCACCCAGGGGTCCTGGCAGCTCGATCCGGTGGGGATGAGGAGGCCGTCGTAGCCGAGGCGCTCGGCGGTGACGGCGATCTCGCGCAGATAGGCGTTGGTGGGCTCGCGCCCGAAATCGGATGTGCCGAGATAGCGGGTATCGCCGGATGTGGGGAGGAACCAGAAGACTTCCGGGGAGGGAAGGTTCGCCATCGCATCGATCCTGTCAGAGCGGCCGGGCCTGCGGCGCCCGTTTCCGGACGCGCATCGTCACCTCCTGTGATAGGCGGCCCCCGCACCCGCGGCCATTCCAAAGACAGGCCGGCATGGAGAATGATCTTCTTCAGAACCGTCTAGAGTAGAAAAATATTCCATATCGCGCGAGAGCGCCCATTTCGGAAGACTTGAAGATACGGCATCCAGCTGGCGGTGGCTGCAGTTCCCCGTTCTTATGCACGCCTGAAGCAGAAAAAATCTTCTCTTTTTGCTCTCATGTTTAGAATGGAGCGCCGTCGGCGTGTCCCTTTACATTCCCAGGCCTGATGACACTGGCGCCGCAGCGCCGGGCGTCGCGCGCGGGGCGTGTTCCCGGCGGGGCGCGGGCCCGGCCGAGGCCAAGGGGAAGGCACATGAGCACACCGAAGAAGCGTATCATTCTCAATGCCTTCGACATGACCTGCGTGGGCCACCAGGCGGCGGGCACCTGGCGCCATCCTTCGAGCCAGGCCTCGCGCTACAACGACATTGAATACTGGACGAATCTTGCCATCGAGCTGGAGCGGGGCGCGTTCGACGCTCTCTTCATTGCCGACGTGGTGGGTGTCTACGACGTCTATCGCGGCTCCGCCGAGGCGGCCCTCCAGGATGCGGCCCAGGTGCCGGTGAACGACCCCTTCGGCGCCATCTCCGCCATGGCGGCGGTGACGAAGAACGTGGGCTTCGGCGTGACCGCGGCGGTGACCTTCGAGCACCCCTATCTGCTCGCGCGCCGCCTCTCGACCCTCGACCACCTCACCAAGGGCCGGGTGGCCTGGAACGTGGTGTCCTCCTATCTCGACTCCGCCGCCCGCAACATCGGCATGGATCGCCAGATCGAACATGACGCGCGTTATGATCTCGCGGAAGAATACATGGAGGTCGTCTACAAGCTGTGGGAAGGCTCCTGGGAGGAGGGGGCCGTTCTGCGCGACAAGGAGAAAGGCATCTTCACCGATGCCTCCAAGGTCCATCCCATCCAGCACGACGGCGAATACTTCAAGGTGCCGGGCTTCCACCTATGCGAGCCCTCGCCGCAGCGCACGCCGCTGATCTTCCAGGCCGGCGCCTCCTCGCGTGGCCGGCGCTTCGCCGCCCGCCACGCGGAGGCGATGTTCGTGCTCGCCACCTCGCCCGAGACCGCCCGCAAGCTGACCGACCAGATCCGCGCCGAGGTGGCCGCCGCCGGCCGCGAGCCCGACGCGCTGAAGATCTTCACGCTGCTGACCGTCATCACCGGCCCCACCGACGAGGCGGCTCAGCGCAAATATGAGGAATATCTCTCCTATGCCAGCGCGGAGGGCGCGCTCGCCCTCTACGGCGGCTGGACCGGGCTCGATTTCTCCTCGCTCGACCCGGACCTGCCGCTCACTGCCGTTGAGAACGACGCTTTGCGCACTACGCTGGAATCCCTCGCCGCCGACGGCGAGGCCTGGACCGTGCGCGAGGTGATCCGCCGCCGGTCCATCGGCGGGCTCGGGCCGGTGCTGGTCGGCGGGCCGCAGAAGGTGGCCGACGAGCTGGAGCGCTGGGTGGACGAGGGCGGCGTGGATGGCTTCAACCTCGCCTATGCGATCACGCCGGCGTCCACCACGGACTTCATCGATTTCGTGGTGCCGGAGCTGCGCAGGCGCGGGCGGGTGCAGAGCGATTATGCCTCCGGCACGCTGCGCGAGAAGCTGCTGGGCGATGCCGGCGGGCTGGCGCGCGCCAGCCATCCGGCGGCGCAGTGGCGCAGCCATTACCACGGCCGGGAGAGCGTGGCCGATGCGAGCCGCGGGCGCCCCTTCGACGCGCCGTCGGAAGGGCGCCTCGACGCGGCGGAATGAGCCGGGCGGGCGAGGGGCGTGGGCAAGGGGCGGCCGCCCCTTCGCTCCGGCCTTGCTCCGGCAGTTCAAGACAGCGGGCCCATCCGTGCCGAGGCGCGGGCGGGCCCGTTTTCGTGTCCGTACATGCCCGGCCGCTGTCCGCCGTCCGGCGTGCGTGCCCTCCCTTGGGGGGCGCGCCTCGCCGCGGCTAGCGCCGTGCGGCGGTGCGGGTCTCGATGGGATAGGCGGTCGTGAACTTCATCCGCTCCATGGCGAAGTGGGATGTCACGTTGCGCAGCGGCACCGCGTCCGTCAGGCGCCGGTAGAAGTGGTCGAAGGCCGCCATGTCCGGCATCGCCACCCGCAGCAGGTAGTCCATTTCCCCGGCCATGCGGTAGACTTCCAGCACCTCGGGCATGCCGTCCACCAAGTGGATGAAGCTCTCACGCCATTCCTTCGTATGGTCGGGCGCCTCGATGCCGATGAACACCGCGAGGCCGAGGCCGAGCTTCGCCGGATCGGCGATGGCGACGCGATGCATCAGCACGCCCGATGCCTCCAGCTTCTGGATGCGCTTCCAGCACGGGGTCTGCGACAGGCCGACCTTGTCCGCGACCTGGGCCACGGTCTGGGTCGCGTCGCGCATCAGCTCGGCGACGATCTTGCGGTCGATCTGGTCGAGGCCGCTCATCCATGTTGCTCCCGTGGCTTGGCCCGCATGCGGAAAATGTATCTAATCGATCGTATTTATAGAGAATAAAATGCGGCACAAGTCAATCGCGCGCAAGGGCGCGATGGCTCAGCCGAAGGTAGCAGTGTCGGGACCTCCGGGGCGGGGATATCGGGCCGCGCGGGGGGCGCTGGCATCCCATAGGCTCGCCCCGTCGCGGCGTCCGGGCCCGCGGCGGGCCGCTCAGGAGGGCTTGCCGGCGCGGGTGTCTGCCGCGAGGTGGCGGTGCAGGGTGGAGCGGTGGATGCCGAGCCGCCGCGCCGCCATGGAAATATTGCCGCCGCAGGCGGCGAGCGTGGCCTGGATGGTGGCGCGGGTGACGGCCTCCAGCTCTTCACCGGTCGGCGGCTGCGGCGCCGTGGCGGAGGGGGCGGCCTGTTCCCGCACATCGGCGGGCAGCGCGTCCGTGTCCACCAGCCCGTCGGGCTCGGCCAGAGCATGCAGCACCTTCAGCGTGCCCACGAACTCGCGGAAATTGCCGGGCCAGGCGTGGCGCGCCAGGGCCGCCACGCAGTCCGCCGAAAGGGCGGGGCCGCCGGGCCCGTCCACAAGCTCGCTCCAGAAGCGGTGCACCAGCGCTTCACGGTCCTGGAGCTGGCGCAGGGGCGGCAGGGCCACCCGGTATTGCGCTATGCGGAAGTAGAGGTCGGCGCGGAAGCTGCCGCTTTCCACCTGCTGCTTCAGGTCGCGGTGGGTGGCGCAGACGAGGCGAAAGTCCACCGGCACCGGGCGGCCGCCGCCCAGGGGCGTCACTTGCCGCTCCTGCAGCACGCGCAGCAGGCGGGTCTGCAGCGAGAGCGGCATGTCGCCGATCTCGTCCAGGAACAGCACGCCTCCGTCCGCCTCGCGCAGCAGGCCCTTGAAGCCGGCGCGGCGGGCGCCTGTGAAGGCGCCTTCCTCGTAGCCGAACAGCTCGGATTCGATCAGCCCTTCCGGCAGTGCCGCACAATTCACCGCCGCGAACGGCCGTCCGGCGCGGCTGGAGGAAAGGTGCAGCTGCCGGCTGAACACCTCCTTGCCGGTGCCGGTCTCGCCCTGCACCAGTACGGGCACGCCCGCTTCCAGCAGGCGCACCGCACGCGCGAGCGCCTGGGCGGTGGCCGGATCGAAGGCGGGGGCTGGTCCGCTCTCTGCCGCCGGCGGAGCGGGAGCGGCGGGCGCGCCCTCACGGGCGGTGGCGGCGGTGGCCTGCCGCTCCAGGCGCAGGTGGAGCGTGTCGCCGGCGGTGCTGCGCACGCGGCGCTCCTCTCCGGCGCGCCCCAGCGGGCCTTCGAACAGGTCGCCATAGCGGCGGTTGCGCAGCGCGTCCCAGCCGAGCCCGAGCTGGGCGAGGCCGCTGCGGTTGGCGGCCACCAGCCGGTAGTCCTCGAAGACCAGGATGCCCTCGCGGCTGGTGCCGAGAAAGCTCGGGTCGGAATGGAAGCGCACCACGGCGTGGTCGGGGAAGGCGCCCTCGAACAGGCGATGCTCTACCTGCGTCACGGCGAGCTCCAGCAGCCCCATGGCGTGGAGCTGCGCCACCGTCGCGGGGCCGGAGAGGTCGATGAGGCCCACCACCTCGCCATAGGGATCGAGGACGGGCGCTGCTGTGCAGCTCAGGATGCCGTGGGCCTCGGCATAATGCTCGGCGCCGCGCACCTCCAGCGCCCGGCGCTCCACCAGGGCGGTGCCGATGGCGTTGGTGCCGAGCGCGGTCTCGCTCCAGCTCACGCCCGGCAGCAGCGCGACCTTGGCGGCGCGGTCGGCGAAATCGGCCGAGCCCACGGTGTCCAGCACGAGGCCGGAGGGATCGGTGAGGATGACGATGGAGCCGGTGGCGGCGGCGTCGGCGCGCAGGGCCTCCAGCTCGGGCCGGCAGCGGCGGCGCAGGGCCTCGGCGCGCTCGCGGTGCTGGCGCAGCTCCCCGGCGGTGAGGGGCTCGGCCCTGGGGCGCCCGCCGGCGGTGAGGCCCTGGGCGGCACAGCGGGTCCATGAGCGCAGGATGGGCGCCGCGACCCCGCGCGGCTCCGTCTCCCCCGCGAAGAAGCGCTGGCGGGCTTCCGCGAGGGCCTCATGCGAGAACAGGCGGGCGTCGCAGGACGGAATGGTCTGCAGCATCGGCACCTCGGGGCGGTTTCGTTCCCGTGCGCGGAGGTGTCGCAAGATGCGACACCTGTCGCGACTGCTTGTTCTTATGGGCGACAGTTTCGCACGAGGATTTGCATCGCGTCCAGCGCCACCGAAATGGAGCGTTTCAAGTCTATGCCAGGAGCGCGCTCGCACAATAACTTACCGCAGTGCAAGAACAAAAGTTCGGAAAGGTGCCGCCAACTGGCACGGCGGGTGCGATAGGATGCGCCGGCCCAGAAACGGGAGGAAACCATGAACAAGCCAGAATTCCTGAACAAGGACAAAACATCGCCCTTCAAGGCCCGCTACGGCAACTTTATCGGCGGCGCCTTCGTGGAGCCGGTGAACGGGCGGTATTTCGAGAACATCTCGCCCATCAACGGCAAGGTGATCTGCGAGGTGGCGCGCTCCGACGAGCACGATATCGAGAAGGCGCTGGACGCCGCCCACGCCGCCCGCGAGGCCTGGGGCCGCACGCCCGCCGCCGAGCGCGCGCTGGTCCTCACCCGCATCGCCGACCGCATGGAGGCCAACCTCGACCTGCTGGCGCTGGCCGAGACCTGGGACAACGGCAAGCCCATCCGCGAGACCACGGCTGCCGACATCCCGCTCGCCATCGACCACTTCCGCTACTTCGCGGCCTGCGTGCGCTCGCAGGAAGGCGCGCTCTCCGAGATCGACCACGACACCATCGCCTACCATTTCCACGAGCCGCTCGGCGTGGTCGGCCAGATCATTCCCTGGAACTTCCCCATCCTCATGGGCGCCTGGAAGCTGGCGCCCGCCATCGCCGCCGGCAACTGCGTGGTGCTGAAGCCGGCCGAGCAGACCCCGGCCTCCATGCTGCTGCTGGCGGAGCTGATCGCCGATCTCCTGCCGCCCGGCGTGCTCAACGTGGTGAACGGGTTCGGCCTGGAGGCCGGCAAGCCGCTCGCCTCCTCCAAGCGCATCGCCAAGATCGCCTTCACCGGCGAGACCGGCACCGGCCGCCTCATCATGGGCTATGCCAGCCAGAACCTCATTCCGGTGACGCTGGAATTGGGCGGCAAGTCGCCCAACATCTTCTTCTCGGACGTGGCGGCCGAGGATGACGACTTCTTCGACAAGGCCATCGAGGGCTTCGTGATGTTCGCCCTCAACCAGGGCGAGGTGTGCACCTGCCCCAGCCGCGCCCTGGTGCAGGAGAGCATCTACGACCGCTTCATGGAGAAGGCGCTGAAGCGGGTGGCCGACATCAAGCAGGGCTCGCCGCTCGATCCCTCCACCATGATCGGGGCCCAGGCCTCCAGCGAACAGCTCCACAAGATCCTCAGCTACATCGAGATCGGCAAGGCGGAGGGCGCCAAGGTGCTCGCCGGCGGCGAGCGCAACACGCTCGACGGAGATCTCGCGGAAGGCTTCTACGTGAAGCCCACTGTGTTCCTCGGCAACAATTCCATGCGCATCTTCCAGGAGGAGATCTTCGGCCCGGTGGTGTCGGTCACCACCTTCAAGGACGAGGCGGAAGCGCTCCATATCGCCAACGACACGCTGTTCGGCCTCGGCGCCGGCGTGTGGACGCGGGACGGCTCGCGGGCCTACCGCTTCGGCCGCGCCATCGAGGCGGGCCGCGTGTGGACCAATTGCTACCACGCCTACCCGGCCCACGCGGCTTTCGGCGGCTACAAGCAGTCCGGCATCGGGCGCGAGACCCACAAGATGATGCTCGACCACTACCAGCAGACCAAGAACCTCCTGGTCAGCTACAGCCCGAAGAAGCTCGGCTTCTTCTGATCGCGCCGCCCCCTCCCGCGGGAGGGGGCGGGCCCGGAATGTTGCCGGCGGCGGGGCGGGGATGCCCGGCATCCTCAACACTTCCGTCCCGCCGCCGGGGAACCTGAGGTGTGCGGCGGCGTTCCTGCGGCAGCGGACTCCATCCTGCCGCCGGCGGCGTCCCGCAAGACGTACGCTCAAACGCGCTCAAGGGAGGACTTGACGGCCATGACCGAGGCCGGAAGCCAGTTTCCCCCTGGTTTCCGGCGGCCGTCGCGCCCGGTGCGTGAAGCTGAAACGGCGCGCCTTCCTGCCCCGGGCGCGCCCTGCCGCGAGTGCCGGCCCCGCCTTCCCTCCCGCTTTTCCGCTTGGCGCCATCATCGCGGGTGCGCGCGGATGGTGCCCGGAGAGCGCGCGGCCGGCCGGCAGATGCGACCTTCCGTCGGCGCCCGATGCGGCGCACCGGAGGACCGGCGGCGCGGGCGTTCCGCCACGCACGCCGCCGTACACAGGGACCGAAAGGGAAAAGCATGACGAAGACCATGAAGGCCGCTGTCGTCCACGCGTTCGGAAAGCCCCTGTCCATCGAGGAGGTTCCCGTGCCGACGCCGGGGCCGGGGCAGATCCTGGTCAAGATCGCGGCCAGCGGGGTGTGCCACACCGACCTTCACGCCGCCGAGGGCGACTGGCCGGTGAAGCCAAAGCCGCCCTTCATTCCCGGCCACGAGGGCGTGGGCACGGTGGTGGGCGTCGGCGCGGGCGTGAGGCACGTGAAGGAGGGCGACCGGGTGGGCGTGCCGTGGCTCTACACCGCCTGCGGCCACTGCAAGCACTGCCTCGGCGGCTGGGAAACCCTGTGCGAGGAGCAGCAGAACACCGGCTATTCCGTCAACGGCGGCTTCGCCGAATATGTGGTGGCGGACCCGAACTTCGTCGGCCACCTGCCGAAGAACGTCTCCTTCACCGAGATCGCGCCCATCCTGTGCGCCGGCGTCACCGTCTACAAGGGCCTGAAGGTGACGGACACCAAGCCCGACGACTGGGTGGTGATCTCCGGCATCGGCGGCCTCGGCCATCTCGCCGTGCAATATGCCAAGGCCATGGGCCTCAACGTGATCGCGGTGGACATCGACGACACCAAGCTGGAGCTCGCCCGCTCGCTCGGCGCCGCGCTCACGGTCAATGCCCGCACCGCCGATCCGGTGGCGTTCGTGAAGAAGGAAGTGGGCGGGGCCCAGGGCGTGCTGGTCACGGCGGTCTCGCCCAAGGCGTTCGAGCAGGCGCTGGGCATGGTCGGGCGCGGCGGTACCGTCTCGCTCAACGGCCTGCCGCCGGGAGACTTCCCGCTCTCCATCTTCGACACGGTGCTGAACGGCATCACCGTGCGCGGCTCCATCGTCGGCACCCGGCTGGACCTGCAGGAGGCGCTGAACTTCGCCGACGAGGGCAAGGTGAAGGCCACCATCCACACCGACAGCCTGGACAACATCAACGACATCTTCGCGCGCATGCATAAGGGCGACATCCAGGGCCGCATCGTGCTCGACTTCGCACGCTGAGGCACCGGGGCGTCCCGCGCGGGGGCGCGCATCGCCGCGAGATGCCGGAGCGGTCCGCCCGCGGGCGGCCGCTCCGGCCCTTGCCCGGCGCTCGGGTGTTGCTCAATTCTTCAGCACCAGTGCGCAAGGGGCGAGATCCGCCCGAAAAGTGGCCTTTTCCTTGCTCGTCTCCATCCAGGCTTTGGTCCATGGAGAGTTTCGAATGTCAGACGAGGTTCTGCACCCGGTCGTCGTGGCCAGGAAGACCGTCGAGGCCGACAACATGGTCTCGCTGGAGCTGGTGGATCCCGCCGGCTCCGAATTGCCGGCCTTCTCGCCGGGATCGCACATCGACGTCACCCTGCCCGGCGGGATGGTGCGCCAGTATTCGCTGTTCAACAGCGCCGCCGAACGCAACCATTACCTCATCGGGGTGTGGAAGGACGCGAACAGCCGCGGCGGCTCGCTCGCGCTCTATAATGACGTGAAGGTGGGCGACACGCTCACCGTGAGCGCCCCGCGCAACCGCTTCCAGGTGCCGAAGGGCACCGCCCGCGCCGTGCTCATGGCGCGCGGCATCGGCGTCACGCCCATCCTGAGCATCGCCGACCACCTGAAATCCAAGGGCACGCCGTTCGAGCTGCATTATCTGTTCGCGGGCGGCTCGCCGGGCTCCTTCAAGGGCACCATCGAGGCCTCCAGCTTCGCTGGAGACACCACCTTCTACCTCGAAGGCGCGCAGCCGCCCTTCAACCCCGCCGCCATCCTGGCGGACCGCCCCGATGACACCGAGCTGTTCATCTGCGGCGTGGACTGGTGGATGGACCCCATCGCCAAGACCGCCCAGCAGAAGGGTTTCGGCGTCAACCGCATCCACATGGAGCGGTTCGGCGGCAAGGCGCCCGCGCCCCTGCTCGATAAGGTGTTCTCGGTGAAGATCGCCTCCACCGGCCAGACCTACGAGATCCCCGGCGACAAGTCGGTCTCGGCGGCGCTGGAGGAGAAGGGGGTGAAGGTGGACACCGCCTGCGAGCAGGGCGCCTGCGGCACCTGCAAGGTGAAGGTGCTGGAGGGCGAGGTGGACCATCGCGACAAGCGCCTCACCGCCGCCCAGCGCGAGGAAGGCTGGATGCTCACCTGCGTCTCGCGTGGCAAAGGCGACCTGCTGGTGTTGGACTTGTGACACCCACGACTGGAGGGGCGCCCGCCCGCACGGCGCGGGCGC
The DNA here is from genome assembly GCF_043195015.1 of Xanthobacter sediminis. Lineage (NCBI taxonomy): Bacteria > Pseudomonadati > Pseudomonadota > Alphaproteobacteria > Hyphomicrobiales > Xanthobacteraceae > Xanthobacter > Xanthobacter sediminis. The sequence goes on along the minus strand of NZ_JBAFWH010000010.1, from coordinate 20,369 downwards.
TTCCTTCGATACCGTCCGGCGCGGCGAGGCCCTGGTGAATTTGCGCGCGCCGGCCGGAGAAATTTTGAGCACCGGCGCCAGGGCGTGCCGATGCCCCCGCCCATCTCGACCGGACGTCTCCACCCTGGCCCTGGGAGGGCGCGGACATGGTGAACGAGCAGGACCTGTGGCGCACCGCCTGGATCATCGCCGAACAGTACGGCGCCGAGGGCGCGGATTTCGCCGCCACCATGGCGCAGAGCTTCGAGATCGGCGGCAAGCAGGAGGAGCAGGAGGTGTGGCTCGCCATCAAGCACCGCGTGGAGGAGATCACCCGCGCCGCGCCCGGCCGGCAATAGCCGGCGGGCCGGGCTCCTCATGCCGGCTGCCGTTCGGCCGGCGCCGGCCCGCATGCCACGTTTCGTTCAAGCACCGCGCACACCGCGCGCACTGGGCCAAGGGCCCGCAAGCAGGCGCATGCGCCCCGTGGCGTCAGCGCCCGGAAGGGGCGTCGGCGCGCTCCATGAGGGCGAGGAGGCCCTTTAGCAGGGCGGCTGGGGTGGGCGGGCAGCCGGGAATGCGCAGGTCCACCGGCACCACCGCCTCCACCGCGCCCACCACCGCGTAGCTGCCGGCGAACACGCCACCGTTGATGGCGCAGTCCCCCGCCGCCACCACCCATCTGGGCGCCGGAGTGGCATCGAAGGTGCGGCGCAGCGCCTCCGCCATGTTCCGCGTCACCGGCCCGGTCACGAGCAGCACGTCCGCATGGCGCGGCGAGGCCACCAGCTTCAGGCCGAAGCGTTCCAGGTCGTAGAAGGGGTTGGAGAGGGCGTGGATCTCCAGCTCGCAGGCGTTGCAGGAGCCGGCGTCCACCTGGCGGATGGCGAGGGAGCGCCCGAGCCGGCGGGTCGCGGCGTCGCCCAGCGTGCGCGCGAGGGCGGCGATCTCGTCCGGGGCGGGGGCGGCCTCGGTCAGCGGGCCGGCGAGGAGGTTCTTCAGGAGCAGGTGGCGCATGGGGGTCCCCCTACAGGTCGCAGCCGGCGTAGGAGCAGTTGAAGGACTTGTTGCACAAGGGGAAGTCCGCCACGATGTTGCCCTCGATGGCGGCTTCCAGCAATGGCCACTGGAACCAGGAGGGGTCGCGCAGGTGGGCGCGCGCCACCCGCCCGTCGCCTTGGAGCCGGACGAAGGCGAAGATGTCGCCGCGGAAGCCCTCCACCAGCGCCACCCCCTCGCCGGGGCCGGCTTCCGCCGGCGCGCGGATCTCGCCCTGGGGCAGGGTGTCGAGAAGGCGCGTGACGAGGGAGAGGCTCTCCTCGATCTCCGCAATGCGCACCTTGATGCGGGCGTCCACGTCCCCCGCATCGCGGACGGGCACGGCGAAGGGCAGGCGATTGTAGGGCGGGTAGGGCAGGGCGCGGCGGGCGTCGAAGGCGCGCCCGCTGGCGCGGCCGACGAAGCCGCCGGCGCCGAACCGGCGGGCCAGCGCCGGCTTCACGATGCCGGTGCCCACCGTGCGGTCCTGGATGGAGGTGGTGTCCTCATAGAGCCGCGCCAGCTCCGGGAAGGCGGCGCGCGCGGTCTTCACCAGCGCCCGCACGGCGGCGGCGCCGTCCTCCGCCAGGTCGCAGGCGAAGCCGCCGGGCACCACCTTGTCCATCATCAGGCGGTGGCCGAAGGCGGCCTCGGCGGCGCGTAGCACCCGCTCGCGCAGCACGCTGCAATGGGCCAGCATGAGGGCGAAGGCGGCATCGTTGCAGATGGCGCCGACATCGCCGAAGTGGTTGGCGAGCCGCTCCAGCTCGGCGGCCAGCGCCCTGAGCCAGATGGCGCGGGCGGGCACCGCGATGCCGCGCGCCGCTTCCACCGCGCGGGCGAACGCCAGGGCGAAGGCCACCGTGCTGTCGCCCGAGGCGCGGCCGGCGAGGCGCGAGGCCTCCGTCACCGAGGCCCCCGCCATCAGCCCCTCGATGCCCCGGTGCACGTAGCCGAGCCGTTCCTCAAGGCGCACCACGGTTTCGCCGTGGCAGGTGAAGCGGAAGTGGCCGGGCTCGATGACGCCCGCGTGCACGGGGCCCACCGGGATCTGGTGCAGCGCCGCGCCCTCCGCGGGCAGGAAGGGATAGAGCGCGGGCGCGGCGGCGGGGCCGGGCGTGCCGAGGGGGGTGGTAAGCGCCCAGCGGCCGTGATCGAGCCAGGGCCGCGCATCGCTCGCGCCCTCGGGCACGAGGCCGTAGAGGTCGTGCGCCGCCCGCTCCAGGCGCTGGGCCGGCGGATGCAGGCGGCCGACGGAGGGAAAGCGCCCCTCTGGGCAGGGGCAGGTGGCGATGCCCGCCTCGCCGCTGGCCTCGTCCATCAGCGCCATGTGGACCGCGTCGCGCTCGCCCCAGAGCGAGACCAGGGTGAAGTGGCCGGGGCCGTTTTCCCGGGCGAGGTGCGCGGCGAGGGCCGACCACGCGCCGGCATCGAGGACGAAGCGGCTCCAGGGGCGGCACGCATGGGTCGGCGTGCCGGCGGAAAGGAGGGCGGAAAGGCTCTGCATGCCCGGGCTCCTATCCCAAAAGCTGCGCCACGTGGCGCAGCCATGCCACCAGCGGCCCCGGCAGATAGAGGCCGGCGGCGAGCACCAGCGCGAGATGGACCAGCATGGGCGCGCAGGAGGCCCGGACCGGCGCGCTGCCCGGCGAGGGCGCGCCGAAGGCGACACCGGAAAGCTTCAGCATCAACGCCCCGAAGGCGACCAGGAGTCCCGCCACCAGCGGCACCGCCAGCAGCATCGCCGGGAACGGGCGGGCGAAGGTGGAGGTGACGAGCAGGAACTCGCTCATGAACACCCCGCCCGGCGGCAGCCCGGCGATGGCGAGGACCCCCACCACCAGCGACCAGCCCAGCAGGGGATGGGAGGAGGTGAGCCCGCGGATCTCGGAGAGCTTCTGCGTGCCCTTCACCTGGCACACGTGCCCCACCGCGAAGAAGATGGCCGACTTGGTGAGGGAGTGCATCACCATGTGCAGAAGCCCCGCGAAATTCGCGAGTGGCCCGCCGATGCCGAACGCGAAGGCGATGATCCCCATGTGCTCGATGGAGGAATAGGCGAACAGGCGCTTGATGTCCCGTCGGCGGTAGAGCATCACGCCCGCCACAAGCAGCGAGGCGAGGCCCATGGCCATCAGCAGCGGCCCCGGCGCCAGCGCGCCGGGGTTCAGCGCCAGCAGCATCTTGAAGCGCAGCACCGCATAGAGCGCCACGTTGAGCATGAGGCCGGAGAGCACGGCGGAGATGGGGGTGGGCCCCTCCGCATGGGCATCGGGTAGCCAGGCGTTGAGGGGGAACAGGCCCACCTTGGTGCCGTAGCCCAGCAGCAGGAACACGAAGGCGAGGTTGAGCAGCGCCGGATCGAACGCCGCGACGCGGGTGACGAGCACGCTCCAGACCATGCCCTCCTGCCCCTCGCCCACCACCGGCTGGGCGGCCATGTAGACCAGGATGGTGCCGAACAGGGCGAGCGCGATGCCCACCGAGCCGAGCATGAAGTATTTCCACGCCGCCTCGATGGCCTCCGCCGTGCGGTAGAGGCCCACCATGAGCACGGTGGAGAGGGTCGCGCCCTCGATGGCCACCCACATGACGCCGAGATTGTTGGACAGGAGCGCCAGGCTCATGCCGAACGCCAACACCTGGTACATGGCGTGGTAGATGCGCAGGTTGGCCGCGGAGAGCCGGCCGGTCTCCACCTCGTGGGCGACATAGGTGGCGCTGAACACGGCGGTGGTGAGGGCCACGAAGGTGTTCAGCACCACGAACACGATGTTGAGGTCGTCCACCAGGATGAAGGGCCCGCTTTCCGGCCGGTGGAGGACGAGCCCGAGCGCCCCGAGGAACGACAGCGCGCAGGCGGCCGCGTTGATCCAGGCGCCGGAGCGCCATGAGGGCCACGCCGCCAGCAGCGCGGCGGCGAGCGCCGGCGTGCCGAGGATAAGCGCCACGGAGGGGGAAAGGCCGGCGGCGAGGCTCATGCGCGCCCTCCCCGGAAGCGGTCGAGGGCGTCCACGTCCACCGTGTCGAACCGCTCGCGGATGCGGAACAGGAACACGCCGATGACGATGAAGGCGATGAGCACCGAGAAGGCCACTGAGATCTCCACCACCAGCGGCATGCCCCGCGCCCCCGCGGCGGCGAGGATGAGCCCGTTCTCCAGCGACATGAAGCCGATGATCTGGCTCGCCGCGTTGCGGCGCGTCACCATCATCAAGAGGCCCAGCAGCACCACCGAGAGGGCAAAGGCGAGGTCTTCCCGCGCCAGCGGGTCGGAGGTGGCGGTGACCGGCAGCATCACCACCAGGGAGAGGGCGACGAGGCCGATGCCGGCCAGCATGGCGGGGCCGGTGGCGAGGGCCGTCTCCACCTGGCGGTGAATGCCGAGCCGCGCCACCATGCGGTGCAGGGCGAACGGGATCGCCATCCCCTTGAACAGGAGGGCGACGAGGGCCGTGACGTAGAGGTGCGGCGCGTGCTGGGCGTGGGCCTGCCACGCCACCGATGCGGCGAGCGCCATCGCCTGCAGGGCGAATACGTTGATGAGCGCCGGCAGCCGGCCCTGGTAGAGCATCATCAGGCTGATGAGCACCATGGCGCCGGCCAGCAGGTGGGCGATGTCGAAGACGAGATGGGGGGAGAGGGCGAGCGGCATGGGTCAGAGCCCCCGCGACACGAACAGGAGCAGCGTGCCGAGCAGCCCCAGCATGAGGGCGGCGCCGAGGAAATCCGGCACCCGGAACACGCGCATCTTGGCCAGCGACACCTCGAACACAGCCAGCAGCCCCGCCCCCGCCGCGAGCTTGCCGAGATAGGCGAGGATGCCGAGGGGCATGTGCGTGAGCCCCGCGCCCGCCGGGGCGAGGCCCCAGGGCACGAACACGCAGGCGATGAGCGAGATGTAGAGCAGGAGCTTGAGCTGCGCCGAAAGCTCGATGAGCGCGAGGTGGCGGCCGGAATATTCGAGCACCATCGCCTCGTGCACCATGGTCAGCTCCAGGTGGGTGGAGGGATTGTCCACGGGGATGCGGGCGTTCTCCGCCACCGCCACGATCATGAGGCCGATGAGGGCCAAAGCGAGCGACACGCGCAGGCCCACGCCCTCGAGCATCACCCCCGCCACCGTGGAGAGCTGGGTGGAGCCGGCCACCAGCGCGAGGCAGAACACCAGCATGATCATGGCCGGCTCGGCCAGGGAGGAGATCATCATCTCGCGGCTGGAGCCGAGGCCGCCGAAGGGCGTGCCCACGTCCATGCCCGCCAGCGCCAGGAAGAAGCGCGCGCTGCCCAGGAGCGCGGTGATGGCGATGAGGTCCGCCGACCAGGAGAACAGGAGCCCGGTGGCGAAGGTGGGCACCAGCGCCGCCGCCACCCAGGTCATGGCGAAGATGAGATAGGGCGCGGCGCGGAACAGCCAGGAGGCCCCTTCCGCCACCACCGCCTCCTTGCGGAACAGGCGCGCGAGGTCGCGGTAGGGCTGGAACACGCCCGGCCCCTGCTTGCGCTGAAGGCGCGCCTTCAGCTTGCGCACCACGCCGGTGACGAGGGGCGCGAGCGCGAGCACCACGCCCATCTGCGTGCCCTGGATGAGGAGATCGCCGATCAGGGCCATATGGCCAGCACCAGCAGCAGGAGGACGAGCGCCGCGAACACGATGCCCAGGTATTGGCGGATGGTGAGGTGCGGCAGCACGTCGGCGCGCTCGGAGAGGGCGGCCACCGCCCGCGCCAGCGGGGTGTAGAGGCGCCGCCAGGCGGGGTCGTCCTCGCTCAGGCGGATGCGGGCGGGGGCCATGTCGCCGGGCGGGGGCATGGTCACCTCCTCGCGGGCGCGCAGCAGGCCGGAGGCGAACACGCGGCGGATGGGCTGGGCGAAGCTCGACGCGGTGTACTGGCTGGCGGGATCGTCGCCGGGGAAGCCGCAGTCCCAGGCCGGCGCCCGCCGCAGCGCGCGGGAGGCGAGCCGGTGGATGAGGAGCGCCGCCAGCCCCGCCGAAAGCGCGATGAAGAGGAACACCAGCAGGCCGTTGTAGCTGGAGCGGCTCTCGCCCACCGGGATGATGGAGAGCCAGGCGACCTCGCCCTGGGCCGGCATGCGCGCGCCCATGAGCGGCGACACCACCTGCTGCAGCGCGTCGATGACCGGCCCCGGCAGGATGCCCGCGAGCACGCACAGGAGGGCGAGGCCGATCATGGCCGCGCGCGACCAGCTGTCGACTTCATGCGCTTCCGCCGCCGCCCCGGAGCGCGGCCGGCCGAGGAAGGCGATGCCGTAGAGCCGCACGAAGCAGGCGGCGGCGAGCGCGGCGGCCAGCGCCAGCAGCGCGCCCACCGCCGGCACCAGCAGCTTGAGGCCCCAGGGGCCGAGCGCCGGGCTCAGCAATATGGCCTGGAAGGTGAGCCACTCGGAGGCGAAGCCGTTCAGCGGCGGCAGCGCGGAGATGGCGGCCGCGCCCACCAGCATCACCGCCCCCGTCACCGGCATGCGGTGGATGAGGCCGCCAAGCTGTTCCAGGTCCCGCGCGCCGGTGGCGCCGAGCACCGCGCCGGCGCCGAAGAAGAGAAGGGACTTGAACAGCGCGTGGTTCAGCGCGTGGAACAGGCCGGCGGTGAGCGCGAGGGCGCCGGCCGCCTCCAGGCCGTTGCCCTTGAAGGCGAGGGCGAGGCCCAGCCCTACGAACACGATGCCGATGTTCTCGATGGTGGAGAAGGCGAGCACACGCTTCATGTCCGCCTGCAGCATGGCCTGCAGCACCCCCATGACGGCGGTGACGCCGCCCGCCGCCAGCACCGGCATGCCCCACCACCAGGCGGGCGGGCCGGCGAGATCGAACACGATGCGGATGAAGCCGTAGACCGCCACCTTGGTCATCACCCCGCTCATGAGGGCGGAGACGTGGCTGGGCGCGGCCGGGTGGGCGAGCGGCAGCCATACATGCAGCGGCACCAGCCCGGCCTTGGAGCCGGCCCCGAGAAGCGCCAGCCCCAGCACCAGCGCGCCGTGGGGCGCGCCCGCCATGTCGGCGAAGGCATAGGCCCCGGAGGCGCCGGCGAGCAAAGCGAAGGCCAGCATCAGCATCAAGGTGCCGAAGGTGGCCATGACGATATAGACGAAGCCGGCCTTCAGGTTCTCCGCCGACCGGTCGTGGGAGATCACCATGGCCCAGGAGGCGAGCGACATCAGCTCCCAGCCGAGCAGGAAGGTGTAGGCGTCGCCCGCCACCAGCACGAGGTTCATGGCGCCGAGGAAGGCGGGGAAGAAGGGCAGCACCCGCTCGGGGGCAGGCTCGTGCCGGCCGTAGCCGATGGCGTAGAGGCTCGCCGCCGCCCCGCCCAGGTTCACCACCGCGAGGAAGAAGGCGGAGAGCGCATCGAGCCGGAAATGGGCGCCGATCCACGGCAGGCCGAGGGGCAGTGTCAGCGTCGCTGGGGCCGCGAACAGGCCGATGACGCCGCAGAGGAATCCGGCGACGGCGATGATGCCGCTGGCGCCGTAGACGAGGGGCCGCCCCGCGGGCCGGCGCGCGGTGGTGAGCGCGAGCACGGCGGCGGCCACGAAGGCGAGGATGACGAGGAGCGCGCCCGAAAGGGCGCCGCCCGTGCCGGGGCCGATCGCCGCCGCGGCGGCTGTCGCGCCTGCGGCCACGGCTCAGCCCTCCGTGCCCGCCGCGGGCGCGCGCGGGGCGGGGGCCCGAAGCCGCACGCCGCGTCCGCCGGCCTCGCTCACCCCATTGTCGCCGATGAGCTCGATGCCGGCTGCCTCCAGGGCGGCCACCAGCTTCATGAGGGAATCCACATTGCCGCGGATCACCCCCTCGCGCGCCTCCATCCGCTGGATGGTGGGCACGGACAGGGTGGAAATGGCCGCGAGGCCCTTCTGGTCGAGGCCGAGCAGGGCACGGGCGGCACGGAGCTGGGCGGCTGTAATCACGGGCGCACGACGAGGCTGTGAATCAATCTATTGTCAAATCTACACCCTGCTTTATCAGGCTTCAACATCAAATTCTGATGTTTAAAACATCATTATTGGGGCTCCGCCGCCCGGGCCGTGGGCGCGGGCGGCGTGCAGCCTCAGGCGATGAGCCGGTAGGCGGGCAGGGTGAGGAACTCCTCGAAGGTGTCGGCCAGCGACATGCCGGCGAACAGGGCGATGGCCTCGGGGAAGCGGCCGGCGTCGTAGGCGGCGGCGCCCAGCACGTCGCGCAGCTTGGCCATCTCGTCGTCCAAGAGGGCCTTGAACAGGTCCGCCGTCACGGTGCGTCCATCGTCCAGCGTCGCCTTCAGGTGGATCCACTGCCACACCTGGGCGCGGCTGATCTCGGCGGTGGCGGCGTCCTCCATCAAATTGTAGAGCGGCACCGCCCCGCGCCCCCGCAGCCACGCCTCGATATATTGCACGCCGACGCGGATGTTCTCGCGCAGGCCCGCCTCGGTGCGGGTGCCCTGGTGCATTTCCAGGAGGTCGTCGCGGGTGACGCCCGAGGGGGCGCGCACGGCGTCGCGCTGGTTGGCCTTGGGCATCAGGCGGTCGAACACCTCCAGCGCCACCGGCACGAGATCGGGGTGCGCCACCCAGGTGCCGTCGCAGCCCAGGCCCGCCTCGCGCTCCTTGTCGGCCTTCACCTTGGCGAAGGCGGCGGCGTTGGCGGCGGCGTCGCCCTTCACCGGGATCTGCGCGGCCATGCCGCCCATGGCGAAGGCATTGCGGCGGTGGCAGGTTTCCACCAGCAGCAGGCAATAGGCCTTCAGGAAGGCCTCGCTCATCACCATGCGCCCGCGATCCGGGGTGAGGAAGCGCGCATTCTTGCCCAGCCGCTTGATGAAGGAGAAGATGTAGTCCCACCGGCCGAGGTTGAGGCCCGCCGCGTGGTCCTTCAGCTCGAACAGGATCTCGTCCATCTCGAACACGGCCGGCAGGGTCTCGATGAGCACGGTGGCCTTGATGGTGCCGTGGGCCAGACCGAGTTGCTGCTCGGCGAAGGTGAAGACCTCGTTCCACAGCCGGGCTTCCAGGTGGCTCTCGGTCTTCGGCAGGTAGAAATAGGGGCCGGAGCCCTGGGCCAGCGCGGCCTTGGCATTGTGGAAGGCGTAGAGCCCGAAGTCGAACAGGGAGCCGGACATCTCCTCCCCGTCCACCAGCACGTGGGCCTCCGGCAGGTGCCAGCCGCGCGGGCGGATGATGAGCACCGCCGGGTTCGGGCCGAGCCGGTAGCTCTTGCCGCTGGTGGCGTCGGTGAAGTCGATGGCGCCGGCCCAGCGGTCCTTCAGGTTGAGCTGGCCCTCGATCATGTTGGTCCAGGTGGGGGCGGAGGCGTCCTCGAAGTCCGCCATGAACACCCGGGCGCCGGAGTTCAGCGCGTTGACGATCATCTTGCGGTCCACCGGGCCGGTGATCTCCACGCGCCGGTCGAGGAGGTCGGCGGGCAGCGGGGCGATAGTCCAGTCGCCGGCGCGGACGGCGGCGGTCTCGGGCAGGAAGTCCGGCAGGGCGCCGGCATCGAACTCGACCTGCCGCGCGGCGCGGCGGGCGAGCAGCTCCGTGCGCGTGGCATTGAACCGGCGCTGCAGGGCGGCGACGAAATCGAGCGCCTCGGGCGTCAATATCTCGTCGAAGCGGGGGCCGGGGGCGCCGGTCACGGCGATGCCGGCGGGCGCGGACAGGTGCTGGGCGGCGGACAGAGTCATGGCGTGCGGCCTCCTTGAGCCACGCGGAGCGGGGGCGGAAAGAAACAGGGGGCGCGGCGGGCCGCGCGGCGTTCAGCGCGCGGCCGATACGGCGGCGCGCAGGCGTTTGGCGGCGGCCTCGGGATCCTCAGCCGCGCAGATGGCGGAGATGACGGCGACCCCGTCCGCCCCGGCGCGGATCACGTCCGGCGCGATGGCGGCGTCCACCCCGCCGATGCCCACCAGGGGCAGGCGCGTCAGTACCCGCACGGCGGCGATGCCGGCGGCGCCGATGGCGGCGCCCGCGTCGGCCTTGGTGCCGGTGGCCTTCACCGGGCCGACGCCGAGATAATCCACGCCGGAAAGGTCCGAGCCCGCATATTCGGCCGGGCTGCCCACGGAGAGGCCGAGGATGCGGCCGGGCCCCAGCAGCGCGCGCGCGTCGGCGGGGGCCATGTCGTCCTGGCCCAGGTGCACGCCGTCGGCCTCCGCCGCTACCGCCACGTCCACCCGGTCGTTGACGATGAGGGGGATGCCGAGTGGCGCCAGCAGCGCCTTCAGCGCGCGGGCCTGCTCCACCAGGGCGCGGCCGTGGGCGTGGGGATCGCGCAGCTGCACCAGGGTGGCGCCGCCCTTCACCGCCGCCGCCACCGTCGCCGCGAGCCCGCGCGCCGCGGTGAGGCGCGGGTCGGTGACGAGGTAGAGCGAGAGGTCGAAGGCGGGAGCCATCGCGATGAGCCCGGATTGCGCGGGACGGCGGAAGGCCGCCCGTTCCCTCTCTGGTAGCGCCGCGCGCGCGTGCTGTCCAACGGCGCGCGGGCAATGCACCTTCGCCAAGGTGGCAACAGTGGGATCAGGAATGACGCCGACTATTGCCGCCTGGCGGTCACCCGTGGGCCTCAGGCGCCGTCTCCCTCCCGGCCCAGCGCGGTGGGGCGGGGGCCGCCGGTGGCCCAGTCGAGCAGCTCCACGGTGTGGACCGTCGGCAGGGCCGTGCCGCTCGCGATCTGGGTGAGGCAGCCGATGTTGCCGGCGGCGATCACGTCCGCCCCCAGCGCCTCCAGGCTCGCCACCTTGCGGGCCTTGAGCGCGTCGGCGATCTCGCCCTGGAGCAGGTTGTAGGTGCCGGCGGAGCCGCAGCACAGGTGCGCATCGGCCGGCTCCGCCATCGTGAAGCCCGCCCGGCGCAGCAGGTCGAGGGGCGGGGCCTTCACCTTCTGCCCGTGCTGGAGCGAGCAGGCCGAATGATAGGCGACCCTCAACCCCCGCGCCGGGCCCGCCGGCAGATCGAGGGTGGCGAGGAATTCGGTGATGTCGCGGGCGTGGGCGGCGACCCGCGCGGCCTTCTCCCCATAGGCGGGATCGTGGCGCAGGAGGTGGCCGTAGTCCTTCAGCGTGGTGCCGCAGCCGGAGGCGGTGACGAGGATGGCGTCCAGCCCCTCGCCCTCCATCTCGCGGATGAAGGTGTCCACGTTGGCGCGGGCGAAGGCGTGGGCCTCCCCGGCACGGCCCAGGTGGTGCACCAGGGCGCCGCAGCAGCCCTGGCCGGGCAGGCGCGCCACCTCCACCCCCAGCCGGTTCAGCAGGCGGATGGCGGCGGCGTCGATCTCCGGCCGCAGCACCTCCTGGGCGCAGCCCTGGAACAGCGCCACCCGCGCCCGGCGCGGCCCCCGCGCCGGGTGGACGCCGGGCCCCGCCTGCGCCGGCGCGACGCTGCGGGGCGCGAGGCGCAGCATGGCGGCGAGGGGTTTCAGCGGCCCGCGCGCGAGGAGGCCCGCAAACGGCCGGCCCAGGGCCGCCGCCCTCAGCGCGAGGCGCAGGCGGCCGGGATACGGCAGCACGCGGGCGAGGAGGGCGCGCACCAGCCGCTCCGCCTTGGCGCGCGTGTAGGTGGCCTCGATATGGGCGCGGGCATGGTCCACGAGGTGCATGTAGTGCACGCCGGAAGGGCAGGTGGTCATGCACGAGAGGCAGGAGAGGCAGCGGTCGATGGGCTCCGCCTCCTCCCGTGTCGCGGGGCGTCCGGCCTCCAGCATGTCCTTGATGAGGTAGATGCGCCCGCGCGGGCTGTCGCGCTCGTCGCTCAGGAGCACGTAGGTGGGGCAGGTGGCGGTGCAGAAGCCGCAGTGCACGCAGGCCCGCAGGATCGCGTCCGCCTCCGCGATGGCGGGATCGGCGAGCTGGGCGGGGGAGAAATGGGTCTGCATCAGCGGCCTCCCGGCGGCTGGGGGAGCGGATGGGGCCCACGCCGATCGGCGGCGCACGCAGGCCGCGCCGGCATGGCGCGCGCGGCAGTGCCGGGCGAAGGAGCGGGCTTCGCCCGGCTGAGGGTCGCCGGGCCAGGAACGGTCGCGCCAGAAACGGTGGCGCCAGGAGCCGTTGCACCGAGGGCAATCGCGCCGTGGATCGCGGCTCCGCAGGTCCTCGCGCGAAGACTTTTTGGGCCACGGGCCGTCGGCCCGGCGGCTGTCACGCCAGGAATTGCCGCGCCGTGGACCATTGCCCTGCGGGCCCTCGCGTGGAGGCTCTCGCGGCCACCGGCCGCCGGCGTGGGCACCGTCATGCCATGAGTTATGGCGTAGGGCGTCTCCGCGCCGAGGACGGTCGCCCTGTGGGGCCTTACGCGGAGGTTCTCGGGGCCACGGGCGGCTGGCTTGGGCGCCGTCGCGCAGGGACTTGCCGCGCGGAGCGCCTCCGCGTTGAGGGCCATCGCCCTGTGGGGCCTCGCGCGAAGGCTCTCAAGGCCAGGGGCGGCTGGCCTGGGCCCTTCCACGCCAGGAGTTGTCGCGTAGGGCGCCTCGGTACCGAGGACCGTCGCCCTGCGGGGCCCTGCGTGGAGGCTCTCAGGGCGACGGGCCGTTGGCCCGGGCACTGCAATGCCATGAGCTGTCGCGCGGGGCGCTTCCGCGCCAAGGACCGCCGTCCTGCGGGTTCTCGCGCGAAGGCTCTCGGGGCCATGGGCGGCCGGCTTGGGCACTGCCATGCCATGAGCTGTCGCGTCGGGCGTCTCCGTACCGCAGGCCATCGCCCTGCGGGCCCTCGCGTGCACGCTGTCCAGGGCGCGGGCCGCCGGCCCGGCGGCTGTTACGCCAGGACTTGTCGCACCAAGGGCCTCCGCACCGAGGGAGCGTCGTGCCGGAGGGGTGCTGTGCGGCGCCATCACCAGTCCTCGTGCATGCGGTGGGGGTTGAGCACCCCGGCCGGATCGAAGCTGGCCTTCACCCGCGCCGCGAGCGCGGCCAGGGCGCCCTCCGGGGGCTGGAACACGGCCGCGCGCGCCCGCTCGGCGGCGGTGGCGCGCAGCAGGGTGGCGTGGCCGCCGTGGGGCGCCAGGGCGGCGCGCACCTGCGCCGCCGCGCTGTCCGGGCCGGGAAGCTCCAGCCACACGAGGCCGCCGGCCCAGTCGCAGAAGGCTACGCCGCCCAGCGCGTCCGTGAGCCGCGCCGCGAGCGGCGGCCCGGCCATGGGAGCGGTGGAGATGCGCCACAGCGGCCGCGCGCCGCCGCCCGCGAAGGGGAGGGCGTCGCGCACGGCGCGCCACAAAACGGCGGAGGGCCCGCTGTCCAGCATCTCGGCAGGGCCGAAGGGGGCGAGGGCGCGCGCCAGCGTGTCCCGCCGGGCGCGCACCGAGGGCTCCACCCCTTCCAGCCGCAGCGCCACCGCGCCGTTTCCCTGAAGGCCCGGCAGCCGCGCCGCGATGGGCGCCGGCAGGTGGGCCGCGCCCGAGACCTCGCACGGCGCGCCCATGGTGGCGCTCATGGCCTGCGCCGCGCGGGCGGGCGCAAGGCCGGCCACCAGCAGGGTGCATTCCGTCTCCGGCCGGGGCAGCACCTTCAGGGTGATCTCGGTGGCGATGCCGAGGGTGCCGAAGGCACCGGCCATGAGGCGCGGCAGGTCATAGCCGGTGACGTTCTTCACCACCCGCCCGCCGGCCTTGAACACCTCGCCCCGCCCGGACACCGCCCGCACCCCCAGCGCATGGTCGCGCAGGGCGCCTGCGGAAAGGCGGCGCGGCCCGGAGAAATTCACCGCGAACGCGCCGCCGAGCGTGCCCGCCCGCTCCGGCCCGCCCAGCACCGGGCCGGGGTCCATGGGCTCGAAGGCCAGCATCTGCCCGCGCGCGGCCAGCATGTCCTCGATGTCGGCGAGCGGCGTGCCGCAGCGGGCGGAGAGCACCAGCTCCTCCGGCTCGTAGAGGGTGACGCCGGTGAGGGCCGAGAGGTCGAGCGCCGCGTCCGCCGCCACCGGGCGGCCGAGGGCGTGCTTGGAGCCGGCGCCGGTGACGGCCAGGGTGCGGCCGCCGGCCGCCGCGGCGGCCACCATCTGCGCCACCTCCTGCTCGTCGCGGGGGCGCAGGCCTTGTGTCGGGGCGTCCGCCATGGCTCAGAACCGCGGCAGGTCGGGGAAGGGCAGGACGCCGCCGCTCACATGCATCGCGCCCAGCTCGGCGCAGCGGTGGAGGGTGGGGAACACCTTGCCGGGATTGAGCAGGCCCTCGGCGTCGAACGCGCACTTGAGGCGCTGCTGCTGGGCGAGGTCGACGGCGTTGAACATCACCGGCATCAGGTCGCGCTTCTCGATGCCCACGCCGTGCTCGCCGGTGAGCACGCCGCCCACCTCCACGCACAGGCGCAGGATGTCGGCGCCGAACGCCTCCGCCGCTTCCGGCTCGCCGGGGGCGTTGGCGTCGTAGAGGATGAGTGGGTGCAGGTTGCCGTCCCCGGCGTGGAATACGTTGGCGACGCGCAGCCCGTGGCGGCGCGACAGCTCGCGCATGCGCGCTAGCACGAACGGGAGCTGGCGGCGGGGAATGGTGCCGTCCATGCACAGATAGTCGGGCGAGATGCGCCCGACCGCGGGGAATGCCGCCTTGCGCCCGGCCCAGAAGCCGAGCCGCTCCTCCTCGCTCCGCGAGACGCGCAGGGTGGTGGCGCCGCAGTCGCGCGCCAGCGCCTCCACCGCGCCCAGCAGGTGCGCGCACTCGGCCTCCGGCCCATCCAGCTCGACGATGAGCAGCGCTTCCACGTCCAGCGGATAGCCCACCTGCACGAAGGCCTCGGCGGCGGCGATGGCGTCCTTGTCCATCATCTCGATGCCGGCGGGGATGATGCCGGCGGCGATGATGCGGGCCACGCACTCCCCCGCGCTCTCGGAGGAGGGAAAGCCCACCAGCACGGCGCGGGCGGTCTCGGGCCGGGGCAGCAGCCGCACCGTGACCTCGGTGACCACCCCCAGCAGACCCTCCGAGCCCACCACCACCGCGAGCAGGTCGAGCCCGCCGGCGTCGAGGTGGCGGCCGCCGAGGCGCACGATCTCGCCGGTCATCAGCACCAGCTCGGCGCCGAGCACGTTGTGGGTGGTGAGGCCGTACTTCAGGCAATGCACGCCGCCGGAATTCTCCGCCACGTTGCCGCCGATGGTGCAGGCGATCTGCGAGGAGGGGTCGGGCGCGTAATAGAAGCCCAGGTGCTCCACCGCCTTGGTGATGCCGAGGTTGGTCACCCCCGGCTCCACCACCGCGCAGCGATTGGGGATGTCGATCTCGCGGATGCGTGTGAACCGCGCCATGCCCAGCAGCACGGCATCCTCGAGCGGCAGCGCGCCGCCGGAGAGCGAGGTGCCGGCCCCGCGTGGCACCACGCGGATGCGGTGCTCGTGGCAATAAGCCAGCACCGCCGCCACCTCCTGCGTGGTGGCGGGCAGCACCACCACGAGGGGAAGCTGCCGGTGGGCGGTGAGGGCATCGGATTCGTAGGGGCGCATGGCCCGCTCATGGTCGATCACCGCCCCATCCCCCACCAGCCGGCGCAGGTCGGCGGCGATGTCCGCGCGGCGGGCGAGCACCCGCGCGTCCGGCTCGGGCATGGCGAGGCGTGAGGATTGGCGTGAGGATTGGGCCGCGGCACCCATGAGGCGTTTCCCCGTTTGGTCTTGTTTGGACGAATTATAATGGGTTCGGCGGGAAAAGCGGTCGCCGATTGTTGCCGCCGTGGATAAAGTCTTCCGAGAAGCGGCAATAATCTGCGCCGGAGGCGGGATGATCGACAATCTGGCGGACCTGGAGATCTTCGCCCGCATCGTCACCGCCGGCAGCCTTTCGGCGGCGGGGCGGGAGCTGGGCCTGACTCCGCCGGTGGTGTCGAAGCGGGTGCAGCGGCTGGAGGAGCGGCTCGGCGCGCGGCTGTTCCAGCGCACCACGCGCAAGGTGACCCTGACCGAGGCGGGCGAGGGCTTCTACGAGCGGGTGGTGGGCATCCTGGCGGCGGTGGAGGAGGCGGAGAACCAGCTCGCCCACGGCACCGCCGAGGCGCGCGGGTTGCTCAGGGTCTCGGCGCCCACCTCCTTCGGGCGCATGCACATCGCGCCCCACATCGGCCCGCTGCTGGCCGCCAATCCGGGCCTCGCCATCGACATCGAGCTGACCGACGCCTTCGTGGACATCGTGGGGGAGGGGTTCGACCTCGCCATCCGTATCGCGGACCTGGACGATTCCAGCCTGGTGGCGCGGCGCCTCGCGCCCGTGCACAGGGTGCTGTGCGCCACGCCGCAATACCTTGCCCGCGCCGGCACGCCGTCCACCATCGCGGATCTTTCCGCCCATGTGCTGCTCGCCACCCACAGCCAGGACCCCTGGCGCCTGGAGGGGCCGCAGGGGCCGGTGACGCTGCGCATATCCGCCCCCCTGCGCACCAATTCCAACGAGGTGGTGCGCGCCGCCGTGCTCGCCTCGGTGGGCATCGCCCTGCGCTCCACCTGGGACGTGGGGCCGGAGCTGCGCTCCGGCGCGCTCCAGGTGGTGCTGCCGCAATGGCGGGCCTCCCACCGGGTGGGGGTGTTCGCGGTCTATCCCTCGCGCCGCTTCCTGCCCCGCAAGGTGCGTCTCCTCATCGACCACCTCGCCGCCCTCTACGGCCCGGTACCCTCCTGGGACGAGGGGCTGGAGGATCTGTTCGGCACCGCAGCAACGAAAGCCGGCGCCGGCGAGTGAAATCGGGTTGGCCGGGGCGGGGTACCGGGCCTAAGGAGGAGACTTCCTTTCGATTCCATTGCGCGCCCCGCCCCCCGCATGCTCCGCTCCGATCATCCCCCCACCACGCTCACCCTCGCGGGCTTTATCGAGGGCGCGCGCACCATCTTTCCCCTCATGCCGGGCCTCGTGGTGTTCGCCATGGCGTTCGGCGCGGCAGCGGCCCAGAAGGGGCTCAGCCTCACGGAGGCGGGGCTGTTCAGCGGCCTCGTCTTCGCCGGCCTCGCGCAGATGGTGGCGCTGGAAGGCTGGTCCACCCACTGGACCGCCGCTTCCCTGCTCGCGCTCGGCTTCCTCACCATGACCGTGAACATGCGCCATGTGCTGATGGCGGCGGCGCTGCGGCCCTGGTTCGCGCCGCTGCCGGCGTGGCAGTCCTATTCCTCCCTGGTGCTGCTGGCCGACAACAACTGGGCGCTCGCCATGCGCTATTACGGCCAGGGCGGGCGGGATGCCGGCTACTTCCTCGGCGCCGGGGCCGTCACCTGGCTGCTGTGGGTGGCGGGCACGCTGGCCGGGCACGTGGTGGGCGGCGGCATCCCCGATCCCAAGGCGGTGGGGGTGGACCTGGTGGTGCCGGCCTTCTTCATCGCCATGCTGCTGCCCAACTGGCGCGGCCGGCGCGAGGCGGTGGGCTGGGGCGTGGCGGCGCTGGTGGCCGTCGGTGTCTCGTTCCTGCTGCCGGGCTGGTGGTTCATCGTCATCGGCGCGCTCGCCGGGGCCTTCGCCGGAGGCTTCACCGATGAGCGTTGACGCCGGCACCCTCGCCGCCATCTGCATCATGGCGCTCGCCACCGTGTTCAACCGCACCGCTGGCTTCTTCCTGATGCGCCTCATCCCGGTGACGCCGCGGGTGCGCAAGATCCTGGACTGCCTGCCGGGCTCAGTGCTGGTGGCGCTGCTGGCGCCCGGCGCCGTGCACGGCGACAAGGGCATGATCGCCGGCCTCGTAGCGGCGCTGGTGACGGCCAAGCTGGTGCGCAACGACATCATGCCGGTGGCGGCGGCCATGGCGGCGGCCGCCGCCGTCCGCGCCTTCCTGCCTTGAGGCCCAGCCCCGCGGGGCGCTACGGGCCGGCCCTCAAGCCAAAGGCCCCTGGGCCTGCTCACGGACCTTCGGCCAAGCCCGGCGGTGTTTGAGCAATGCCCGCCCGGCGCCGGTCGAAGGCTGGTGCTGATGGTCCGAACCCGTGCCGCGTCCGAGCGAAACCGGGCCGGCCCCGGTCTGGAATGATTTCCGCTCGCATCGGCGCGCAGAAATCATTCCAGGTTATTGAGCTTACTCATTTTTCAAGCGAACCGGGACCGCTTCGCTTGAAAATGCCCCAGGGGACCGGGGGCGATGGCATCAGTGGTCGTCGTCGCGGTCGCGGCCGAAGGAGAGGATCTCGCGCTTGCCGGCATGGTTGGCCGGCCCCACGATGCCCTCGTTCTCCATCCGCTCCATGAGGCTGGCGGCCTTGTTGTAGCCCACCTGCAGGCGGCGCTGGATGTAGGAGGTGGAGGCCTTGCGGTCGCGCAGCACGATGGCCACCGCCTGGTCGTAGAGATCGCCGCCGCTCTCGCCCATCTCGCTCTTGTCGAACACGGCGTCGTCATTGCCGGAGGGGCCGTCGGCCTCCTCGTCCTGCACCACGTCCTCCAGATACTCGGGCCCGCCCTGCGCCTTCAGGAAGGCCACCACGTGCTCCACCTCCTGGTCGGAGACGAAGGGGCCGTGGACGCGGGTGATGCGCCCGCCGCCGGCCATGAACAGCATGTCGCCCTGGCCCAGCAGTGTCTCCGCGCCCATCTCGCCGAGGATGGTGCGGCTGTCGATCTTGCTCGTCACCTGGAACGAGATGCGGGTGGGGAAATTGGCCTTGATGGTGCCGGTGATGACATCCACCGAGGGGCGCTGGGTGGCCATCACCAGATGGATGCCGGCGGCGCGGGCCATCTGGGCGAGCCGCTGGATGGCGCCCTCGATCTCCTTGCCGGCCACCATCATCAGGTCCGCCATCTCGTCCACGATGATGACGATGTAGGGCAGCGGGGAGAGGTCCATCTGCTGCTCTTCGTAGAGCGCCTCGCCGCTTTCCTTGTCGAAGCCCACCTGGACCTGGCGGGTGATGACCTCGCCCTTGTCGCGGGCCTCCGACATGCGGGCGTTGTAGCCGTCGATGTTGCGCACCGCGAGGCGCGCCATCTTGCGGTAGCGGTCCTCCATCTCCTTCACCGCCCACTTGAGGGCGATGATGGCCTTCTTGGGGTCCGTCACCACGGGGGTCAGAAGGTGCGGGATGCCCTCGTAGACGGAGAGTTCCAGCATTTTGGGGTCGATCATGATGAGCCGGCAGGCCTCCGGCGTGTGCCGGTAGAGCAGGCTCAGGATCATGGTGTTGATGGCCACCGACTTGCCCGAGCCGGTGGTGCCGGCCACCAGAAGATGGGGCATGCGGGCGAGATCGGTGATGACCGGCGCACCGCCGATGGTCTTGCCCAGGCAGATGCCGAGCTTGGTGCGCGCCTCCTCGAACTCGTGGGAAGCGAGCAGTTCGCGCAGCCACACCGTGTCGCGCCGCCGGTTGGGCAGCTCGATGCCGATCACGTTGCGCCCTTCCACCACCGCCACGCGGGCCGAGACCGCGCTCATGGAGCGGGCAATGTCGGCGGCGAGCGCGATCACGCGGGAGGACTTCACGCCCGGCGCCGGTTCGAACTCATAGAGGGTGACCACGGGGCCGGGATTGGCGTCGATCACCTCGCCGCGGATGCCGAAGTCGCGCAGGATCTGCTGCAGCATGGCCGAGCTCTGGTCGAGAAACTCCTCGGAAAGCTCATAGTCCGGCTCCACCTGCGGCGGCTCGCGCAGCAGGTCGTGGGCGGGCAGGTGATAGGCGAAGGGGTCGTGGCCCGGCTCCAGCGCCTCCACCACGGCGGGAAGGTTCACGGTCTCCGCAGCAAGGGCGGGCAGGGACGGGGCGGGCGCCTCGGGCGCCATCTCCGCGACGTCCGCCGTCTCCACCGCCGCCGCGGCCTGCGGCTCGGGCGCGGCGGCGCGGGGCTCGCCGCCGATGTTCAGGCGATAGGGCTGCCAGGCGAAATGGGCGCTGATCTGGCTTGCCGCTCGCGCCGCCGCTTCCGCCTCGGGGGCGGGCTCGGCGGGCGGAACGGGCGCGAGGTCCTGGCCGTCCACCTCCGGCAGGGCCAGCCGCCCCACCACGATCATGCTTGTGAGCGCGCGCAAGTGCGCCGGGGCCGGCTCTTCCTCCACGGGCTCGGCGAGGGCTCCCGCGAGCGGCATGCCGCCGTCGAGCAGGGCGGTCGCACCCTCCAGGGCCGCTGCCGCGAGCTGGGCCAGGGCGCCGTCCAGCACGGGCGCGTCGAGGGCCTCGCCGGAGAGCGCGGCCGTCGCGGTATCGGCGGTGAGGCCGGCGGCCGTCGCGCAGGCATCGTCCGCCGCGGTCTCCGTGGGCATCTCCAAGATGGCGTCCTCAGTCGCGATGGCGGAGCAGCCGGCTCCGGTGGCCGGCTCAATGGCTTCGGCCTCCGCCGTCGGGGCCTCCGCCGCCTCGGCTTCGGCCGTGAGGCCGGTGGTCATGGGCTCGGTCACGGGTGCACCGCCCTCGACGGGCACCTGGGCGAAAGAAGCCTCGGCGATGACGTCAGCCGCCGCGAAT